>NZ_JBHUMH010000061.1:0-167165 GCF_042684845.1 Paenibacillus yanchengensis | reverse complement strand
CTGAGCCAGGATCAAACTCTCCAATAAAAGTTTGTAGCTCATTTCTTGCTGACTTGCTTTGTATTACTTCACTCGTTGTTCAGTTTTCAAAGAACAAATCATTGTTTCATTTTGTTTGTTGTTGTTTCTCTTGTTGTGCACCGCGTCTCAGCGGCGACTTATATAATATATCACAGCTGCCTAGATTAATGCAAGTCTTTTTTTAAAATTCTTTTTTAAAAGTTTCTCTCATTAATAGGCCGACATTTAATTTATCACAGCTGCTCTTATTCGTCAACTACCTACAACATAAAAGATTAAACAATAAACAATTGTAAGCCCGCTAATAGCATTGCTCCAGGAATACCAAGTACAACAAGGGTAACGATAGTAACTGGGTTAATCGGAATTGTAATTTGGGGAATGACTTGCCATACGTTAATAATGTAAATAGCTACAGCTGCAACAACAACTTGCAATGAAAGTTTCCAAAACCAAGACCAAGACAATTTATGCTTTATCCATAAAAATAATAGCGCTACTAATGAAGCAACTAATAAGATAGTCCAAATAAGTTTCATTGTTCCAAACCTCCATTACTATAATTACTATATTTAATATCTAGTTCTGCTTGTTGCCAATTCAAATTTAATTGCTTCGCTTTACGCAATAGCATACTATATCTTTTCTCACATGAAATTAACGTATAGATCGCATAGTCGACTTCCTCTTCTCCACGTGCATAATGAAACATTCTTCTTGCCGCTTCCCATTCTCGCACCGCTTGATCAATATCTTCTCGCAATTGTTCTACAGTATGGTATGTTATTTCTTTTTCCGCTTGACCCATCATTAATCCCCTCCACAAACTAATCGAAATGTAATCTCTATTATTTCTATAGCTTGTCTGTGCATTTTAGAACTAAATGTGTTAGGGTAGAACGCAAAATAAACAAAAATAACCTGCCCATTCGGACAGTCGTCATAAACCGACTTTATCCGATGAACAGGTTATTTGAAAAATTGCTATCCATTATTAACTTTCTTTATTAACGATTAGTATCAATCTAGTTCTCTTCGACCTTCCAACGCTTTCGAAAGTGTCACTTCGTCCGCATATTCCAAGTCGCCTCCAACAGGCAAACCATGGGCAATTCTCGTTACACGGATTCCAAATGGCTTAATTAACCGAGAGAGATACATCGCTGTTGCTTCTCCCTCAATATTAGGATTAGTAGCAAGGATAAGCTCCTTTACTGTATCGTCACCAAGACGACGTAGTAACTCGGCTATTTTTATTTGATCTGGACCAATTCCCTCCATCGGAGAAATTGCTCCCTGCAATACATGATAGTAACCATTAAATTCTTTCATTCGCTCCAAAGCAACCAAGTCTTTCGTCTCCTGCACGACACAAATAACGGTTTCGTTACGGGATTTATCCTGACAAATAGAGCATGGATCAGTATCGGTAATATTGCAACATATAGAACAATAAAACAAATTCCGTTTTACACTTACAAGCGCTTTTGCAAAATCAATCACGTTGTCTTCTTCCATTCGTAATACGTGAAAAGCCAAACGGGCTGCCGTTTTCGGTCCAATACCGGGCAATCGTGTAAAAGAATCAATGAGCTTAGCTATCGGTTCTGGATAATACAAAAATGTACAGCTCCTCTCAGCACTGCGTCACTCATCACACCAAATTAAAATAATCCTGGTATTTTCATCCCGCCAGTAAACTTGCCCATATCTTGATTAGCTATTTCATCCACTTTGGAAAGTGCATCATTAACAGCAGTCAACACAAGGTCCTGCAACATTTCTACATCTTCTGGATCAACTGCTTCTGGATCAATAACGATACTAATTATTTTCTTATGACCGTTAGCAGCTACTGTAACTACGCCACCACCAGCTGATCCTTCAACCGTCTTTTGTTCTAGCTCCTCTTGCGCCTTTAGCATTTGCTCTTGCATTTTCTTCACTTGTTTCATCATTTGATTCATATTATTCATTATAGTCACCTCATTAAATTATTCATCATCTTTTATGACAACCAAATCTTCACCGAACAACTTTACCGCTTCTGATACCCATTCCGGTTGTTGTGGCGATAGCTCTTTGATCGTTTCTTTCGATAATGGTTCTGGCTCTAACTCAAATACTTCGTCAACTGGTGCGTGATTTCCTGCCTCTAAAGCCGCTTGCCACTCTCTTTGCATAACAGTTACCAAACGGAAAGGCTTTTTTAACACTTGTTCGGCTACTCGTTCAATAATTACTCGATGATCTGGCTTCTCTGTCGTTTCCCTGTGGATGTCGTTTTTAAATGCAACAACTAAATCACCTTCAGCTACTGCTGCCAGTTCTCCATCCTTCAACCATGCATGCAATGTTACCTTTTCATCTCGTACACGCTGTAACAAGTCATTCCATTTCATGCGAGCATCTACTGTTTCTGTTTGATTATGAACGGCAACATATGGATCGAGTTTTACTTTCGTTCTTATGGAAGCTACTCCAGCACCAAAACCACCGCGTACATTATTAGCAATCGTTGATTTCTTATTAGATGCTCCTACTCCTGTTGCCAATGAATTTGTTCCAGCATTTGCTTGCTCTAACTGCTTCACTTTATCTTCTAATGCTGCCAATTGTTTGCGTAGTATAGTTATCTCCGCAGTTCCGACTTCCGCATTATTATGCGAGTGTGAACCCGTTGCCGATGTTCGCTTACTATCTCCATCATAATTACTAGCTTCTGTTTGATCCAAAGTACACAATTTCAACATAGCCACTTCAAACATCGTTTGTGGTGAAGTAGCATATTTTAATTCAAGCTGATACGCATTCAAAACATCAATCATCGTAAACAATTGCGCATTACTAAATGCATTAGCCATTTGCTGAAACTGTTCTACATCTACGATGCGATCTGTAACCGTCGTAGTTGATTTGATAACTGTATTCGATGGTTCAGAAGAGGTAGTTGCTGTTTGATGAATAGTAGAGAGCTTAATAACAAGTAAATCCCGAAAATAATAAACAAGATTTTCCATACATTTGTCTGCACTTTTGCCAGCTTGCATCAAGCCTTCTACTAAAGTAAGCACGACTGCAGCATTTCTTTCCTGTATCGCTTGCGCCAATTGATAAAACTGTTCCGCAGCTATACCACCTGTAACGTCCACCGCCATATCTAGTGTAATATTACCTCCAGCGAAAGCAGCCGTTTGCTCTAACAAACTGATTGCATCACGCATTCCACCTTCTGAAAGCCTGGCGATGTAAGCAATCGCAGATGGTTCAGCTTGAATTCCTTCTGTCGTACAAATGTGCAGAAGTCGAGCTGTTTGCTCTTCTAGTGATACTTGTCGGAAGTCGAATCGCTGGCACCTTGAAACGATAGTTGCAGGTAATCGATGTGGTTCTGTTGTAGCCAATATAAAAATAACATGACCTGGTGGCTCTTCTAATGTTTTTAATAACGCATTAAAAGCTTCTGTAGTTAGCATATGCACTTCATCAATAATGTACACTTTCATACGTACTTCCGATGGGGCATAGCGTACTTTATCACGTATTTCTCTAATTTCATCTATCCCGCGGTTAGAGGCAGCATCGATCTCGACAACATCCATAATTGTTCCACTTGTAATTCCTTCACAAGCTGCGCAGTGATTGCAAGGCTCCACAAAACTACCAGCTGGTCCTTGTGTGCAGTTAACCGCTTTAGCTAAAACTTTAGCAGCAGTTGTCTTACCAGTACCGCGTGGTCCGCTAAACAAATATGCATGTGATACTCGTTGCTCTCGAATAGCATTTTGCAACGTCTGTACAATATGTTGTTGACCTACCATATCTTGGAACGTCTGTGGACGCCAAGCACGATATAATGCAATATGCGACACGTGTATCTATCCTTTCATGAATAGCGACTAAGAACATACTTCTATATTTTATAATACGAACTAGGTTTTATTATACTACAAGTTACATGCCAGCAAAACGTCTGCCCTAAAAATACAAAAAGCCCACAACAGTCCTGATCGACTATTGCAGGCATCGAATACGATATATTCAATACAAAATGATCAAAAACAATCACGTAGCCATGCTATTATAAATAAAGTTAATACCGTACACCCGTCTTCGATAAATGTGATCCAAGCGACATTCTCAAAAATCAGCTCAAATCAGGCGCTCCTTCGGCACATAAATTAACTTGCTTATGGCTGCTTCCTTCCGGACCTGACCAGATTCACAAGCATTCATTGCGAAGGACCCGACTCTCAACACTGTTTTCAAGCGTCCAGACCCTACATCAACATAACCTAGAACGGGAATTCAACCTCGCTATAGCGGATTGCGAGTTATAGGGCACCGCTACCTCCCCATCTAGTACGGCATAGACAAGTATATTACATATTGATTCAAAGCGCAACCTTTCCTTAAACCACAAAAAAACAATAAAACCTTCTCCAATCTACACCCGTAGTCGGAAAAGGTTTTTGTTTTTGAAAACGATACAATAATGTACGTATTAGATACCGTATTTCTTTTTGAAACGGTCTACACGTCCACCTGCATCCAGGAATTTTTGCTTACCCGTATAGAATGGGTGACATGCGGAACAAACCTCTACACGAATGTTCTGTTTAATGGAACCTGTTTCGAATGCATTTCCGCAAGAGCAAGTAGCCTGAACTACGTGGTATGTTGGATGAATTCCTTGCTTCATCTCGTTCACCTCTTTCTGCCCTGAGCCACTAGCGAGCCCAGAGTTAAAATAACACATAGACGGATTATAGCATGTATATCCGCTTGAGTGCAATCGCAAATATTTGTCTGCTAATTAATAATTGTACTTCGCTTTGTCGGAGGCACATGTGTAAAAGAACCAATTTTAACATGTGGTAGTTCCGAACGAAATATTTGTAGCATTTGTTGCATACTATATATTTCCCCTTGAGCCTTAGGAATAAGCTGTAAATAACTTTCAGGATCAATATTCAAGTTTCTCATCTGAATAAGTTTAAGATCCGTGCGTTTAGCAAAAGATAGCATCGCTTCTATTTCTTCTTCTCGATCTGTTACTCCCGGAAAAATAAGATAGTTAATCGATGTATATACCCCTTGATCAGCAGCATAACGCAAAGACTTTTCTACATTTTTGAGCGTGTAGCCACGCGGTTTATAATAGGCATTATAATGATCGTCCAACGCACTAATCGTACTAACACGCATCAAATCAAGTCCAGCATCTACAATAGCACGAATAAAATCTGTCAGCCCAGCATTGGTATTAATATTAATATACCCTAATGAAGTTTGTTGTCTTACCCTTTGCATCGCCTCTACAATAATTTTCACTTGCGTAGACGGCTCTCCTTCACACCCTTGTCCAAAACTAATAATCGACTCCGGTGTCCGTAAATGCTCCAGCATAATTTCGGTTACTTCATCTGCCGTTGGTTTAAAATTCATCCGTGTTTGCGGAGCTACAAATCCACTATCATCTGGTTGCTCTGATATACACCCAAAACAGCCAGCATTGCAAGAATACGAGACTGGTACAGCACCTTCCCAGCGTTGTAAGAAAGTATTCGAAGAAGTGAGGCATTCATATTCCAATGCGCAATGAGACAAATGTTTATATAGTCTATTATCCGGATATTTTTGCAATATATTATCCACTTGAACTGCAAGTTCATTTCGATCACAGTTTAGAGGGTCCCATCGCTCCGGATCATCACAGCGCTCAGCAGCTACATAAAATTGATCATCTTTCCATACGACAGCAGTGTAACCAAAGAGAGGAAGTCTTTCATTCGAATCTGTCTTTACATATGCTGGTAAGTACAGGCGAGTGTAGCCTTGAGGAAGTAATGCTCCGACAGCTTGCAACTGATTTGGCAATGACTCCATTTGTTCCGTTCGATCAGATATACCGATTGGTTTTGTAAACGGCAAACTGACGAGTGTAGCACCTTCTGGCATAGGAATTAATTCCCCAGGTAACAATTCTACAATACTGTCACCACTTCTACCTAGTGCTGTATATGCAGGATGATCGAACACATTCCCCTGTTCATCAGCATAAACTAGCTTCATTTTTTTCACCTTTCTTACGAGCTATGTGTAGTTCTAGTAATGGTACGACGAGTAGGTGCAGATGAGGCAGACGAAGTAGTAGTACTGTTACTTCTAGATACTTTATCTTGCTTTCCATCAGCAGTATCTAGCGACATTAAAAACTGCTCATTATTTTCTGTATCTCGAATTTTTTTCAAGAAGTTATCTATAAACTCCGGCGTTTCTGTTAAGCTACGACGAATCGCCCACACTTTATCCAACTCTTCTTTCGTTAACAACATTTCTTCACGACGAGTACCAGATCTACGCATATCTAAAGCAGGGAATATACGGCGTTCCGCTAGTTTTCTATCTAAGTGAAGCTCCATATTACCCGTACCTTTAAATTCTTCATAGATAATGTCATCCATTCTTGAACCGGTTTCTACTAAAGCAGTAGCAAGGATAGTTAAACTTCCGCCCTCTTCTACATTACGCGCAGAACCAAAGAAACGTTTTGGACGATGAAATGCTGCCGGATCAATACCACCGCTCAATGTACGACCGGAAGGAGGAATGACCAAATTGTAAGCTCTAGCCAAACGTGTAATAGAATCCATTAATATAACGACATTTTTTTTGTGCTCTACTAATCGTAATGCACGCTCTAGTACTAATTCCGCTACTTTTATATGATTTTCAGGCAACTCATCAAATGTGGAAGCAACCACTTCACCTTTTACGGAACGTTGCATATCAGTTACTTCTTCGGGACGCTCATCAATTAACAAAACAAATAATTCTATTTCTGGATGGTTTTGAGAAATACTATTAGCAATTTCTTTCAATAATAGTGTTTTTCCTGCTTTGGGAGGAGCTACAATTAATCCACGTTGTCCTAATCCTACTGGTGCAAGTAAATCCATAATACGAGTGGAAAGTTTGTTTTGTGATGTTTCTAATACCAGCTTTTCCTCCGGATAAATCGGAGTAAGGGCGGGGAAATGAAGACGTTCTGAGGCAGTTTCAGGATTTTCACCATTCACCGCATTTACTTGCAGCAATCCAAAATAACGTTCATTTTCTTTCGGAGGACGACATTTTCCTGAAACCAAATCACCACTTCTAAGATCGAATCGCCGTATTTGTGAGGCAGATATATAAATATCTTCCTTACTCGGCAAATAGTTAATTGGTCTCAAAAAGCCAAATCCTTCGGAGAGTACATCTAGCACTCCTTCCATAAACATTAGACCACTTTTTTCGGCTTGAGCACGTAAAATCGCAAAAATTAACTCTTTTTTCTTTAGTGTACCGTAATAGGCAATTTGATATTGTTTCGCAAGTTTATACAAGTCTGTCAGTTTAAGTTCTTCCAGATCAGCAATCTGAAGATCCGACATAGTCTCACCACTTTATTTTAAGTTTAATAATTACTTTGTTAAATTTTCAATATATAGGAGAATTATTCTAGCTCACGCTATAAAATAACATTATACTATTTAAATGTCTAGCATAGCCAATTATTCTAGTATCTATTCTATATTCACATGAGGAATGCTTTATGACTAATCTATTGTTAGTATACAAAAGCAGGTATTTAATTAACAAGTTTCTGCTAATTCGTCAACGATATGTTCTCGCCATACATTAGCGCCAAGTCGTCGTAAATTTTTTTCCAAATCATCATAACCACGATCTATATATTCAACACCGCTAATTTCTGTTACATCATCGCCAGCAATTAACGCCGCAATTACTAAAGCAGCACCAGCTCGCAAATCGGTAGCTCGAACTTTAGCAGCATTTAATTTTTTTCCTTCAATAATTGCCGATCGACCTTCAATACGAATATTCGCACCCATGCGTAACAATTCCGGCACATGTTTAAACCGTGTACCGTATACGTAGTCAGTAAGAATACTAACACCTTCTGCTTGCGTAAGTAGTGTCGTCATCGGAGATTGCAAATCAGTAGCAAACCCTGGATATACAAGCGCCTTTAGATCGATAGGTTCATATCGTTTCTTCCCTATCACTCTAATCGATTCATCTTGCTCGATAACTTCGACTCCCATTTCTTCTAGCTTTGCCGTAATAGCTTCCAAATGTTTCGGGATAACGTTATCAATAGTAACATCACCACGCGTTGCTGCGGCAGCGATCATATACGTACCGGCTTGAATTCTATCAGGAATAATAGAATGACGACATCCATGGAGATGCTGTACACCTTCAATTCGAATTGTTTCTGTCCCTGCACCTTTAATAACTGCTCCCATTGCACAAAGCAACGTAGCAACATCTATAATTTCAGGCTCTTTCGCCGCATTTTCAATAATAGTTGAACCTTTTGCTCTAGTAGCAGCCAACATAATGTTAATAGTTGCACCAACACTAGCTACATCTAAATATATTTTTGCACCAACGAGTTGTTTTGCTATAATTTTTATAGACCCATGGTCATTAATTATTTCGGCTCCTAGCGCTTCAAAACCTTTCATATGCTGGTCGATTGGTCGTGGTTCAAAATTACATCCACCAGGCATACCAATAGTAGCCTCTCCAAATCGTCCAAGTAATGCTCCCATCAAATAATAAGAAGCTCGCAACAATTTCACTTTTCCATTAGGCATAGCAACAGATCGCAATTGAGAAGCATCAATTCGCATTTGATCTTGCTTCCGCACGACTGTAGCTCCAAACTCTTCTAAAATTTCACTATAAACTTCTACATCACTAATATTTGGTAAATTATCCAGAATAACTTCTGAATCTGACAATATAGCTGCAGGAATTAATGCAACTGCACTATTTTTGGCACCGCTTATTTGCACAACACCGTTAAGTGGCTTCCCGCCTCTTATCATTAATTTCTCCATATCGGTGGCAACCTCCCGTACATTCAGTTAAAAGAAAAACCGCCTTAGCCTGACCAGACTACCTAGTGAGCAGAAACAATCTGCCCTTCCAAAGTCTGTAGTTCAAAACTATGATCTAGCTGCGGCGGTTTAGTCTTTTTACTTTATTAATTACGCTTGGTTGCTGCTACCGAACAAGCGCATTTTCTCACGAATAACTTGTACCATTGCATCTCGTGCTGGTGTCATATACTTACGCGGATCAATAACATCTGCTTTAGCATTAAGCACTTCACGGATAGCGTTCGTACAAGCTACTTGGTTTTCTGTATTTACGTTGATTTTACCAACGCCAGCTAGAATAGCTTTGCGAATAGCTTCGTCTGGCACGCCAGATCCACCGTGTAATACAACTGGAACAGGAATAGCACTAGCTACTTTTTCGATAATATCATAGTGAATTTTCGGCTCACCTTTGTACATACCATGAGCTGTACCAACTGCGATAGCTACACAGTCTACTTGCGTTTCTTCATAGAAACGAATGGCTTCTTCTGGGTTAGCAAGTGTAGCATCTGCTTCGTCTACGCTAAGATCATCCTCTACACCACCGATAGTTCCAAGCTCTCCTTCAACAGATACACCCATTGCACGAGCAGCACGAACTACTTCTTTAGTAAGAGCGATGTTTTCCTCTAAACCATAATGTGAACCATCAAACATAACAGAGCTGAAACCAGCACGGATACATTGCATTGCTACTTCAAAGCTGCTTCCGTGGTCCAAATGTAGTGCTATCGGCAAACCGGATTTTTCAGCTGCTGCTTTTGCCATTGCAACTGTAAATTCGATTCCCATATAACGAAGCGCGCCTTCGCTAACTCCGTAGATAAAAGGAGAGTTTTCAGCAATTGCCGCTTCAACAGTCGCTTGCGCAAACTCCAAGTTGTTCATGTTAAATTGTCCTACTGCAAATTTATTATCTTTAGCCCTTGGTAAAAAATCATTCATCGATACTAATGGCATAGTAAAAATTCCTCCTATTAGTTAACATTCTAGCTCAAGCCCGTTCCGACTTGTCATTCTGAGTTATTATACCATATTAGGGGCAGTTTTAGTAAAGCTTGTTTTTCGTAATTGTGGACAGCAATAGAACGAGTTATATATTGTAGAAATAGGTAGGATTACTGGGGAATTAATAAAAATCCGGCGCTGATCTATTGATCAGTTACCGGATTTTGGTTAGGAAGATTGTTTTGCATATTTATTTTCAGTTGAAAAATCTCCACGTAGTTGCTGATTAACCTCTTTACGTAAATCATCGATATCAAATGGTTTAGTAAACGAAGAAAGTGCTCCTGCTTTCATAGCTTTATCTAACAAATCGAGCTCTCCATAAGCAGTCATCATAATAACTTTAATTTGTGGGTCTATCGCTTTAATATGGCTCAAAATTTCAAATCCATCCATACCTGGAATTTTCATATCCAGTAAAACCAAGTCAGGCGAATCTCGCTTCACAATTTCTAGCGCTGCTTTTCCATTAGCTGCTTGAAAAGTTTCATAATTCTCATTGTTAAAAACTTCGGCCAGTAACACACGAATGCCGTTTTGATCGTCAACAATCAATACTTTATTCTTTTCCAAAGCTTGCAACACCCCCTACAAATTAGCCAAACAAGTTTTCCACAAAATTGTCCCTTATTATTGGCTTCATTTATCTGGTATTGTATTCGCTCTACTTCCTATAAATACCTGCTGCAAACTTAAAAAAATATTTTTTTTGGCAAAAATTTTCACAATATAAATTGCTTTTATAGAGAATGAGTAATTGCTGCCTGCACAAAACCTTTAAATAAAGGCTGTGGACGATTAGGTCTGGAAGTGAACTCTGGATGAAATTGTACCGCCAAAAACCACGGATGATCTTTTAGTTCCACAATTTCAACTAATTTACCATCTGGAGAAACACCTGATATAATCAATCCCGCCGCTTCTAATCTTTCACGATACGCATTATTAAATTCATACCGATGACGATGACGTTCATAAATTAGCTCATCATTATATTCCTGCTCTGCGATAGAGTTTTCAGCTATTTTACACGGATATAGACCAAGGCGCATCGTGCCACCCAAATGTTCTATATCTTTTTGATCTGGCAATAGATCAATGACAGGGTAATTAGTATTAGCATCAATTTCTGAACTGTTAGCAGCTTTTAAGCCCGCCACATTACGCGCAAACTCAATAACAGCCATTTGCATACCTAAACAAATACCGAAAAACGGAATTTTGTTTTCGCGAGCATACTGTACAGCTAACACTTTACCTTCAATACCACGATCTCCAAAACCGCCCGGCACAAGGATACCGTGAATGCCATCCAATTGTTCCTTTATATTACCTTCGTTCAATTGTTCAGCATTAATCCAACGAATCAAAACTTCTGCATCTGTAGCTATTCCAGCATGACCCAACGATTCCACAATACTCAAGTAAGCATCATGCAATTCAACATATTTACCAACGATAGCAACTTCGATAGTACGATGTGGTGTCTTTACACGTTCTACCATCGCTTCCCACTCCGTCATATCAGCAGGACCTGCTAGTAACTTCAAATGATTGACAGCTAGCTCGTCCAACCCTTCATCACGTAGCATCAATGGTATTTCATATAACGTACTTGCATCACGACATTCAACTACCGCTTTTTCATCGATATCACAAAATAGTCCTATTTTCTTCTTTAAATCTTCTGCAAGAGGATGTTCTGTTCGACAAACAATGACATTCGGTTGAATACCAATAGAACGCAATTCTTTTACACTATGCTGCGTAGGCTTTGTTTTCACTTCACCTGCTGCTTTAAGGTATGGAATTAATGTAACATGGATATACATCACGTTATCGCGACCGATATCACTTTTAATTTGTCTAATAGCTTCCAAAAAAGGTAAGCTCTCTATGTCACCAACTGTACCACCAATTTCTGTTATAACAACATCGGAACCAGCTTCTCTACCCGCACGAAATACTCTTTCTTTTATTTCATTCGTAATATGCGGTATAACTTGAACAGTACCACCCAAATAATCGCCACGGCGCTCTTTTGTAATCACATGAGAATAAACTTTTCCAGTCGTTACTGTGCTACTTTTCGATAAATTAATATCTACAAACCGCTCATAGTGACCTAAATCTAAATCTGTTTCTGCTCCATCATCCGTTACAAATACTTCACCGTGCTGATAAGGGCTCATCGTGCCCGGATCCACATTCAAATATGGATCAAACTTTTGAATTGTCACCTTCAAACCTCTATTTTTCAATAAACGCCCTAATGAAGCTGCTACAATTCCTTTACCTAGAGAAGAAACTACTCCGCCCGTTACAAATATATATTTGGTCACTGTTCTATTACCCTCCATGATATAGTCGTTGTCTGATTCTATGTTCAAATATCCAAATATCCAAACAAAAAAAGTGACACCCGCATTTTTACTACGGGGGCACTTTTCTTATCACATTGTTGTGTGTTATTTCCTATTAAAATCTAAAGCCCATGCAATAGTTTACTCTTCTTCTCTACTGCCTGTCAAGGAAAAGTAACACCACTTTTTCTGTTACAGAGCGAACGAAAATTTAACGTTAAATTTTGTCTTCATCTTCTTCATAATCATCGTTCTCTTCGTCTTCGTCTTCATCTTCTAGCTCTTCATCGTCTTCTAATTCTTCGTCAATGTCTTCCTCTATATCATCTTCGATGTCCACTTCATCTTCTGCTTCTTCATCAGTTGCTTCATACTCTTCTTCTTCCACTTCACCATCTAATTCATCAAAACCATCTGGTGCAGTGAAATCTTCATCAAATATATCTTCGTCTTCCATATCATCGTCATCATTAATAATTCTTGTACGCTTCGCATTACCAACAGGATCTTCCGAACGTTCCACTGGATACCAGCGCTTCAATCCCCACATGTTGCTACCAATACAAGCAAACCGACCGTCAATATTTATTTCCGTATAAACCTGTGCAATAAATTGTTTAATTCCTGCTTCAGACAATCCGCGGATCTTAGCAATTTCCATCATCAGGTCGCGATAATAGTAAGGTGTATTGACTGTTTTCAAAACCTCATAAGCTAAATCCACCATAGGCATTTCTTTAATACGCTCAGGATCAAGTTTAAGCGAAATAGTACTGCCGCTCATATCGACACATCCTCTCTTGCAAATCAAATAGTAAACCGATTAATCATTAGTCAAAGTATAGTAAAACCTATTTCATACAAAAAATCAAGTAACAGAGCATAGCAACTTTTATCATCGCCTAATATGTCTGTATTTTCCCTCCACTTATGTACAAATTACGACATCATATGTTGCAACGATAAAGCGAAGGATAGCTCCTTCGCTTTTGACTGTATCCACCCGACTTTTCAGTACCTACCCTAGTTAATCGGGTTTAGAGTGGAGATAATCACTCTTCATCTATAGTATGTGCCACTGAAGCGTTTGACACGGCTGACCGCCTAATTTGCAATAATAAGGCATGTGGCGTATACGATGCTCTCCATCCCTTCATACAATATTTCACTACTGCATAATAAGGAGGGAAATTATAATTGAATATCGCTGCATTTATTGACTCACTACAGGAAGCGGTGGCCGAATCGGTAATAACTTCCACATGCCAAGCACGATTTATCCGATTTCGCCAACAAGAACATTTCCTGAAATTTATGGAGCTTTGGTCCGAGCAGCGACAATTACCTAACGAGCATGTCCATATAAAGCCACTATCTTCTATTCACAGTCTAGCTTGTTTCCTATCTGATTATACTTCTTTAGCTCTTTTTTCTCCATTTATTACATTAGAAACAGATAATCCAGTAACAATCGATGCCAATGCAGTTCGTTCAGCTGCTCCTTCTGCCACGACACGTTCTAATGAAAAAGCTTTTTCCTGGGGAATAAAACATGTTAAAGCACCGCAAGCATGGAAAAAAACGATCGGGCAACAAATTAAAATCGGTGTCGTTGATACCGGTGTTGACTTCAATCATCCTGATTTACGCCACACACTAATTCATGGCGTAAATTTAGTATATCCGCTTCGTCCACCAGTAGATGACAATGGGCATGGCACTCACATCGCTGGCATTATAGCAGCAAGTAATAAATATCATGGGATGACAGGTGTTGCACCTGGTGCACTTATCGCTCCTGTCAAAGCATTTGATGAATTTGGTAGTGCTTTTGTCTCTGATATTATATTAGCTATTGAATGGTGTGTGCAAAACCGCATGGATATCATCAATATGAGCTTTGGTATGAAGAAAAGAAACAAAGCTCTGTTAGATGCTGTCACAGCTGCTTATCAATCCGGCATTATTATCGTAGCTTCTTCTGGTAATGACGGTAAGCGCAGTACAATCGATTATCCCGCACGCTATACACAAACGATTGCTGTGGGGGCTACATCGAAACTAAGAAAAGTGGCGCCGTTCAGTAATCGAAGCAATTCTATTGATATTTTTGCACCTGGCGACAAAATAACATCACTCTGGCCACAAAATAGTTATCATGAAATGAGCGGTACATCGATGGCAACTTCACACGTCAGTGGTGCCATCGCCTTGTTGCTTGCTCTCTATCCTAATTTATCCCCATCACAAATCAAAACCATCGTAAAGCGTTCTATCCAACCGCTAAAAAACTACAAAACGCAACGAGCCATTGGCGAGCTTGATATAACAAGAATGTTACAGATCGCCCGATCTAGTCATAAATAGTATAACCAATTACATTTTCTCAGGCGCAGAAACTCCAATCAACCGCAATACATTGGCAATCGTAATTTTAATCGCTTTTAGCAAGGCTAACCGGGCTATAGTTAAATCGACATCTTCCGTAATAACTCT
The DNA here is from genome assembly GCF_042684845.1 of Paenibacillus yanchengensis. Taxonomy (NCBI): domain Bacteria; kingdom Bacillati; phylum Bacillota; class Bacilli; order Caryophanales; family Paenibacillaceae; genus Paenibacillus; species Paenibacillus yanchengensis. Next base: position 152,314 of record NZ_JBHUMH010000061.1, on the reverse strand, counting down.
CTCTGCACGATAATAGCTATGGAATTGAGATGATAACTCGTATACGTAACGGATCAATCGATGCGGTGCATGCATTTGCGCCGCTTCTGTTATTACCGTCGGGAACTCTGCCAATTTATGCATCAAATCATATTCGGTATCCGTTTGTAACTTTCGATAATCGACTTGCTGTACATCCAACGTTATTTGCTGTTCCGACGCTTGGCGAAAAATACTACATATCCGCGAGTGAGCATACTGCACATAATAAACAGGATTTTCATTGGATGTCGAAATAGCTAAATCCATGTCAAAGTCTAAGTGGGAATCTATTCCCCGCATCGTAAAGAAATAACGAATAGCGTCCACACCTACTTCATCCATTAGGTCTTCCATCGTAACTGCTTTGCCTGTTCGTTTGGACATTTTTACTTTTTCACCATTTTGAAACAAACTAACCATCTGGGCAATAAGGACCGTTAACTGTGTTGGATCATGACCAAGTGCTGCCATCGCCGCTTTTACCCGTGCAATATAGCCGTGATGATCCGCACCCCAAATGTTAATCAACTCATCAAAGCCCCGAGTATATTTATCATGATGATAAGCAATATCCGGTGTCAAATAAGTATAGGAACCATCATTCTTCACCAATACCCGATTTTTGTCGTCACCAAATGGCATCGTATTTAACCAAACGGCTCCTTCTTCTTCATATACATAACCGGTTTGTTTAAGTGCATGTAGACCACCTTCTACTTTTCCACTCTCATACAACGAAGTTTCACTATACCATACATCAAAATGAACGCGAAACCGCGCCAAATCCCGTTTAATTTTATCTAGCTCTCGTTCCAAGCCAAACTCACGTAAATAGGTGAAACGTTCTTCAGAAGAAAGTGATAATAAACGATCCCCTTCACGCTCCACTAATTCGGCCGCAAATTGAATAATATCTTCTCCATGGTAGCCATCCGCTGGTAATTCAGCCGTCTTCCCCAACTGTTGCATGTAACGGGCTTCTAACGATAACGCTAAATTTTCCACTTGCTTGCCAGCATCATTAATGTAGTACTCTCGAGTAACGTCATAACCAGCAAAGTCCAATACATTACATAATGCATCTCCTACTGCCGCTCCTCTAGCATGACCCAAATGTAAGCTACCAGTTGGATTGGCACTTACAAATTCCAATTGAACTTTCTTTCCCGCTCCCAGCTCGACACGTCCGTAATCATTGTCGGCTGCCAATACTTGGTTAATGATAGGGTGCAAATAACTTTTGTCAAAGCGAAAATTAATAAACCCCGGTCCAGCTATTTCCGCAGACTGTATGGATGCTGCTGCATAGTCTATATGTTCAATCAGTTGCTCTGCAATTTGTCGAGGATTTCGTTTTGCTATTTTTGTTAATTGCATAGCAATATTCGTTGCTAAATCACCATGCGCTTTGTCTCTTGGCACTTCCAAAACAATTTCCGGTAATTGTTCTTCTGTCACCAATTCGGCAGCTAATACTGCTTGTACAATCGCTTTTTTCACTTGCTCATGCTGCTGTTCCAACACATTCATTTTGATCACTGCTTTAAACATCCTTTCGTATATGAAGCTTCATATGAAATTTCCCTGTAACTTGCTCATTTACTAACAAATCATAGTGCCACTCTAGCGAAAAAGGTAGCTCCGGCCTTTCTAACATCTGTTTGTCCGTCTGCTCCAGCTTTTCTTGCCGCTCACGAGCAACCTGCACCAAACCAAGACTATATGTTTTCGTCTTGATTTGCATCGTTATTGCTTGTGCTCGGTAAACACCCGCACTTTGTATATTTGGGATAAACAACTGCTCAGAATGAATCGCACCTCGGCGAACGATAGACAGTTCTCCCTGTTTATAGCGAATAAGCGTCCGAATTTCTTCTTGCCCTTGTTCATATTCTTGTTCAGTATAGCGTATATAAACAGCTCGTTGTTTGTTATATAGTTGCCCTTTATACTGAAATGTCGTCGATTGTCCATCATGCTGACTAACCAGTGTGACGATAACTGCTTCACTTTCCTTCGTCATAATTTCGACTCCTACATTTATATTTCTTCTACTACTATATAGGGCTCACATCTATATTTCAAAATATAATTATCTATATTTATCAAAAATTACAATAACATAAGCTGCCATAACAAAAAAACTTGTCTGTCCTCACATTGGCGGCAAACAAGTTTTTCATATTTATTTAATAAAACCTAATAGCATCTCACGAATGAGTTTCGCTGCAACGATTTGTGTTTGTTCTGTTGGGTCGTAAGCTGGTGCCACTTCTACCACATCACAACCAACGATATTCACTTCAGATCGAGCAATCGCATGGATAGCACCAAGCAACTCTTTGGAAGTGATACCACCCGCTTCTGCCGTTCCTGTGCCTGGTGCTGCTGATGGATCTAACACATCAATATCGATAGTTAAATATACGGGACGTCCAGCCAAGCTTGGCAATACTTGCTTCAGCGGCTCCAATACTTCAAATGGGAAAAAATTAATGTTCTCACGAGCATATTGCCATTCTTCGCGAGAGCCAGACCGAATACCAAACTGATAAATATTGTTACCACCAAGTAGCTGAGCAGCTTTTTTTAGCGGTGTAGAATGCGACAATGGTTCTCCTTCATAGGAATCACGCAAGTCTGCATGAGCATCAAAATGAATAATCGCCAAATCCGGATATTTTTTATACACTTCCGAAATAACCGGCCAAGACACTAGATGCTCACCGCCAAGCCCTACTGGCATCTTGTCATCTTCTAGCAATCCTTTTACATATTCACCAATAATTTCTAAACTTCGTGCCGCATTACCAAAAGGTAACAGTAAATCGCCAGCATCAAAATAACAGACATCTTCATCTTCCAAACTACGATCCAAATACGGGCTATATTCTTCTAACCCAATCGATACTTCACGAATACGTGGCGGGCCGAAACGTGAGCCTGGGCGAAAACTTACCGTATAATCCATCGGCATACCATAAATAACTGCTTTTGCTTGCTCATAATTTTCAGAGCTGAGTATAAAGACATTACCAGAATATTGCTGATCTAATTTCTTCATTTACTTTACCAAATCCTCTACAAATTTAGGCAATACGAAAGCAGCTTGATGCAAACGTGGGCTGTAGTACTTCGTATCGATTTCGGCGATATCCGCTTCTTTCACTGCTAGTGGATCATACTTTTTGCTCCCCATGGTAAATGTCCATAGCCCACTTGGATAGGTTGGTATGTTAGCACCATATACACGAACGATTGGAAACACTTCTTTCACATCACGATTTACGCTTTGGATCAAATCAGCTTTGAACCAAGGGTTGTCCGTTTGCGCCACGAATATACCATCTTCCTTCAACGCTTCATAAATCCCTTGATAAAATCCACGTGTAAACAAGTTAGCAGCAGGACCTACTGGTTCGGTTGAATCGACCATAATGACATCATACGTATTTTTATGCTCATGGATGTGCATGAATCCATCGTTAACGATCACTTCAACACGAGGATTTTCCAATTCACAGGCGATAGATGGCAAATATTTTTTGGAATACTCAATTACTTTCCCGTCGATATCTACCAATACTGCTGTTTTCACTTTGTCATGTTTCATAATTTCACGAATAACGCCACCATCTCCACCGCCAACGACTAATACGTTCTCTGGGTTAGGATGTGTAAATAAAGCAGGATGAGCGACCATTTCATGATAGACAAACTCATCCTTTACTGTTGTCATAACCATGCCATCTAGGACAAGCATTGTGCCAAATTCTTCCGTTTCAATCATATCTAATTGTTGGAATTCTGTTTGTTCATTAACATATGTTTTCGTTATTTTAGCTGTAATGCCGAAGCTATCTGTTTGTTTTTCTGTATACCACATTTCCATTTTAATTCCTTCTTTCCGTTGATAGTTCAAAGTGTATTATAGTATTTTACTCGTTAAATGAAAACATCTATTTCGCCTATTACAAAAATAATTATTTGTCATCCCGATTAGTGAATAGTTACTCGCATTTTTTTCCATACTAGTGAAGAGATGAATGCTCACAACAAGGGAGCTGACAGCGATGATTTTCAAATGGTTCAATCGTAAAAAAAGACAACGATTTACTGATAGAATAGTAGCTTGGTGGCGTAAAATACCACTTATCATTCACTACCGCAGCTTGCTTAAAGTAACGACTGTCTCTTTCTTGATGACAGCTATTATTATAGCAGGTTTCTATTACTATATAAGCAAACAAGCTTTGCCAGCTGCTTCCATCCGTCAAGCGTCACATATCGTAGATATGCATGGCAACGTGATCGACACATTACATCAAGGAGAAATTCGTTACTCCGTACCATTATCGAGTATTTCCCCTTATGTTATTCATGCTACATTAGCAATTGAAGATCGACGATTTTACGATCATTTCGGCTTTGATATGAAAGGACTCGCTCGAGCCGCAGTCGTAAACGTACAGCATATGTCTGCGAAACAAGGGGCTAGTACGTTAACCCAACAACTCGCCCGCAACCTTTACTTAACACATGAAAAAACATGGCAGCGGAAATTAAAAGAAGCGTTCTATACAACACAACTCGAAATGAAATATAGCAAAGACGAAATTTTGGCGATGTACTTGAATCAAATATATTATGGGCATGGTTCTTATGGGATAGAAGCTGCTGCTCAATTCTACTTTAGTAAAAAAGCTGATCAACTTAATTTAGCTGAAAGTACTTTATTAGCCGGTATTCCGAAAGGACCAAAATATTATTCTCCCTACAATAATATGAAAGCTGCTAAAGACAGACAGCGCACTATTCTCCAAGCAATGGTAGAGCAAGGGACAATTACGGAAATGGAAGCTAATCAAGCACATCAAGAAGTGTTGCAATTTGCTCCAGCACATTCTCAAGCACAGACTAACAACGCCCAGTACTTCTCTGATTACGTACAATCGATACTTACCGAACAATTAGGTATTAGTGAGCAACTAATTAATGAAGGTGGTATTATTGTGCACACTACGCTCGATTCGGCTATGCAAGCAGCGGCGGAAGAGAGCATTCAACAAAAAATGCCAGAACAATCCGAACAACAAGCTGCACTCATTGCCATTGATCCACGTAATGGTTATATTAAAGCAATGGTCGGTGGTCGTAACTACGCTAGCAATCAATTCAATCGAGTATTAACAGATACTAGGCAGCCCGGTTCTACCTTCAAACCTTTTGTTTACTTAGCAGCCTTAAAAAATAGAACAATGTCTCCGACTACACATTTCAAAAGCGAACCAACCGTTTTTACATATGACGATGATCGAAAAACATATGAACCGCGTAATTACGGCAACAAATATGTGATGGATAATATCAATTTGCGAAAAGCGATAGCCAGTTCCGATAACATCTATGCCGTTCATGCTTTGATGCTCGTGGGGGCAGAGGAAGTAATCGCAACAGCACAACAGCTCGGTGTACAGAGCCCGCTACAACCTATGCCATCACTTGCTCTTGGTACATATCCAGTCAGCCCGCTGGAAATGGCAGCAGCTTTTGGCGTTTTTGCAGCAGCAGGTGAATATAACAAACCAATGGCTATATTACGAGTGGAAGATCGGTACGGCAATATTATTTTTGAAGCAAAACGGCAAACAGAGCAAGTCATATCGCCCGCTGAAGCCTATGTTATGACTAATTTGCTGGAAAGTGTCTTCCAGCCAGGTGGAACTGGACATCGTGTGGCATCTACTATAAAACGACCCGTAGCTGGAAAGACCGGTACGACTGCAACCGATGCGTGGATGGTTGGCTATACGCCAGAGCTGACAACCGCTGTCTGGGTTGGTTACGATAAAGATCGAAAACTAACGGTAGCAGAAGCACAAAGAGCAGCTCCTATTTTTGCAACATTTACAGAACAAGCACTAGCCGCCATTCCGCCAAAAGTATTTCCTATAGCAGAAACTGGAATTACCGGAGTCTATATCGACACTGTAACGGGGCAAAGAGCAACTGAAAATTGCCCTCATAAACAACTAGAGTTTTTTTTAAATGGGACAGAACCGGCTGAATCAGATATATGTGAACATCACTCCACTAATGGATTACAAGAAACGAACGACGATGGTAATATGACCGATCAACAAACCAAAGATCAAAAACGAACGTGGTGGGAAGACTTCAGACGTTGGTGGAGTAACTAAAAATCTTCTAACATGTATATCGTAAAATAGCAAATAGCGTGAGCTGACAAGGAATACACGATTGCTTCCTTTTCTCTCACGCTTTTTGTCATTGTCCTTATTTTCGCTCATTGCGAATAAATAAAAGCCGAAATCCGATAGCGATAAAAATAAACGCTCCTAAACCAACAGCAATCACATCTGACATATAGTATTTGTAGTTGGCAAATCTCATGACCCATTCTGGTTTTACTTTAAGTAAAAAGCTAAGTGTACCGTCTAGAAATACTACTACACCGATACCAATGATACCAACACCAATCCATCGCTTGGCAGCAGTCGTCTCCACCAATAATGATCGTTCCTCTTTCTCTTCGTCAGAACCATATGTAGCGAACTGTAATATATCCAGTACAGAAAATAAAATAAGTAATGGTAAAACAAAAGCAATAAATTTAAAATTAAATTGATACAGCAAAAAGACTTGTAGTAAAAAAATAGTGATGAGCTGCAGCCCGTTTCGTTGTTTGCCAATGTAAATATGACCGGCACCCGGAATAATAGCAAGCAATACAGCTAATGACTTGCTCTTTTGATGAGCTGTAAAAAAACGATCCAAATCAACGAAAATGGAATGTTGGCTTGGCAAATTGCCTTGTTCTTTTGCTGTAAACTGCCTTACTACATCCATAATAGAAAAAATAAACAAGACAGGGAGTATGAACAATAGCAACCACGCTAATGACAAGCCTGGTATATTCATTAACGTTACTGTCAGTATAAATAGACCAACGAATGTTGACAGAATGCTCATTCCACGTTGTACCAGCCCTAATTGGAGATGTCCTAGACCTGGAATAATCGACATCATGATGATGACATTTTTTTCGTCTTTCTGCTCACTATAATTAGAAGCAGAGTAGGATGGCTGCGTATGTGTCGATGTGAATGAATATTCTGCTTGTGCCTGTGTCATTGATGACTGATGACCTGCGCTCTTTTCTTTAAACTTATCGCCACTAATGACGATAATCATATCAACCATATTAATAACCCAAACAAACAATGCTACGATGACACCAATAAATATAAGCCCGCCTAGTTGATCAGCTAAACCGCTAATTGCTACTAAAATAGCTGTACCTAACGAACCTCCGAATAAAAATAAATAGACAATAGAACGAATAGCATGACCTGCATAGACATGACCTAAACCTGGTATAACAGACAATATTAAAGCAATTGAACCTTTCTTATTCATGTGATTATTCCTCCTTACTTCAATAATTACCACTTCCAGTTATAACATCTCAAGGTACATATAAAAAGCCCTTGCTCTACACGATTCATAAAGCAGGGACTTTTTTCCATATATTATGCAATTTTATTTAATATATAATGCAGATACAACTTTATGATAAACCTTCTTTCAATTCATCCGTCGATCGTTCCCACCATTGTGGATTATGTTCCATTAATAATTTTTTCAGCGCTTCTTTTTCTTGCTCAGCAAGCTCATCTAGTATAACGCGTCGCTTCATCGCATAGTCAAGTTTATTGACATGATCAGCAAGTATTTTCCAGCCGCGCATTGCTTGTGAGTCAATCCACATTTCACATGCAGTAGCGCCAGCATAAAAAGAACCCTCTTCATGACGCTCGACAGCAACCCACACTACCCAACATTGACGACCATCAGGCGTAAGCGATCTATCAGGAGAAAACCGAACACCTTTTTCAATTTTACTCTTCCCGTGAAGTGCACCAACATCAATATACGCTTCACCGTTATCTATAATAATACAAGCAATATCACTCAAATCAATAGCGCCAGCACCGAAACCTCTATGTCGTTTGCCACCAATCAAATTGAGTGACAAATTTTTTTTCACCTTTAATTCACCAGGCTTTTGTTCTTCTGTCACAGGTCTTCACACCTTTCCATAACGATAATTACATTTTAGCTAATATTTTTGGAATTGCAAACATATACATGCTGTAGAAGCTTGTCAATGGGAGGGAATATAGAATGCGTCCTAGCTATTTCAAACAAATATTAATCAGTATATGCTCTATTATTTTGGTGACACTTTCCATGCAAGATGCACAACCACAAGCATGGTCATCATCGTTAACTCTAGTATCCGAAGAAAAAGCCGCACAACCAGTAAATGAACCAGTACCAAATAAACTGCCTGCATCAAACAAAAAACCGTTAAGCAATCGAACGGTAGAATATCATATTTCTGTGAAATTACGAGATGATATTCGGCATCTTGATGGTCAACAAACGATAACATGGCACAATCCTGGTCGCAAACCAGTGACTGACTTGTACTTTCATCTCTATGCCAATGCCTTTCACTCTAATCAATCTACTTTTATGAAAGAGTCCGGTGGAAAATTACGGGAAGATCAAGCTACACCTGCTAGTGTCGGATATATGGATGTGACGAGCCTGACCACACTCGAAGGAGATAGTTTGCTACCACGCATGCAATATGTGCAGCCAGATGACAATAATGCTCAAGATAAAACGATGATGCGTATCCGATTGCCAGAGCCTGTAGCAGCTGGTCAATCCGTTACTTTGATAGTCGGATTTACCGTCAAATTACCAGAAATATTCGCTCGAATGGGATACTACGATAATTTTGTTATGGCTGGACAATGGTTTCCCAAAGTTGCAGCATATGAAACAAGCGGGATGAGAGGTCGGACGACAGAAGGCTGGAATTTGCATCAATATCACGGAAACTCGGAATTTTACAGCAACTTTGCTATGTATAACGTACTAATTAACGTACCAGAAGATTTCCAAGTAGCCGCTACCGGCATACAAGTAAAACCGGCTACCGCTGAGAACGGACGAGCGTTACACCAATATTACGCCGAAGATGTTCATGATTTTGCTTGGGCAGCTTCTCCACATTTTTTATATGAAGAATATGCTTTTTCTGAAGAAGGGATACCAGGCGTTAGATTAAAGTTGTACCTAGACCCCGCACATGCCGCACTAAAAGAACGGTACATTCATGCAGCGAAATCAGCGTTAATCAAACTAGCCAAATGGTATGGTCCTTATCCTTACAGTACATTATCTATCGTTGTTCCGCCAAAAGGAGCAAGTGGAGCAGGCGGTATGGAATATCCGACTCTCATTACAGCTTTTGCAGCTGATAAAGATAATCCCGGATATGAATTAGAACGAGTGGTAATACACGAAACTGCACACCAGTATTGGTACGGGATGGTAGCTTCTAATGAATTCGAAGAAGCTTGGCTCGATGAAGGCTTTACCTCCTACTCCGAAGACAAAATAATGGAAGCTGTCTATGGTGTCGTTCCTAATTTACGTACAGAAGCAAGTTTTATTACCGACCCAGCACCACTACTGCAAGACGCGTGGAAATTCGATAATCATAAACAGTATGCAGAGAACGTTTATATTCGCTCTAAACTAGTGTTGCGAGATATTGAAAATCAAATTGGTGATGATCAAATGAAAAAAGTATTGCGTGCCTATTTCCAAACATTTAAATTCAAGCATCCTTCCACCGATGATTTCCAAGCGACATTAGAAAAAATTACGAAACAAAGCTGGGACGAATATTTTGAACGATTTGTAAAAAACAATGATACAGCAGACTACCAAGTGAAAAGTATCGCTGTAAAGCCATTGAAAAAAACCGATCCACTCCAATACGAATCAAATATTACAGTGCAACGCAGTTTTGCTAAGCAAGAGGAAATGCCTGTTATTCTAAAATTTAAAGATGGCACTACTCGTACCAAACTGTGGAATGGAAAGCAAGAAGAAGAAACATTTATAGAAACACACACCGCACCTTTGGAATGGGCTATGATCGATCCTCAACAAATTAACTTACTTGATAACAAATTAATTAACAATTATATGCGAACCGAAACGCCCAAAGAATGGCGCGTACGTTGGAATATTGGCACTGTAAAAATATTCGATGTTTTATTCAAAGGTTTATTATTTTAGTTACTGACTACGCGGGGAGCGATGTTTATGAAAGCAACGATGAAAAGTGCTTGGACTTTAACAAGACAGCACTTTCCTCTCATCCTTTTTCTGTTTCTATATCGATTCATTATTGGTTTTATTTTATATCGTTTTATTGATAATATAGTTGTTCCCATTTTGCATCGTTATCCAAGTGGAGCCCCAATCGAGCATGCACAACAAATATTTTTAACAGAAGCTCAATTTCAATTAACCAAAACAAATATGATTATGCCATACTTGTGTACACTCGTAGCGATTATTGCCGTTCGTATGCTTATTACACCATTTATACATAGTGGGTTATTTCATTCTATCCAGCGCCAAATACAACAAGTGAAAGGTACACGTTTTCGGGAAGGAATTCGGACACATTGGAAAAAAGTCTCCGCTATCTATTGGTTAGGAGTAATAACAATGATAGTACCTGCTATATGGCTTCTCCCTATTCTGGCACAAAAATTAACTACTGCTCTTACGGTTGGGCAATTATTAACAGAGATTGGACCTTGGCTCGTTGGATGGGGAATCTATGCATTAGCTATTCACTTGTTCAGTGTTGCCCTGCAAGTCGGTATCGTTGCACAGCGTAAAGTTGTCACCATCTTACAGCGAACGGTCAGCTCTTTTATTCCTTACCTCATCCTTTCGGTATTATTATGGGTGATCGGCATTGGGGTAAACTCTCTCTTCTCCACTACTACTTTATTGTGGGCAGGGTTTGCTGCCCTCGTCATTCACCAAATTAGCCAACTAGTGACAACATGGATGAAAGTATGGACCTTAACAGCACAAAGCCATTTTCTACTGCACAAGCTAGAACAATAATACAATCGCATACATACAGTTATGACGATGTTCTCTATCATCGTTATGACTGTAAGTTAATTTAAAAAGACAAGTTATCTGAATATTTACAAAATTAAAATAATAGTGTATAATCAAATTAATTCTTGCAGAAAGGGGATAGTCCAGTGGAGACGGTTAGCGATGCATGTCAAAGACGAAAGAAAGGAGCAGCATAGCATAAACTGGACATGCGGGTTATCTAGAATAAGTAGCTATTGAAGTTAACTTTTCTGATTGATGTAAGATGGATAAAAGATTAGAACAAATGATCCTTGTGTAATATATGATGAGTATAGTAACAATTATGAATAGTATGAAAAGACGAAGAGCACTCACTACCGGAGAAAGGATATAGTATTTTCCACGAGGTTATGTTTTTCGAACAAAGAAATGGAGCGTTTAATTAAATTGAATATAAGCGGTAAAAGTAAATAGAAGGATTCTGATCATCATCGATGAGCGGAATCCTTCTATTATTTGGTAGGGTATATTTATAGTTATAAAATAGGACTTAATAATCTAGAAATCGACTCCTTGAATCGATTAGCTACTGATCGTTGTTCATACATCTCTTTGGTCAATTCTGTCGATTTTTCTTTATCTTGCTCGAAAATGTCCATCAATTTAACGGCTGTCCTCGTATCGTAAATAAATGCATTAATTTCAAAGTTCAGCTTAAAACTACGAATATCCAAATTTGCAGTTCCCACAGAAGCCACCTTGCCATCCACCACTAACGTCTTAGCATGCAAAAAGCCATTTTCATATAAATACACTTTTATACCTACATCAAGCAAAGCACCCAAATAGGAATTACTCGCCCAATATACAAAAAAATGATCTGGTTTATTTGGCAACATTATTTTTACATCTACCCCACACTTCGCAGCAATCCGCAAAGCCGTCATAAAACTTTCATCGGGAATAAAGTATGGCGTTTGAAAAGCTATCGTTTCTCGAGCAGAATAAATTAATTTAATAAAAGCATTTTTAATTTGCTGGTATTCACTATCTGGACCACTAGATACTAACTGCATACCAATTCCGTTACCACTATAGTTGGCGACAGGAAAATACGGTTCAATTAACTCCAATGTACTGTTTGTCGCTAAGTTCCAGTCCATCAAAAACTGCGCCTGCATCTGCAAAACAGCATGCCCCATAATTTTCAAATGAGTATCGCGCCAATAACCTAAGTTTTTATTTAACCCCAAATACTCATCACCGATATTAAAACCACCAATATAGCCAACTCGTCCATCAATGACAACTAGTTTTCGATGATTACGATAATTTATTTTTAAATTCAAATAGGGAATACGTGATGGAAAAAATGCGACAGCTTCTCCACCCGCTTCTAAAAACTGGGCAAAAAATCGTTTTGTGAGCCGCGAACTTCCAATATGATCATACAAAAACTTTATTTCAAGCCCTTGCTTCGCTTTCTCCGTTAATACATGCATTAATCGTCTGCCGAGCGCATCGTCGCGAACAATATAATAAATCAGATGAATATGATGTGTCGCTGTCTCAATATCTGAGATTAGTGCATCAAACTTTTCATTACCATCAATAAAAATATCTACTTCATTGTCGCTCGTATAAATAGCCTGACTCGTCATCAAATTCATATATAGAATATCACGATACGTTGCTGTCGAGGGATCGGCATACTCCATCTGATTCGATTGCATTTGCTCTGCTTGATTCTCTATGGCACTTTGAATGATAATGCGATGATCACCGAGCAATTTAGTTAACTTGCGCTTCTTTAACTTCTGACCGAGAACTAAATATAGGATAAAACCGAGCACTGGAATAAAAAATAAAATCAGTACCCATGACCATGTTGCCGTCACATTACGACGCTCTAAAAAAATAATAGTAATAGCCAAAAATATATTAAGCAGAAAAACAATAATGGTGATGTTTTGCATAAGTCCCATTGTAAATACGCACCTCTTCTATTCAGCCCTACAGCTTATCTGCTAACAGGCACTGCATCATAATATTCTTCCAGCGTCTGATCATTCGTATTCAACTGTTCAGCAAGCTCTATGCCAACATAGCGTAAATGCCATGGTTCATATTTATAACCTGTAATATTTTGCTTCCCTTCAGGATATCGGACAATGAATCCAAATTGATGAGCATATTTAGCAATCCAAGTCGCTTCATCCATATCGCCAAAACAGTCACTAGCCGCACATTTTCCGTCACTTCGAGTAACATCCATAGCCAAACCAGTCTCATGTTCACTTGTCCCTGGGTAAGCACTGTATGTTTTCGCTTTTTCCACACCATCTTTTGCTACATAGCGATTAAACAGCTGCTTTTGGTACTCTCGCGAGCGATAGCCAGATACGCCTGCTAAGTAGTAACCATCCTCTTCAGCAGCAACAAACATCTCTTCTAGCGCTGTAGCGGCTTCTTTGCGTAGCTTACGCTTATCTAATTTTTCTGCAAAAATAAAGCGGACATCCGGATAAACCAAATCGGTTGGTTCATATTGATCTGGTAGTCGGTTATTAGGATTAACAAGAGCAGCAATCGATTCTGGCTCCGCAATAACAGTAATACTCTCCCCTAAAGAGTCTGGGTCCTCTTCCTCTGTATGATTAGCCTCCGGCTCCTGCGTAGGTGATGGAGTTGGCGTTGAATTGCTGTGATCCGTTGGTTGTTCTATTGTAACGTTTCCTTCTTGTTCATTTTGCTTGTTGTTCTCCGTTTCCTGATTTTCATCTGTTAATACTGGTTTTGTTTGTGCAGTTTTGGCAGTTAAATTTTGTTGTTTTGCCCACTTCACTCCGAATATAACTCCTACTACTACTAGCGCTACAATTGCTAAAGCTGTAATTTTCTTCACTACTTCCCCTTCTTTCTTCATTTCGCCTTGTGCTATGACACGGTATAAGTAATAATTTCAAATGTTAAAATTTTCTTTTTATTGCGATACCTAGCTTTTGCCTTTTGACAAAACAGTGTATTCTCAAGCATAATAATAGTAAGTAATTAGTAAATATAGACTGTACAAGTTGAAAGGCTGGCTGATCAAGCCGCCTGTTTTCGTTCGTGAAAGGTGGTCGAATTTTTCAAATGTTACAAACAATGCAACGATTATTGCACACTCGTCCGATTGTTATTTTTTCTGTTATCATTTTCATTAAAAGTGTATTGACTTGGATGGTGTTACTAGAAGGTGGTCTCTCTGTTTTAACAGTATTTAAAGAAGTAGCTTTTTCTCTATCTGTCTTTTGTTTAATTGAGTACTTTGCTGGAAAACGTAAATTACTCTATTACTGGATTGCTAACATCGTTATGACCTCTATTTTATTCGCAGTGATCATGTATTACAAGTATTATGGTGTCATCCCAACTTACCATGCACTAGCACAGGTGAATCAAGTGGGGGCGGTACGCAACAGTGTATTCACACTTATACATCCCTACTTCCTGCTTATTTTTCTAGACATTATCATTATTTCATTTTTTGTATTTGGTAGAAAGAAAAAGAAAGAAAAACTATTTCACCAATACAATCAACGCTACAGTCGAAAAATTGTTTTATCTGTTTTTTCTCTATCACTCGCCATCTGTTTATTTAACGTATTGCCGCACCGTGCGAGTATGAACGAAATAGTTAAAGCAGAACAAATGGGTATTTTCAATTATGAAGCTTACACGATTCTGTCTAGTGAAGACAAGGAACTTGTCGAGCCGAAACAAATTACACAAGACAAAATTAGAGACATAAAACAAATTACCGTTCCGGATCAACCGGAGAAATACGCCTCTGCTGCTGGAAAAAACTTGATTATGATTCAAATGGAATCTTTTCAAAACTTTTTAGTTAATTTGCGTGTCGATGGGCAAGAAATTACACCAGTATTCAACGAACTTGTAAATAACGGTCATTACTTTAATAATTTTTATCAGCAGGTAGGACAAGGAAATACATCTGATGCTGAATTTGTCGTTAATACATCGCTCTATATTCCATCTCGAGGAGCTGCTTCGCAGATCTATGGTGAAAAGGAATTACCTAGTTTGCCAAAATTGTTAAAACAAGCTGGCTACTATACAACAACTTTCCACACGAACGTTGTAGACTTCTGGAATCGCGGCGAATTGTATACGGCTCTTGGATTTGATCGCTATTATGACCAACAATTTTTTGGTGATGACAACATTATTTTCTTCGGCGCACCAGATGAAGTGCTATATGATAAAACTGCCGATGAACTGAAACGATTGAATGAGGAGCAGGCTCCTTTTTATGCGCATGTCATTGCGATGACAGCCCATCATCCTTATACTATACCAGAAGAACTCACGCTTATTGATTTGCCTAATCGATTCAATGACACGATGGTAGGCTCGTATTTAAAATCTCAGTATTATGCAGATTATGCACTTGGCTCATTTATTGAAGATTTAAAAGCACAAGGGGTTTGGGAGGATAGTTTAATCGTATTATATGGTGATCATTTAGGTTTACCAATGTATTCTCTTACCCGAGAAGAAAAGGACCTCATGTCAGAAATCTATGGTCGTGAATATAATTACACAGATATGATTAATATTCCGCTTATCATTATTGACCCTAACGATGCTTCCACTGCTGTTCATGAACAGTTAGGTGGACAAATCGACATTTTACCAACGCTTGCCAATTTATTAGGAGTTAGTCTGGACAATCAAATCCACTTCGGTCAAGATTTAATGAATCAACCGTATAATATATTGCCACAGCGTTATTATTTACCAACGGGTTCATTTTTAAGCAGTCAAGAATTATTTTTGTCAGGAAGTGGCTATGAAGATGGCACACACTACTCATTAGCTGGTAATGGTGTAAGCGAAGAACGATCTGCAACGGAAGATGAGTTCGAACGTGCCTTAGAATTATTAAATTTATCCGATAGCTACGCCAATCAGCTTCCAAGCTGGAAAAAACAAGCGAACAAAAAATAATAATAAAAGCGCAATTTTCCAAGCTGTTAGAGATTAGTTTCTCTGTATCGTCAGCAAGAAAATTGCGCTTTTTGCATATTATCGGGTTAATTCAATTCATCCGTATAAACGTGAAAATGTTCAAAATACAGTGATTTAGTCGTCATAAACTGTTCCAACCACGTACAATCCTCATGAAGTGAACCTGCGATTATTAGTTTCATCATTGCAGCTTCTACCGTTATTTTGTCCAATGGAATTGCTCCAGCATCCAGTATTTCTACAGATGAACTATACAAAGCTATTTCCTTATCCTTCAGTGGGCAAATAAAAACAAGTATGTTTTCTTGCCTACATCTTGCAATAAACTTGGGCAAAGAATATCGCTCCACAGAAGAAGCACATGCAGTTGCGGAATGATGCAAATCATGAACAATCGCTAACGGTTTTTGCTCTCCCCACTGATAGTAACTGTAATCGAGCCCAGGATAGGGTTTAATATACTGAATTCGATTCGTTAACTGTGCAATGACTGTATGACGATCAAAAGGCACCTCCTGCGGTTTTAATAGCGATAGAGGGGGATTCAATGGATGAATCTGTGGTACAAATTGTCTTGTCCCTTTATCTATCTGACCGAATGTCAACCGATAGGGGCTACTGAACTGATCGTCAAAAGAAGTGCACTGTTCAATACGTGAACCCAAGTATACTTGCTGCTCCCCTTTATTATCCTCATAAACTACAAAAATGCCTGGAATAGTAGCAGAACAAATAAAATCAAAACTGCCACCCAAATTGCGCAAACCATTGCTCCGCTTGTCTGGGATAGGATAATTGCTTGCTGTAAATACTAGTGGAATCGTAAAATCAGCAAACATAAAAGAAAATAACGATGCAGTATACGCGAGCGTATCCGAGCCGTGAGTAATGACAATACCATCATATTCCGCTTGGTTAATTCGTTGTACATACTCCGCTAATAACTGCCAATGACTTGGATCGATATTTTCACTTAATATATTCAAAGGTTGAGCTACATCTAATTGGATATCTGTGCGATAAAACGGCTGTTGTCTATAACTATCCAGCAATAGAGCAGTACCTTGTTCATTAATATCGATTGCTTGCTCCTGTTGTTTACTGCCGATCGTACCGCCTGTAAATATAACGAGTATACGTTTCAAACTACGACCTCCATCGTTCATGATGCGGAAAATAGAAACTCGCACCTATTACATGTGTAGTTGGTTATCCTTCTGATGATCATTACTGCTCTCTTTTCCCATAAAAGGCCACCAATTCGCAACTCCAAACATGCGTACCATAATTGGTATAAATAGTGGCAACATAATGATAGCGTACAACAACAATCCAAACAATACCATCGTCCCAATCTGTAGTAATGACATTACTCCTGAAGGGAGCATAGCCGCAAATGTTCCACCTAAAATAACGGCTGCTGACATAATAACCGAGCCCATATTTTTCATCGCTTCTAAAATAGCTTCTTTCGGATCAAGATGACGATATTCTCTAAAACGATCCATTAAGAATATACTGTAGTCTACGCCCAATGCGATTAAAATAACAAAGCCAAAGAATGGTACTGGCCAGCTTAAACCTGTTAAACCTGCTACTTTTACAAAAACTAACTCAGTCAAAGCCAGAGAAGTAAAGTAAGTTACGATCAACGATAAAATGACGTATAGCGGTATAACGATTGAACGGAATAAAATAATTAGTATAATGGCAATCCCAATCAGCATAAAGGTCACTGTTCTCGAATAATCGGCATCGGACAATGTTTTCAAATCATGGTTCATACTAGTAACTCCACCGACTGCCAGTTCTGCATTCGCATAGTCCGTTGACATTATCGCTCGGTTTGCCGCTGCTTGTAGTGGCTCGACCTGCTCCATTGCCTGTTGTTCATAGGGACTACTTTCGAATACAACATCAAATTTAACGGTTTTCCGGTCAGCAGACATATACATGTCTAGAGCCATTTGGAATTGTTCGTTTTCCGTAACATCTGCTGGAATATACCAGCCCGCCATTTGTTTGTCTGCTGTTTGTGATAGTGATTGCAAATAATCTCCAGCAGTAACTAAACCACCTTGAATCTGCTTAAGACCACTGACACTTTCGTCCAAGCCGCTAGTAAGTGTTCCTAATTGACCATCTAACGAAGCAAATCCTGCTTGTAGCTGTTGCTGCCCATCAGCCAATTGTTCTAGCCCGCCACTGATATTAGGCAATTCAGCAACGATTTTCCCTTGACCAGCTGCTGCCTGTACGAGCCCCTGCTCTAATTCAGCAATTCCTTGCACTAACGCTCCAAGCCCTTGTGCCAGCTGTGACTGTCCGGCAGTCGCCTGACTGTATCCTTCATTAGCTTTTGTGACACCTGCTTGCACGATGCCAAGTTGTGTAGACATCTCCGTTAATTGTGTACCAATCGTGGAAGCACCTTGCTGCAATTGCTTCACCGTTTCCAATGCCGTCATATACTGCTCGTCACCTGTTAATTCAGGAAACGTTTGTTGTAATGCTTCGACTTGCAGCACCGCACCAGACAGTCCCTCTGCAACCTTCATCTGCTCGCTAGCTATTTGTTGATAACCATCTGTTAACTGGCTCAGACCGCCACCTAGCTCGTTATAACTAGCTTCCAACTGTTGTGCCGCTTCGGATAATTGCTCCGCACTTTTTCTCGCCTCACTTAATCCCTGATGCAATTGCTTTGCACCGGTAGATCCTTCTGTCATACCACGTTGTATTTCTTTCAACCCTGCGCTAAGTTGACTAACACCCGTTTTCAGTTCATTCGTACCACTGATTAATTGCTCTGCCCCTTTGGCAGCATCTTGTAGCTGTGGTGCGTTCTCAGCTAGTGCGTTGCTAGCTTCGCTCAATCCACCTTCTATTTGTAACAAACCATCTCCACTCTGTACTAGACCATCATCTAGAACAGTCACTTGATCTGCTACTAAAAACTCATCCATCTCTTCTCCCACAGGTCGTGTAGCACTGCGAACAAATTTCACACCATCTACGCCTGACAATTCCCTCGTCACTTTCTCGATCAAAGCCAGTCCTTCACTATTATCCATAGGTTTATCTGTCTTTAGAACGACCGATGCTGGCAACGTCTCCCCTGGCCCAAATCGATCCGCAATAAGATTAAAACCTTTGACGGAACTATATTTTTCACCAATTTCATCCAATGAGTTGTAAGATACATCTCCTTTGTGCGCAAGTAAAGGAGGAACTATAATGACCGCCAAAATTAACAACGTCCATACTGGCCGTTTCAATGAGAAACTACCTACTCGACCCCATAGTTTACTTTGTTTATGCTCCACTGAACCTTTGGCTGGCCAAAACAATCCTTTTCCAAGTACAGCTAAGAAAAATGGAACTATCGTATACAATGCAATAAGTAATACCGCAACACCGACAGCAACAGCTACGGCAGATCGATACAATACAAATGTAGAGAATCCGATTGCTGTGAAGCCAATTAGTACAGCAAGACCAGCGTAAAACACCGTCTTACCCGCTGTACGATACGTATTAACAATCGCGTCAATGCGGTTATGACCATGCGATAGTTCTTCTTTATAGCGACTAATAAGCAATATACAATAATCTGTTCCGATACCGAACATAATGGCGACCATAAATATTTGCGTAAAATTAGATAATGGAAAATCAGCGTATTCCACTAAAAAAGATACGATAGATTGAGACACTAAATAAGATATGCCTACAGTAAGTAACGGCACAAAAGGAGCCAACGCTGATCGGAATACGATGAACAAAATGACTAAAATAAAAACGATAGTAATGAGTTCTGTCTTTTTCAAGCCATCTTCCGAACTTTGTATCAAATCTTCTGCAATGACCCAATCACCAGTCATATAATGGTCAACGGTCGTATCAGCAAGTGCAGTATAGATATTATCGCGCACTTGACTTAATTCCATATCACCTGGTTGTACCTGTAACATTACAAGAATAGAACTACCATCTTTTGAAACTAATTGATCTTTTAACTCCGCTGTATCATAGTGTGACGTAACTGAAGTAATGCCTAGTGACTCACGATCTTCCTTTAATTGATTCACTGTATGTTTTACTTCATCTATTTGCGCTTGATCTAAACCCCCGTCTTTATGAAATACTAAGACCGTATCTAACCCTGCCGCACTACCTTCTCCTTCGCCAGCATTAATTTCTTTAGCTAGCTCAGTTGCCACCTTGGAGGAATAACCTGCTGGAACATCAATTTGTCCCTTGGTGCGCACCAAATCCTGCATGGATGGAGCTGTAAACATTAGCCCAATCGCTGCTACAATCCATAACGCCATAATTACCCACTTAAACTTTAAAATTGTTTTCATCGAAGTTTTCCTCCCACTCTTATATTGTCAATCCACTACTATTCATTGTATTAAAATTCACAATGTAACATTACAAATTATGAATTCGTAGTAACTGACCAGTCAGTCTCATTTGTGTATGACTACCGTCTTCTCTCTTTAGCTAACGTTTATTATACACTTTTTTTGCTGCAATGTGAACTTGTTCACATACATAGCTATTTTTAAACAGCAAAAAAGGAGCTGCTCTAACCTGTATAGGTAGATATAGCAACCCCTTCTCGCAGTTACCCAGTCGTATTACTGAGCGTAGGTAACATCTTTTCACCAATTGACATCGTACCGCTGCATATAGCACATGCAGGCTCAGCAGCAAAAGTATAGTCTTCTCTCATCCAGCTGTTACAGCCTTCCGTCTCACAAATCCATACTTTCGTGTTTTCCTCCGGTACTGGCTCGAGCTGTTTTTTACGATTGTACATCGTGATCCTCCTCACTTCATCTTCGTTAAAATGCAGAAGCGATCAACAACAAAATGGAAACGATTTGCAATACTTCCAATGCTACCATATTACAGCCACTTTTGCAAATGTACAATACAAAGATACAACTCAAAATCTTAAGTTGGCTTAAAAATAATAAGTACGATCAATACAATAATTAACAGCTCGCTAGTAATCTCCATTGGCAGTGCTTTGCGGGTAAATAGCTTATATTGTAGTGGCAACTCTTCTTCTGTATGCGCTTGCAAAATTAAAGATTGCTTCTTTAATCTTCCTGTTATTGTGCTTGCAGTATAAACTTGAATAAAAAAATAAATAAGTAAAGATAAAATAAACCAAGGTTCAGAAATTAAGTCAGGTTGTAGCATAAGTAAAAAAGATGACGTTAAACAGACAATAATGCTACCGATATGTGGAATAAATTTTATTTTTTGAAACAAGTCGATATGTTGTCTTGCTTCGCTAACAGTTCGAGCAGAACGTGTCATAATAGGAAATGCTATCGATATTCCCACTGTTGTAATCGCTGCCAAAACATGTATATAATACATAATAAAATAGATCATAGGCTACCTCACCTTTGTGGCATCGCTGTAATAAGCAGCTTCTGTACTATACGATCTATGCCGAATGTCTTACATTGCTATCATAATCGACAACATATCAACTAATCAATCATTTTCCGTTTTTTTTAACGTAATAAAGCAAAAACGTTCATGAGCAATATAAAATTGCATCAGGAACGTTGGGATGGTAACCTATCATCCACCATTTTTTATTTATACTGCCATCTTTTAATTAGTAATCTTATTTACCCTTTGGCTGCTTCAATCTCAATACTAACATTTACATCATCGCCGATAAGTACTCCGCCTGTTTCCAGTGCAGCATTGTAAGTTAATCCGTAGTCACTTCTCTTCAGTACACCTTTGGCTGTAAAACCAACTTTTTCGGCTCCCCACGGATCAGTCGCTGTACCCAGCATCTCTGCTTCAAATGTTTCTACACGTGTGACACCATGCAGTGTAACATCGCCTGTAATATTATACACATTGCCAGAAACTCTAGAAATAGAAGTAGCTTTAAAAGTTAATGAGCCATATTTATCTACTTCAAAGAAATCTGCAGAGCGTAAGTGATTGTCTCGATCGTTATTTCTCGTATCAATACTATTCAAATCGATTCGGAATGCAATATCTGCTGTAGTCAAATCTTGCGGATCTGCTGTAATGTCCGCTTCAAATTGATGAAACAATCCTTTTACTTTGGCGATCATCATATGTCTTACTGAAAATTCAATTGTGCTATGCGCCACATCTACTGACCAGTTTGTTTTTGACATGTTACGTCCCTCCCGAAAATATATAATTATCATTTTATTTTACTTACAATTTTATATTTACTAACATAATTATCGTATCATACACCTCAATAAATGTCAATCATTTGTCACAATTAATTTTTATGACTTTACAAACCGTTACGTAACATAATATGAGGACATTACGTCATAATAGAAAAGGCTCTAACATGGACAACCTACTCCATACAGGGCAACTGGACTGAAGTCCAGTTACATTTGAGACCAACGACCGTTTCTAATCCTTCCAGCAAGAGGTAGTATGCTCTATAATGAATATAACTAAGCCTTAGCATTGGTAATACTAATTTCTTACACTTACTACTTAACTTACCACTTAATACATACTGAACTTCTAAATGTAAAGGAGGGTTGCACATGCATTTTATTTGGATAAGCGCAGATCGATCAGTTATTGCTATTTTTCTATTGTTAAGCTGGCTAGCTAGCTTCAAAATTCCAAAATTATATTTAAGTTTTCACGAAAAAGATTTGTACGAAAAATTACGTAAGTCAATCTATTTACTACATAGTATTGTTCTGTTATCCGCTATAATGGTGGCAACCAATATTATATTGCATTGGTCTTATTATCAAACCTATCATGCTGCCATGATTACCGTACATTTTTCTTGCGTTATTTTACCAATGTTCATGTTATGGTTCGTCTCGCGTCCTCGGTTATTTTTACTCACAAAACGAACGACTGCCCAAACATTTCGAGCCCTTGATACGGCACGACGAAGACATGCTTCTCATCCTGATTTAGTAGCACCTTTTCAAATATCCGCTTTAGGAGCTACCATCGTAATTATATGTAGCATGTTTCCCATCTCAGCATTTACGTGGGGCGATAGCTTTCTTGCGATGACGGTATTTGTACTGTTCAGTATGATCATATGGGCAATACAACATCGAAACAATGAACAAGCGACCGCTGCAACAATGTGTGTACACCAACAACCAGAAGAACAACTACGGCATCGTTACTAATACAAACGTCCTGCAACCGACAATGGAACAGGACTTTTTGTTATGCTCTAACAAATTATTATTTCGTTTGGTAAAATATACGTATACTACATATTCGTATGCAAAGGAGTTTTAGAATTGTCTACTACGAATCAGCGCAGGCTTCCACAAATATTAGTCGTAACAGCAGTAGCTGTGGAACAAACAGCTATTTCTGAAGGGATACAGCTTACCGATTATGACGCTATTATTGATATTATTACTTGTGGTGTTGGTCCTGCTGCCGCTGCCGCTGTAACTGCAACTGCTATAACTAAAACGAATTATGACCTCATTATTAGCGCTGGTATAGGTGGTGGTTTTACGATAGCTCCGATCGGCTCCATCGTCATATCCGATGTAATAGTTGCTGCCGATTTGGGAGCAGAGGACGGAGAAAACTTTATTCCAGTCGAACAGCTAGGTTTTGGAAAAAATGATTACGAAGTAGATACTATGTTTGCTAATCACGCTGGGCAAGCTCTACAACAGGCCAATATACAAGCGATAATTGCACCAATTATTACAGTAGCAACGGCAACTGGCAGCGCTAAAAGTGCTAATCGATGGATTCAAAATATTCCCAATGTTGCAGCAGAAGCAATGGAAGGGTCCGGTGTTGCCACTGCAGCTCAATTAGCCAATATACCGGTTATCGAAATAAGAGCAATATCTAATCAAGTTGGTCCCAGAGACCGTAGCAGTTGGCGTATCACTGAAGCACTTCATACGTTGAAGCACACTTTTTGTGCGTTAGCTCCGCTATTTGATATTCAAGAAAGAAGGATCGAGAAATGAAAATTGCCTATTCTCCATGCCCGAACGATACGTTTATATTTCATGCTTGGGCTAATCAACTTATCGCTACTGCACCTTCTGTCCATGTTACTTTTGCTGATATTGATCAAACCAATCAATGGGCACAAAATACAAACGATATGGATGTTATGAAAATTTCATTTGCCGCTCTACCTTATGTACTAAACGATTATCGACTGTTACCTTGCGGTGGCGCATTAGGGCGTGGTTGTGGTCCTCTGTTGTTAACAAGACAAGCGCCATCCACCTCGATGGCTAATGCCGTTGACGATTATGATGGCTCCATGTTAACTGGAAAACGAATTGCCGTTCCCAGTGAGCTATCCACTGCTTACTTATTATTTCGATTATGGGCTGCGAAGCATATCCCTGATGGAATCGGAGAAATAGTTGTCATGCCCTTCCATCATATTATGCCTGCTTTGCAAGCTAGCGACATAGATGCTGGGCTTGTTATTCATGAAGCTCGGTTTACTTATCAGCAATACGGACTACACCAATTACTAGATCTTGGGCAGTGGTGGGAAGCAACTACTGGTCACCCGATTCCACTCGGAGCAATTATTGCCAAGCGAACAATAGAAGCGCAACCGATTATTACAGCTATTCGCGCCTCTTTAGAGCATGCATGGCATCATCCGGAAAGCTCAGAAGCATATGTGCTACAACATGCACAAGAAATGGATCGAGATGTAGCAAAAGCACATATTGATCTTTACGTGAATGATTTTAGCTATGATTTAGGAGAACAAGGGTTTAACGCCGTAGAAGCATTACTATTGACAGCGATGAAACTGCAATTAGTCCCTCAATTTGACCAAAAATTACTATACGATTGAAGATCTACAAAAGCTTTATTTGACTAACTAGGACAATGTATGAATAATAGATAAATAAGAATTGCAAATTATAATGTCGTAATTCATTATTTTTCTATATGAATGAGGTGGATGTTTATGTCAATTGTTCCACGTCTGTTGGAATTCAATAAAAAGTTTGTGGAAGAAAAACGGTATGTCGATTATATGACGGATAAATTTCCTGATAAAAAAATAGCTATTCTCACTTGTATGGATACTAGGTTATTTGAACTATTGCCAAAAGCACTCAATTTGCGCAATGGTGATGCCAAATTCATCAAAAATGCTGGCGCAATTTTAACTCAACCTTTTGGTAGTGCGATGCGTAGTATTTTAGTAGCTGTTTATGAACTAGGAGCAAAAGAAGTGTTAGTTATCGGGCATCACGAATGTGGCATGACGAATCTCGATACGAAAGGGATGGTCGGCAAGTTTGTTGAACATGGTATCGATCCTCTAGTTATTGAAACACTTGAAAATGCCGGCATTAAGATGGATCGCTTTTTACGTGGGTTTACATGTCCCGAAGAAGGTGTTATGCATAGTGTTAAAATGATCCGCAACCATCCTCTGTTCCCGAAAGATATCCCTGTACACGGGTTTGTCATTCACCCAGAAACCGGTCATTTAGAAACTATCGTTTTTGATTATCAAGAAGAGCCGAAAGCTTTGACAGAGTAGAGTAATACATAGAACCTTGTTTATCGGAACATGTCCTATCATTTTTTGGTGGAAGCACGTAGATAGACAAGGCTCTTTATTTCACTAGATTAGAATAGCTGTTGTTGCTTAGCATTACTTTGTAGCGTTCATCATCCTGTTATTATTGTTACGTTCCTACTGCATCTCGCAACGCTTGTTCCAGCTCGGCTATATAGCTCGCTCGCTGCTCGTCTGTCCAGTCCAACGTTTGCCCCATCGCTTCCACAATCTTTCCCTTCCACTGATGTACTTTTGCAATATCAAAAAATAAATCACCAGTACGCCGTATAAAAAAATCAGCAGGTTTCATCGTCATTTCTTGATGAATGCTGTAATACAATTGCACACTTAATCGTGCTGGCAACCCAAACGATGCTCCCCATAATTTCGCTTGTTCTGCCAGAGCATAAATCATATCTATATTGGAGCCATAACGTGTAACTAAAAACCGTGCCTCCGCTTCCGTAAATCCGATTTTTTGCCCAACTTTGGTTTTTTCAGCAATATAGACAGGAAATTGAACAGAACCACCAACATCTCCACCGGATATAGACATGTGCCTCGTAGAACAAGGTTTATAAGCAGATACTGCTAGCCCTTCCTGCTGCATCATAGCGATAACTTTATCTACTACCGTTTCTGCCATTTTGCGATAACCAGTTAATTTTCCACCTGCTATGGAAACTAAACCGCTGTTGGATACGAATATTTCATCTCGACGTGAAATTTCGGATGGGTCCTTACCTTCTTGGTGAATAAGCGGGCGAAGCCCTGCCCAACTGGATTCGACATCTCGCTCCGATAATTGTAAGCTAGGAAACATAAAGTTAGCTGCTGCAAGTAAATAGGTCTGATCGTCCTTTGACATAACAGGATGAGCAATATTTCCATTATAATCCGTATCTGTCGTGCCAATGTACGTCTTACCATCTCGTGGTATAGCAAACACCATTCGCCCATCAGCGGTATCAAAGTAAATAGACTGCTGCAAAGGAAACCGTTCGTTCGAAAAAACAAGATGAACTCCTTTCGTTAATCGCAACGTTTTACCTTGTTTGGAATGATCCATATCACGTATTTCGTCTACCCAAGGACCTGTTGCATTGACCACTTTGGTCGCTGTCCAGTTATAGGTTTGATGATCTATCATATCCTCCACAACTACTCCGATAAGTTGACCATCATCTCCATAACGAAGTGAACTGACCTTCCCATAATTAATCGCTGTAACACCTAATTCAACTGCTTTTTTCAAAACTTCTATTGTTAATCTCGCATCATCCGTTCGGTATTCTACGTAGAAGCCACCGCCCTTCATGCCTTCTTTCTTTAGCAATGGCTCTTTCCGTAATGTCTCTTCTTTACTTAACATTTTCCGTCGCTCTGTTTTTTTTACTCCAGCCAAAAAGTCATAAACGGACAACCCCAGCGCTGTCGTAATAGGACCAAACGTACCGCCTTTGTACATCGGCAGCAACATCCATTCTGGTGTCGTCACATGCGGTCCATTTTCATAAACAATCGTTCGCTCTTTCCCCACTTCCGCCACTACACCAATTTCCAATTGCTTCAAGTAGCGCAAACCACCATGGACAAGTTTCGTAGATCGACTAGAAGTACCTGCTGCAAAATCTTGCATATCGACAAGCGCTACTTTCAACCCTCGCGCCGCTGCATCTAGCGCAATGCCCGCACCTGTAATTCCTCCTCCGATCACAAGTAGATCCATCGTTTCTTCCGATGCTGCTTGCAACATCGTACTGCGGTTAAGCGCAGAAAAAAGTTGTTTTTCCGTTTGCACTACATTTCCCATGGTTATATCCCCCCCATATCGTCCTTTAACTACTTGCTGCTCCATAGGCCGAATACAACAAAAAAAGGAGAAACCACACGATAACTACCCACCTCCCTATTGGAAATGAGCTGTTTCTGTGGTTTCTCCGAATCTCCGACCGAATATTAACTTGTGTAAACTATATCACACCTAATCAGCGAATGCTATAGCTGCCTTAACCGCTTTTTTCCATCCAGCATAGAGCTGCTCATAGTGATCTGTTTCATGGTTAGGGAAAAAAGTTCTATCTACTTTTTGCAATTCCGCTATTTGTTGTTTACTTTGCCAAAATCCAACCGCCAAACCAGCTAAATAAGCTGCACCTAGTGCAGTAGATTCGTTACTAGCAGGTCGGATTACTGGTACTTGTAATAAGTCGCTTTGAAACTGCATCAATAAATTATTGGCAACAACACCGCCATCGACATGCAGCGACTGTAATTTTATCTGTGCATCCAGCTCCATCACTTGCAACACATCTTTGGATTGATACGCTAACGATTCCAATACAGCCCGAACAAAATGTGCTCGATTCGTATTGCGGGTAAGTCCAAATATTGCTCCTCGCACGTCGCTTCGCCAGTATGGTGTACCTAAACCAACAAAGGCAGGAACGACATATGCTCCTTCACTAGAAGTAACTTGAGAAGCAAGTGCTTCTGTCTCGCCTGCTGTTTCAATAAACTGCAAACTTTCTTGTAGCCACGAAATAGCAGCACCAGCTACAAACACACTACCCTCTAGCGCATACTCCATTTTCCCATCTATTTCCCAAGCAATAGTGGTTAACAATCCATTGTTTGACATAACGGCTTCTGTACCTGTATTCATTAACATAAAGCAACCTGTACCATACGTATTTTTCGTATCACCTTTGGAAAAAGCTTGCTGACCAAACAGTGCTGCTTGTTGATCTCCCGCCATACTAGCAATCGAAATCGCACTATCAAATAACTTGGCTGCTGTTTTTCCATACACTTCGGAAGAGGAACGAACTTCGGGTAATAGTTGGTGTGGAATTTGGAGCAAATCTAATAATTCCTCATCCCAACAACGGTCATGAATGTTAAATAACATCGTACGTGAAGCATTTGACACATCTGTCATGTGACAAGCTCCACCAGTTAAATTCCAAATTAACCAAGTATCAATCGTGCCAAATAAAAGTTGACCGCTTAAAGCTTTTTGTCGCGCTCCCGCTACATGATCCAGTAACCATTTTATTTTTGTACCGGAAAAATAGGGATCAATAAGTAATCCTGTTTTTTGATGAATGATCGTATCATATCTATCTTGTCGTAACTGTTCACAAATCGCTTCCGTTTGCCGTGATTGCCAAACTATCGCATTATAAATTGGCTTCCCCGTTACCTTGTCCCAAATGACCGTCGTTTCCCGTTGATTTGTTATACCTAATGCCGCAATATGACTTGCTGTCACCTCTCCAGCTGCTAATAGTTTCGTTAACAACTGATAAGTCGACTGCCATATTTGTTCCGCATCTACTTCTACCCAACCAGGTTTAGGAAATTGTAACTGTAGCTCTTCTTTGACAATCGCTTTAATTTCCCCTTGCTTATCCACTAACATTGCTCTTGTACTCGTCGTTCCTTGATCCAAAGAAATGATAAACTGCTCACTCATCCCGTTTCCCCTCCCCAGCATAGGATGCTACCCACAACTGTTTGCGCGAAGTAGTTATTGCTGTTGCTCCAGCAGCTAACGCTTGCTCCACATGTTGCTCCGTCTTAATCAATCCTCCAGCAATAATCGGCACTTGGGTCCGCTGCTTGATCTCCTCTATAACTTCTGGCACAATGCCTGGCAATATTTCAATATAGTCTGGTTGATACTTTTCTAGTATTAAAAAGTTACGTTCTATCGCTTCAGAATCAATGGCGAATAATCGTAAAATTGCTAATAATCCATTTTTATTAGCGACTTTGATAACGCTTGCACGAGTCGATATTAACCCGGCAGGCTGAATCGTTTGACAGAGAAATTCCGCTGCATACTCATCATTTTTCAACCCATCAATTAAATCAGCATGCAACAATACTTGCTTGCCATGTTTTTTGGCAACATCAACAATCGGTTTAAGCTGCCCCAATCGTCCACCTAATAACACCATATAAGTAAACGGAGAAGCCAAAATTGCTTCCATATCCTTCATTCTACTTGTGGCTGGTAACACTCGTTGACCGGCTAATTTTTTCGGCATGTAACCACCCCACTTTTGCTTATTTGACAAGTGATCCTGCTCACCTTCGTTACTTAAAATTATACAAACAATTAGTTCAATTGCAACTTTTAAAAACAAAAAAAATGCCCTCATAGCCTCTTACTACCCGCTACAAGGACAACATATTGGACATATTTATACTTAAATTCGGCTACATTCTGCATACTTCCAATGGGCAATTGTCGCAATTACATACTTGTTGTAAATAGGGAATATCTAGCAGAACAATCTTACCATCCAGCATAGAAATAACGTTTTTACTACGCAAGTCACCCAACAATCGGTTAACACTTTCGCGCGTTGAACTAATCATATCCGCCATCTCAGCATTAGTAATTCGTTTATCAATATAACGCTTACCATCGTGAATAGCAGCGTACGTATTCGATAAGCGAAGCAATAGTGCACATAGCGCTCCTGATTTCCCATAATGAAGAAAGTCTCGCAACTTACTTTGTGTAATACGATGCATAAGGCCGGACCACGCAACTAATGATTCAGCAAATTTACCATTGTTTTTAACAAGCTCTTTCAAATCTTTTTGCGTAATTTCTCCAATAACTGTTGGCTCAACGGCTACCGCCCGATATTGATGTATCGCTTTTCCATCCGGATCTGGTTCACCGAACAAATCGCCGGGAAAGTATAGTGCCATCGTGCTGATTTCTTCCCCTTTTAAAAGCCGATATACTTTTACACTGCCTGATTGCACCAAAAAGATGCGATCAGCAGCTGTGCCTTCTCGAAATAAATAATCGTTAGGCGCCATAATGCGAGGATGTGCAATATTTTGCAACATTTTTACCTGTTCTTTTGTAAATGGTGATGCTGTTCTTACTGGCAAGCGTGTAATTTCTGCTTCAGATAGTGCGAAATGATTTTTCGTTACTGTACGACTCATATTTCGCCCACTCCTTTCTAATTGTGTTCCGAATAGAGCTTCTAAAATTCCGCCAGTGAATAGTTGCTATTGGTTAAAGTAAATTTATCCTTCAAGTCTGTAGAAATATATACTTGATGGTCATTAGTAACAAAAATTGCTTCGGCATAATCAAGCTGTTCGATAAATGCCATCCCTTGTTTTAAGCCAAGTACAAACGTTGCCGTCGATAAAGCATCCGCATTCATCGAGTTTTCAGTTACAATCGTTACGCTAGCTAATTCATTTTGAACAGGAAAACCGGTTTTTCGGTCCAATACGTGATGATAAACTTGTTCATTTTCAATAAAATATCGTTCATATACACCTGAAGTAACTACCGTTTTATTCGTGACTGGTAACGTCCCCAAGTGGTCACCTCGTTTTTCCTCAGGACTTTGAACACCAATAGACCATGCCTGCCCTCCCGGCTTACTGCCCATTGCCAATATATTACCGCCGAGGTCGATAATGGCACTTTCAAATCCCTGTTCTTGTAAGTAAGCGGCAATGACATCTGCGGCATAACCTTTGGCAATAGCACCCAAATCTATCGTCATTCCTGCTTCCAACAATTTTATTTCTAACTTATTTTCGTCCAACACTAAATTGTTATAATCTATTAAAGATTGAGCAGCCGTTATTTTTGCTCGTTCGGGTACAGTGGTGCCACCGTTACCAATCGCCCATAGGTCTACTAAAGGACCGATCGTAGGATCAAAACTACCTGCCGATTGCTCCGCATAATCTTTTGCCGTTTTTATAACTAAAAATGTATCTTCCGATACGGTTACTGCTGCTTTTCCTGCTTGCTTATTCACTTCACTTACTTCACTTCCTTCCACCATCCGATTCATTTTTTGATCAATTTCTTCTAACAACTGTTTCATATCGGTAAAGTGTTGTTCGTTAACGCGCTCATCATATACTCGAATACTAACGATCGTATCAAATATAAAGAAATTTTCACTAATAGGTAGTTTTTTCTCTTCTGCTATATTACTTTCACTTGCACACCCCGTTATCACCATCATGAAACAGATGAGCATTACTAAATAACGAACTTTTTTCAAGGTCATGCCGTCCCCTCCACCGTTGTTTCTGAACTGAGTGTATCAAACAGATAGCCTTTCGCCTGTGACAAATGTCATTATCACTATCTTTACATCATGATAATCTTAATATACCTTTAATATTGAGAAGAAATATTTGATATGTTGTTGACTGGCTAATTCTGCTTTGGTGAACAATAGGAAATATCTTTTTTAAATTCACATCTTAAAATGTTAGGAGCAGATATTCATGAAACGAGGCGATATCATTATTGCTACTGTACTGGTCGTTGCTCTCGCCTGGTTTGGCATTTCTGCATGGACTGGAAAAGATAACAACGAGCATGGTAGCCATGCCCATATTATGGTGGATGGAAAACATTATGAAACAGTGGCATTAACCGATGAAGAGCAAGATATTGAAATTCGTACTGCAAGAGGCTATAACAAATTACGTGTTTCACGTGGCGGTATCGAAATGATCGAATCCGATTGCCCTGATAAATTATGTATCGGCTTTGGGCATGTACACGATGTCAATGACACTATTGTATGTTTGCCTAACCGTATTTTTGTAGAAATTACTGGACCGGATACAGGTGAGGGAGTGGATGCATTTGTCTCTTGAACAATATAAATTGCGCCGCTTAATGATCATTTCTATTTTTGCAGCGCTAGCCGTTGTTCTTGGTGTAGTCGAAGCACTCATCCCGTTTACCGTTACCATTCCTGGTGCTAAACTTGGGTTAGGTAATATCGTTGTACTAACATGTATCGTTTGTTTTGGCGGAAAAGATTCCCTTTTACTCATTTTAATTAAAACGTTACTGACTGCTTTTATATTAGGAAGCTTTTCTACTTTTCTGTTTAGTGTACTTGGAGCTATGGGTAGTTTTATTATTATGTACGCCATGCTTAAACTTGGAAAACAACATTTTAGTTTAATGATGGTCAGCATTATGGGCGGTATTGCTCATAATATCGGTCAGTTAATGGCTGCCTCCGTTGTACTTGGAACGAATAAAATTTTTTATTATTTACCGTTTTTATTAGTGAGTGGTATCGTTACTGGTATTTTCGTTGGAGCTGCCGCCAAACATCTGATAGCCTCTATTGATCGGTTACAATTATTGCAATTACACAACCAAAAGTTTTAAGGAGGTAGCACACTTGAATCAACAACAGCTACCAGCTATTCAACTACAGCATATTTATTATAACTACCAACAGACATCCATTTTATCTGACTTTTGTCTCACCATTGAGCAAGGCGAATGGGTTGCCATCGCTGGCAGTAACGGATCGGGGAAATCTACTTTCGCTCGTTTAATCAATGGACTGTTACAAGCAGATCGAGGTGAGATTTACTTATTTGGTGAAAAATTAACAGAAGCGTCTGTCTATGATTTGCGAAAACATATCGGTTATATTTTCGCATCACCTGATGATCAGTTTGTCGGATTGACGGTTGCCGATGATATCGCATTTGGTCTAGAAAACTTATGTTTATCCCATGCCGAAATGAGTGCGAGAATACAGTATTATGCGCAATTGTTTGATATAACATCTCTACTGGATCGACATCCCGGTACTTTATCCGGTGGGCAAAAACAAAGAGTAGCTATCGCTGCCGTACTAGCAATGGAGCCGAAAATCATTATAATGGATGAAGCACTTTCGATGCTGGACGCTGCATTCAAGCAGTCTTTTATGCAATACCTTGCTACAGAAGCACGCAAAAAAGGGCAAACGTTGCTAACGATCTCCCACGACTTAGCGGAATTAGCTGCTGCTGATCGTCTTATTTTACTTCACGATGGGCAGATTATTGCTGATGGAGCACCACAGCAGCTATTACAGCAACAACAATTATTAACTACTTGCCGCTTATTACCCGAATATACAACAGAGCTTAGTAGAGAATTACAAAAATTAGGTATTCCTATCGAGCTATGCCGAACGGAGAAGGAGGTGTTGGCGGCTTTATGGGCATTACATTCCAAAACATTTCCTTCCGATTTAACAAAAAAAGAGCAGATGCCGCTTTAGCATTAGATGATATTACATTCACTTTGCCTGCGCATCAATTTATTACTTTATTAGGAGCACCTGGCTCTGGCAAATCA
Organism: Paenibacillus yanchengensis; assembly: GCF_042684845.1. Classification (NCBI taxonomy): domain Bacteria; kingdom Bacillati; phylum Bacillota; class Bacilli; order Caryophanales; family Paenibacillaceae; genus Paenibacillus; species Paenibacillus yanchengensis. The sequence continues at coordinate 118,466 of NZ_JBHUMH010000061.1, read as the reverse complement.
ACGATGTTGCAGCATATGAATGGATTACTGCGAGCAGATCGTGGCAGCATTCAAATTTTTGATATGGCTATTCCAGCACAAAAAGGTAAATTACCGCAACAGCTACGACAGCGTGTAGGGCTTGTATTTCAATATCCCGAACAACAGCTGTTTCGTGAAACAGTGATTGATGATATATTATTTGGACCGCTAAACTTTTTTGCGGATCGTACGGAAGCAGAGCAGGCTGCAACTGATGCCAGCCAAGCTATGGGTATTAGTGAAACCCTATTGCAACAAAATCCATTCCAGCTTAGTTCAGGTCAAATGAGAAAAGTAGCCATAGCTGCCACCATTGCAACAAAGCCCGATGTGATGGTGTTGGATGAACCAACCGCATCCCTTGACCCGCAAAGCCGACTAGAGCTGTTACAACTGTTGCAAGTGCAGTCGGTGGAGCATAAACGAACAATAGTAGTCGTCACGCATAATTTAGAAGAAGTTTTTCCATTTACCGATTATTTTATCGTCATGGATGCTGGCAAAGTCGTATTTTCGGGATCACCAGCTGCACTATTACAGCAAAGTGAAATACTGCGTAATGCAGGACTACAACTACCAGCCGGACATTCTTTATTTACAGAGCTGATGCAGTGGCTACCTGTAGATTCCTATTTGACTCCTGAGCAGAAAGTATCGCCAAGCCCAGCAGAGCTGGCTATGGCAATCAAAGCAGCGCTAGAAGCCAACAGTAATTCAACGGGTACATCAGATGTAATACTAGAAGACGAATGTCGTTCAATGAGTACATTAGATGTAGTACAAGAAGACGAATGTCGTTCAATGAGTACATCAGATGTAGTACAAGAAGACGAATGTCGTTCAATGAGCACATTAGATGTGTTAGATGTGGCACAAGGAGCTGACGATAATGAACAATAGGCTGATTATTGGTCGCTATATTGTTGGGGATTCCTTTATCCATCGCTTAGATCCTCGATCTAAATTAATTGGTATGTTTTTATTTATGATAGCAATATTTCTAGTTAACTCTTATACAACCATTGTTATCGCGCTATTATTTACTACATCTATTTTGTTACTCAGCAAAATACCGCTTTTACTCTATCTAAAAGCAATTAGACCGTTGCTATTTTTACTAATCTTCATTTCGCTATTTCACGTTTTCTTTCACAATGAAGGATCACGACTTTTACAAGCAGGCAATTTTGCTATTTATTCAGGAGGGTTAGAAAAGGGGTTAGTATCCGCTGGTCGAATGACACTGTTCATTACGTTTGCCGCTATGCTTAGTTTTACGACGCAGCCTGACTCCATTGCTACCGGCTTATCTAGTATTTTGAAACCTCTAAATAAGTTACGCATTCCAGTAGCTCGTTTTTCTCTCATGCTGTCTATTGCTTTGCGCTTTATACCAACGATATTTGAAGAGGCAGAACGTATTTGGAAAGCACAAGTTTCACGCGGCTTTTCCCTTGCCAACAAACCATTAAAGGAAAAAGCACAGCTCATCATCGCGTTACTCGTTCCTGTCACCCAGGGAGCATTCCGCAGAGCAATAAGCTTAGCTGACTCCATGGAAGCTCGAAACTATCGACTAGACCACAAACGCACCGCTTATCGGCAAATGACCTGGACCATCGCAGACAGCAGCTACCTTTGTATGTTTATCATACCTATTGTTTTAATTGCTGTATTTCAGAAGGTGTTTTGATTTGGATTTGGATTTTGACTTCACTTGGCTTGAATCGATTTAGTTTGATTGGATTTACCTGTCGTGTCAATCTTATCCTATAGCAAAAAGGAAAGAATCTGGTACTTTTTTACCTGACTAATAAGAAACAGGGGAGCAGTTAAAATCCCTAAAAACAAGTCAGATAGATAAACATGGTGTTTTTCTATCTGACTTGTTTTATACTTATACTTTTGTGATTACATAGGAATGTAGCGTGGTCTGCTCCTCTTTATACGTTTTTTCACACAAACCGACTCCACAACCGCCTCAACACGACCGTTTATACGTTTTTTCACACAAACCGCTCTCCACAACCACCTAAACATGACCGTTTATACGTTTTTTCACACAAAGCGTTCCCACAGCCGTCTAAACATAACCGTTTATACGTTTTTTCACACAAACTGTTCCCCACAACCGTCTAAACATGACCGTTTATACGTTTTTTCACACAAACCTTTCGCTCAACTGGCTGCACATGCTTTTCATATAAATTCTCTTATAAACATTCTCCTGTTATGTAGTGCCATCTCTTCCGCGCGATTAATTGTATGAAATCCTTTCAGTTTCCACTAGAAGCCTTTAAAAAAATTGTGTAATCTACCTACTTAATACTTACCAATCTTCATCTATCATTCATTTCAACACTTACCATCTATCATCCATCACTCTTTTCACCACTTACCATCTATCATCTACACTCCCATTTTACAATTACTATTTACCATGCATCATCCAAACTTCCATGCTAGAAAAAAGACATTTTTCCAGTATGTAATCCAAAAAAATTAATCAAAAAAGAGGCGTCCTATAGTCAGTTTTCACTAACTTTTCTGGACATCCCCTTTGTTCCTGTTTGGTAATATTTACTGCTTTGGTTTAGCTGCATGAGCAAAATACTGCACAAGTACTTGCAAATCACAGTAGTGTGGGTGATCAGCAAAATAAGAAGCACAGTGCTCGGCTTGCTCTACATATTGTTGTGCTGTTTGTCTACTGCGTTCGAGTGCGTCGCTTTGTTCGATCATTTGGACAGCTATTGCAAAGTCCTCTTCTTGGGATGCTTCATGCAACTCACGTAACACTACAGCTTGTTTCTCGTCATCCAAAGCATAGAGTACTGGTAGCGTTAGTTGTCCGCTTCGTAGGTCAGCTCCTGCTGGTTTACCTATTTCTTCAGATTTGCTCGTAAAATCCAACAAGTCATCGTAAATTTGGAACGCTATTCCCAGTGATTCCCCGAACTCGTACAGCTTTTGGGCGACTTCTTCCGCTGCACCTGCCGCTTTCGCCCCTGCAGACATGCATGCTCCCATCAACAATGCTGTTTTTCGTTTTGTTTTTTCTAAATATTGTTCAAATGTCATATCAAAATCAAAGCGATGTTGCAGCTGATTATATTCCCCTACACATAACTCCGTTATGAGTGCTGCCAGCTCTGCACCTGTAAAAAAATCTTCTTCCAGTAGCTCTTCATCGCTGCACCATTCAAGCGCTCGAGCTATCATATAGTTTCCCGCATGAACAGCTGTTTCAATATCGGTAACCGCGTGTAACGCTTGCTCGCCGCGCCGAAGCTCCGATTCGTCAATAACATCATCATGAACTAGAGACGCCATATGCATATACTCCAGTAAGCCAGCAGCTTTCCAAACAAGATGAATACGCTCCGGATTTCCGAAGCGTCCACCTATAAGCGTCATAATCGGTCGCAGTCGTTTGCCGCCTGCTGCAATCATCCGCTCGATACTATAATATAATTCAGATGTATGATCTAGCTCTTGGTCTGAGCGGATAATGTTTAGTAACATCTCATTAATTTCCTCTAAAGATAAATGGAGCTGTTCATACAATGGTTGTTTACTTAACATCAAATTCCGCTCCTTCCTTAAGCACTTTGCTGTTCCATATATACTTTAATCTCTTGCTTTAACTCCGTCATAACTTCCTCAACTGGCAATCCTTTTACTACTTGCAGCTGCACTTTTTTGTAAATAGGAGTTAGCTTAGTCAGCAGTTTTTGCTCTTTGCGACTAATCGCTAATTTATAAATAAGTCCGATTAAATAATCGCCATCCAAAATTTTACGTGCTAGTTGTTTTTGACTTTGGTCAGGAAGCTTACTATGCTTCCTTATTCCCGCCGACAGTAACATACAACAGGATAAAACTGTCATTTTACGTGAGCGTGTCATCTGATAATTGCCAATAAGATCAGCAAGTTCTTGCAAGGAACGATCACTAATATCCAGTTTTATATCCGTTTGTTTATGAATATAGTCGTTCACCAATGCTACCGTATCTATAAGCAATTTATTATCCATGACAACAGCCCCTCTCAAAACTTTAGCAATTTATCGTAAAGAAAGCGTAATGGTCGTAAGACACATTACGCTCCCAACATCATACCTTCTTAATTAATCAGCGTAGATATACCATCGACGAACGATTGGTAGCTTCCGCCAAATTTTCTTCAATCGAGGATATACGTAGTAATCTAGACCTAGCGTACTTCCAGAACCACCGATCAAAGCAATTCCACCTACCAAGTACCATAGCATTTCGGTTGGTGCCATGCCAGATACCCAAACCATAATTCCCATACCTACTGATACAACTGCTGCAGGAGCAGTGAATAATCCAAGGATTAGTAGCACCCCAACTATCATTTCTGCAAATACCATACCTGATTGGAAAATATACGCAAGTGATGTATATCCACCATCTGCTGTATAGAACATAAGGTCCATCGACCAATCTACTATACCTTTCATAAAGTCCGGTACAGGAAGAGCAGACAATGCTTCCGCTGAATAATCCGATGCCGCTGATACAGCATCTGTCGCTCCGGCTGCAGAAGCGGCTGATGTGCCGTCAGCTGCTTTTGCTGGAATAAGAAACATTGCTTTTGGATCGTCTATTATTTTACCTATTTTGTCAAACCCTTGTTTAAACCACATCCACCCGGCAAAAATACGTAGTGGGAATAACCAGAAATTCGGAGAACGTTTCGCCAAATGACCTCCGAAGAAGCTGCGATTGTTCTTCACGTGGAAGAACTCATGTAGAACGTAACTATATACTTTATTAAATCCGCAAATTTGGAACAAGTAGAACATATTGATTAAGTGCTTTACTCCCATCGCTAGGAAACCACTTAGCGGCACCATAAACTTCGGTACACCAACGTGTGCCACTCCATAGCGACTACCGATACAAACCATCATCCCGTGGAACGTCGGTTTATACGATTTTTTAGGTTTATTTTTAATATCAGCTACAATATTCATCGCAGCAAGAGGTGCAGCTTGCTCTGCATTTTCCACCATTTGAGGAACCGGACGATCCGTTCCTTCTGGAATGTAGAAGATATTATCACCGACTACATACACGTTAGGATGCTCAGGAATTTGCAATTTATCATTCGTTTGGATTCGTTGTCGACCTTGCTTTTCGATGTCCAAATCGCCGACTAAATCAGATCCCTCAACACCAGCTGTCCAAATGACCGTTTTTGACTTAATAAATTTATCGCCAACTTGAACGCCGTGTTCCGAAACTTCTGTAATTTTTTTACCAGTAATAATGTTAACACCTAATTTGCGTAGACGTCTTTCTGATTTAGCAATTAATTTTTTCGGTAATATTGGCAAAATAGTATCTACCATATCAGCGACATGCAAAGTCACTTCATCAGGATTGACGTAGAACTCTTTAGTTAGTTGTTCTGCATACTCGGCTAGTTCACCAATCATTTCAACCCCAGTAAACCCGCCACCAACGACTACGAATGTAAGCATTTCTTTACGTACTTCTGGATCATGTTGTTTGACTGCTTCACGGAACATTGTTAAAATATGATCTTTTAATGTAATCGCATCTTCATACGACCATAGTGAGAAAGCATGTTCCTCTGCACCTTTAATGCCGAAGTAAGTCGGCTTGCTACCTGTACCGATAACTAAATAATCGTAAGCGTAGCTTTGCTTTGCTCCTTGCAGTTTTTGCGCTTTAAAATCGATATTATCAATGTTGTCCAATAAAACTTCTACATTACGAAATCCAGAAAATATTTTTTTCAAATCAACGCGAATCGAATCCTCTTCAACACGACCCGCAGCCACTTCGTGAAGTTCTGTTAATAACGTATGATATGGTTTACGATCAATTAACGTTATTTTATAGTCCTTATCTTTACGAAGCTGATTGGCTAATTTCTTCGCAGCTAGTATACCGCCGTAACCGCCACCCAATACTATAATTTGCTTCATTGTCATTCTCTCCCCAACCTCACATTATCACCTTGTTCGGTTTCTTCGTTTACTTCGCGCCTTCCAACGCTTTACTTGCTAGTTCTGTAAATTCGCTAACTGCGATAGTTACACCGGAGATAGCATCTGTTTTGCCGCCATCACCAATTGCAATTGCAGCAGGATCTTGTTTCTCAAGTAAGAATTTTTCTGCTAATGCTGCTTGCTCGTGCCATTCAGCAACTGCCTTACCATGCTCTTTCATACCATACTCACCAGCTGTAGAACGAGTAACTTTGTCTGTGCCACCGTCTTTATGCACACCGTTCCAACGTACTGCTGCAATCTTTCCGTTCATTACTGTTACATCTACTGTCGCTTTCCAGCCAGATTTTTCATCAAAATCAGCTGCTTCTGCTTTGTAGTGTCCATCTTTATATGCACCAGCTTCTACCGGACCTGCTTTCAATGCATCGTCTACTAGTTTTGCAAAGTCACTTACTGTAATAGAAACGCCAGAAACTGCATCTGTTTTTCCTTCTTCATTAACAGCGATATCTGCTACCGATTGTTTGTCAATAACAAACTGTTCCATCGTCGCTGCTTGCTCATGCCATTCAGCAACTGCTTTACCTTTTTCCACCATACCATACTCACCAGACTCAGATAGTGCTTTTTTATCTAAACCACCATTTTTGTTTAATCCATTCCAATTCACGTTAGTAATTTTTCCGTTTTCTACTTTCAACGCTACAACATATTGCCAACCAGATTTTTCATCTACTGTACCTTCTGCATAATAAGCGCCATCTTTCAATTCTGCTTCAGCAGTGCCAGTGTCCGTACCTGCATTTGTTGGTGCTTCTGTAGCAGTATTAGTTGGCGTTTGATTCGTGTTTGCCCCTTCTTCTTTTTTGTCGCCTCCACATGCAGCAAGTGTAGCTGACAACATTAGTGTTAATAAAATTAGACCTACTTTTTTCATTTTTGGTTCCTCCCTGGATCCTTTTTCTTTTTCAGTTGTGAATGGATTCACACTGTTTTCTTACTTACATTGTACTTATTATAGCAATTGTAGTGCTGTGATATTTATCACCTAACAGTGAAAAACGATTTGATATATTGACTACATAGCCAAAAACGGGCGTCAACGCCCACCCCTATTTAAAAGGAAGTGAAAAAACAGATGATCACTACAACTACCAATCGTAAAACACTAGTAATCGTTGCTCATCCACAGCTCCATACCAATTCAACTGCCAACATCGCCTTGATGAAAAAAGCAGAAGAACATGCAACGACAGTTCGTGATTTATATGCCATTTATTCGAACAATCAGCAAATAGATGTCAGCAAAGAACAAGCATTATTGCTAGAACACGACCGCATTATTTTCCAATTCCCAATTTGGTGGTATAGTTGCCCAAGTCTACTCAAACGCTGGTTTGATGAAGTATTAACCTACGGTTTTGCGTATGGAGAAGGTGGCAATAAACTGCATCAAAAAGAATGGGGACTTGCTGTTACAGCTGGTGGATCTGATTTTGCCTATAGTGCGCAAGGATATAACTTGTTTCCATTAGAACAATTGCTGCGTCCTTTTGCGGTAACTGCCCATACAATCGGCGCTAGCTTCTTACCTGTGTTTTCTATCTACAACGTTATGAAAATGACAGAAGAAGAACTAGAGTTGAAGACAGAAGAATACGCGATTTATTTAACTTCATCAATGAATCCTGTTCGAACTGCTGCTATATAATAATAAAATACAACAACAGAAGAAGTGTATTCCCAATAACAAGAAGTATGACAGTTTATTCGATTTACACTTCTTTTATTTTGATATCTTCAAATTTATTTGTCCTGAATTTCCCCCTGAATTTTACTGCTAAAATTCCCTTTATTAGATATAATAATCCGTATTGAAACATACTTTCCGCCAAAGGAGGGATATTTTTGGCTACATCTACTTTTGCAGCTCCAATCATTATCTTGATGCTTATAGGCATATTTATTTTGTATGATATAACGAAACATAAAACGCAGCTCAACCCAATCTTAATAGCTATTCTAGGCATAGAAATTACAATAATTGGTGGATTTATACTACTTTCAGCACGTTCAGAATCGACACAAATCATCTCTGCTTTAATCATTGTTTTAGGTTTTATCATTGTCGCGATTAGTGCTTTACGAAAAAAATAAACGTAAACGATAATCCGCAGTCCTTGACTTCCATTTTATTTACCGTTATTATTGTCAATAATGAAAATGACATAGGAAACAGCTAGGAAGAGAAGTAGTAATTGTTGGATAGTTGTTCAAGCGAGTCGACGATTAGTGCAAGGATCGACACAACTGCTACAATGAATGGATCTCTTCGCTTCAAACTGAACACTGCATAAGGGAATGTATTTTTAACAAACCTATGTAGCGAGTAGGCTTTGACGGCACACTTCACCGTTATCGAAGACAACGAATAACTGACATTTGCAGTTTGTTCGTATGAGCGCAGTCTATCATTAGACTGAATTCGGGTGGTACCGCGGAGTAATAGCTTCGTCCCTTATCTATAACAAAATAGGGGATGAAGCTTTTTTGTGCTTTAAATCAACTAAACATGCAGCTAAATTTACAATAAAATCACTATTAACAAAAAAAGGAGCTATTTATGATGACAGAAAAACGTATTTTATCAGGAATTAAACCAAGTGGAGAGCTTAATATTGGTGGTTTTGCTGGAGCATTAAGCCAGTTTGTTCGCTTGCAAAAAGAGTATACTGGATTTTTCTTCGTACCGGATTTACACGCCATTACTGTCCCACAAGATCCGAAAGAATTGCGCGAACGTTCACGCCATATTGCAGCACTCTATATCGCTGCTGGTGTTGATCCACAGAAAAACGCCATTTTTATGCAATCGCATGTTTCTGCACATGCTGAGCTTGGTTGGATTATGGAAACTATTTCGCACTTTGGCGAAATGAGCCGCATGACGCAATTCAAAGAAAAATCAGAAGGTAAAGACGGTGTAAGTGCCGCACTATTTACTTATCCTGCACTTATGGCAGCCGACATTTTACTATATCAAGCTACTCACGTTCCGGTTGGAGAAGACCAAAAACAACATTTGGAACTCACTCGTGACCTCGCTATTCGCTTTAATAATCGTTTTGGTGATACTTTTACTTTGCCAGAACCAATTACTGAAGAACTCGGTGCGCGCATTATGGGATTAGATGATCCTTCCAAAAAAATGAGTAAAAGTAACCCGAACGGCAACAGCTACGTGATGATGCTCGATAGCGCTGACGTTATCCGCAAAAAGTTTTCTCGGGCAGTGACAGATTCAGATGCTACAGTTCGCTATGACTGGGAAAATAAACCGGCAGTAAGTAACTTGATTGAAATTTACTCCATATTCTCTCATCTTTCTATAGCTGAAATTGAGCAACGCTATGTAGGACTTGGATATGGTGCTTTCAAAAAAGATTTGGCTGAAGTCGTTATTAACGAATTGGCTCCTATTCAAGAAAAATATGCTGAAATTGTAAACTCGGAACAGTTAGATGTTATTTTAAAAGAGGGAGCTACCAAAGCAGCGCATGTGGCAAATCAAACGTTAACGAAAGTAAAAACGGCGCTCGGCTTTTTATTACCATAATCAGCTCTAACTGTGATTTAAATAGTAATTTACTAAATAAAGAAAGCTTCCTTCCAATGGCTTGCGAAACAAGTACCATCGAAGGAAGCTTTGTTCAAACTATAATCGTTCACTTTTTAATCGTGTAGCATATTCGTCCATCGCTTCTTTCATAAATAACGCTAAACCTGTACCAAATTGATCGATATTCGCTGTAAAACGCTCATCCTGTATATACATTTCTCCCAAAGAACGAAACATTGCCGGCGAATATGTCGATATTTCATTCAACATCGTATACCATTTACCAATCGCTGTTTGTGCTTGTTCAGAACGTGGATTTAGCGCTCTAAGCTCTGCCAATTCCCGATATAACTCGTTCATTCGGTCTGCCATTTGCTCTCCAAACGCTTTGTTGTTGCCTTGTACCTTCTTGTTCGCATCATCAACCGCATCATCTCCATAGCGTTCACTTGCTTCTTGTTCATATTCGTTATTATCAAATGAAAAACCAGCAAATCTTGCTTCCTTACTCATCGTTGTCTCTCCTTTGGCTACCAAAATAGTTTGTTCCAAATTGGATAACAAAATATCTAATTGCTCTCTACTTTTCAACAACATCAACTGATGCTGTTCTAGAGCTGCTATATGATCATAATCGGGATCATCCATCAATCGTTTAATTTGTTTCAATGGTATATTTAGTTGACGGTAAAACAATATTTGTTGCAATTTTTCTATATTCTCATCCGAATATAAACGATACCCTGCATCTGTAATCATCGTCGGTTGTAACAAACCAAGTTCATCATAATAGTGTAGCGTTCTAACGCTAATCTTTGCTAGCGCCGCAAGTTCACTTACTTTTAACACCTCTGTTCCTCCTCTCTTATTTGCAACTATAAAGTATAACGTTCCGTGAGAGTCAACAAGAAAAAAACGTATCGTAGCAAAAGATGTTAAAGCTTCTTCTGCTTACTATACGCTTTTTCCATACTTATATTAATCCTCTACTGCCGATTGCGGCTCATGCACGTTGACAATTATTTTTTTGACGCGCTTTTTTTCCACTTCCGCTATCGTTAAGGTCACATGTTCATATTCAAATGTATCGCCTTTTTGTGGAATACGATCTGTATTACCAAAAATCCAGCCACCTAAATTATAAAACTCACTTTCAATCGGTGGAATATTAAGCAATTTTTCGAATTCATCTAGTGCAATTTGCGGACTTACTTCGTAAGTTGTTTCATCAATTTGGGTAAACAAATTAATAACTTCATCATGTTCATCCCATATTTCTCCGACTAATTGTTCCAATATATCTTCTAACGTAATCAATCCAGCAGTACCGCCAAATTCATCAATAACGATAGCCATATGAACGTTGCTTTTTTGCAGTTCTACCATTAATGTTGGAATTTGCATCGATTTCACGACAAACTTTGGTTTGCGAAGTAATTGACGAATATCTGTAGTTCCATACAATAACAGCTCGGAAAAAAACTCGCGCTCAGATAGAATACCAATGATATTATCGATATCTTGCTCGTAGACAGGAATACGTGATAGTCGTTCTTTAAAAAACACTTTTTTTATTTGATCAATGGATTGATTTACTTCAATTGCAACCATATCCGGACGAGGCGTAAACACTTCACCTACATAAATTTCATCGAAATCTAATGAGCGATTAACTAGTTCTCTTTCTTCTTTTTCCAAAACGCCTTCTTCTTCACTTATTTCCACGATAGCTTTTAACTCATCTTCCGTAATCGTCTGCACAACCGTATTTTGTTTAGACAGCATCTTCGTTACTTGCCGTTGCAAGCCACCGAAAATAATATTAACTGGCGTCATCAGCTTTAACCAATAATAGAGTGGTGCTGCACTCAATAAAACATAGCCATCTGCATAAACTTTGCCAATCGTTCGCGGAATAATAGTAGCAACCACCCACAATACGAGTACCATCACAACTATCGATAAAATAAGTCCCGGTGTAACAGCCAACGCTTTAATAAATAATTTTGTCGCCAATGCTACAGCTGCTACGGTCACAACTAAATTACTCAGCAATACAGTTGCTATTGCTTCATCCAACCTTTCAACGATATACATTGCTTTTTTACTGCCTCGCTTATTATCATCGGCAAATTGACGCAACCGCAGCTTGCTCACATGCGTATACGCTGCTTCAAGTGATGTAAAAAACGCTGACAGTATAATCAAGGCTCCTAGTACAAAGAGCAATGATATGGGAATATCGTCCAACTGATCGTCACACTCCTGTAAATATATACGTATTTGAATAGAATCCATTTAATCCCTATTTATGGGTAATACTATTCTATCCTTCCTACCATTATAATACCTAACAGAGCGACATAACAGACCATTTTGTTGAAATTTATACTATTTAATGAAAGTAACTGTAGGAAATTCCCTCTTTTATGCAAATAAACTGATCAAATTTCCATTTGGATCTTGTACAATAGCGTAGCGTTGTCCCCAAAAAGCATCCCAAGGCGCACGATGCCCAGTAAATCCATTTTCCACAATCTGATCATATGTTTCATCCACAGCAACTGGACTATCACACAAAAAGGCAAGTTCAATACGATGCCCTACTGCTTGCTCCCACTCTCCAAAAACGGATTCCGCCACCTGCTTCGTATCAAATGCTAGTCTGACTCCGCCTTGTTCTATTTCTACATGATTTTCATTATTACATTCTTCTGCTATAGAAAATCCTAACGTACGATAAAACTGGAGCGTATGCTTCATATCCTCCACTACAATACCTACCATGTCCAACTTAATACTCATCTACATTGCCCCCTTGGAATTAAACATCTCTTCTTAACGCACGTAGTACATCAATTTGAGTCGCTCTTTTTGCTGGTCGATAACCAGACAACATCGCTACTACTAATGACAATATGCTAGCAGATAATACTAATATAAAGGGAATAGATGAAAACGTAAATCCACTTGGCAACTTTTGCTCCATAAATATTTCAATAGCTATCGGTAATGCCCAGTTTACTACGCCAGATATAATATACGCTACTATCGTGCCCACTATTGCTCCTAGCAAACCAATCAAAGCACTTTCTAACAAAAATATTCGCTTAATGACAGCAGGATGCGCCCCAATCGCTTTCATAATACCAATATCCTGATATCGTTCCGTCACAGCCATCGTCATTGTATTAAAAATACCAATCGAAGCAATGAGAATAGCGATAATACCGATAAAAGAGAGACCAATGGTAATCACAGTAAAAATGACATCTAATTGCTTTAACTCACTAACTACCGAATAATTATAATAGCCCTGTTCTTTCATTTGCTCTGATAATTTCGTGACATGCTTCATATGCGTTGCAACGATAGTAACGTTTTGATAGATTCGATCATCCGTCGGGCTTGGGATAGCTGGCAAATCTTTTTCATCGAACACAACTTTATTACCATTTTGCTCAACTGCTTGTCCTTCTAAAAACTGTTCCAGCTCCTCAGCAAGTGGTGGCAGCAGACCAAACTGCGTCTTGGTTAGTTGTTCAATTTGCTGCAATGTATGCTCTCCCACATAAATCATCGTATCTTGCTGCCACTCACGAGAGGGCTTTTCACTAATTCCTGTAATAACAACTGGTACGATCTGCTGTTTCACCTTATTATCTTCATGATAATGAACGGTTAGCTCTAACGTTTTTCCAATGACATTACTTGTATCCTCGATAGCATGGTAACCTAGAATTACTTCTGCTGCTTCAGCATTGGGCATAACTCCTGCGCTTAATTTGAAACCAGCTATCGCTTCCGCTGCAAAATCAACTTGCATAACTGGAGAATTCGATAACAGCTGCTCCTCTAACTTAGGTAATAAATCTTGTTGCACGTAGTTTTTGTACGTAATCGTTTTTATATTAGGCAATTGTTTAAATTTTTCCATATCGCTGGTCGTAATATCGTTGTTGTTGCCTTCTATTTTGCCATGTACTTGTATTTCCGTAACTAATCTATCTCCTACCATATGATCGACAATACTTTGTTTGAAGCCAATACCTACTGATAAAAGTACAATCAGAAAACAACAACCCATTGCCGTAGCCAGTACAGTCATCATTAATCGTGTTTTATTTTTCTTCACATTTCGCATTACAAACTGCAAACTATCGCGCATAGTCATGACTGTAACCCTCCAATTTCACGATGAGCTGGCACGTTTGCTATTATACGTCCGTCGTTTAATGTAATGGTACGATGAGCAATAGATGCTACTTCTTCATCATGCGTAATAATAACAAATGTAGTGCCCCACTCATGATTGAGCTGCTGAATGATCGTAAGTAGCTGCTTTTCGTTTTCGTTATCCAAACTACCTGTCGGTTCGTCCGCTAATATAATAGGTGGTTGCAAAATTAAAGCTCGAGCGACAGCAACCCGCTGCTGTTGTCCACCAGACAGCTCTCCAGGATAATGACTACCGAATTCTGCTATGCCAAATCGCTCCAACATTTCTTGCACTTGTTTTCTTCTCGCCTGTGTATTCATTTTTTTGAGCGTTAACGGTAACTCCACATTTTCGAACGCCGTCATTCCGGCAATCAACTGAAAACTTTGAAATATAAATCCGTAATGTTCCAAACGAAACTGGGCTGCATTCCCTTCATTCATTTCACTTATCTTTTTGTTCATTACTTCTATCGAACCGCTTGTCGGTTTTGTATAGCCAGACATTAAATTAAGTAACGTCGACTTCCCTGATCCACTTCGTCCAACAATTGCTAATATTTCTTGCTTCGCTACGGAGAAGTTAATATCGTGCAAGACAGGAACTTTTCGCTCCTTCCCTCGCTTCCCCACTTGGAAATAGTGACTAACACCTTCAACATGAATCACCTTATATCCCTCCGATTTATTTCCCTTTTCGCAAAGTATAACAGCTACTCGTAAAAACAGTTTAAAGAAAACCTTAATTAAACCTTTAGAAATGCATGAAAAAAGGATTCCAACATGTAATATTGGAATCCCTTGCTTTTGATCAACGCCCCACAAACCGGTGAGTGCCGATCTCTTTTATAAAAGTGAGACTATTCCAGTAGGAACCTGATGTCACTTTTGGATTGTAAAAATAAAGTGCCCCTTTGACATTATTCTCTCCTGCCATAGCTGCTTCAGCAGCCTGCCATGCCTTTTTCCCAGGAGTCGCCTTATCCAGTAACCCATTATGGGCTGGAGGGAACTGGTTCGGTGCATAAACGACACCTTTGATCGTGTTAGGAAACTGCTTATCTTTCACTCTATTCATTACAACATTGGCAACAGCCAGCTGCCCTGCATATGATTCCGCTCCCGCTTCCACTTGCACAATTTTCGCTAGTAACAGCAGATCTTGTTGCTGTTTTTCTTCTGCTCGTGCTTGTGCGGCAGCTTTAGCAGCAGCTTCTTCCTTTGCCTTCGCGGCGGCTTTGGCTTTCGCCTTTGCTTCCGCTTCAGCTTTTTCTTTTTCTTTCTTTATTGCTGCAAAATAAGGCTTGGGATCTATTTTCACTTCCATAATTTCCGGAATGACTACCTTCAAAGTTTCTCCCGCTTTTATATCAGTAGCTCGCTTCAAATTATTGCGCTCAAGTAACAATTCCACCGATGTATCGTAACGCTTTGCTAACTCTTCAGGTGTATCTAATTCGCTCAACGCGTGTACAGTATTTTGCTTAAAGCTTGCCACTTGATTCTCTGCATCCCAGCTGACATCCATATGCAAAAACTCCGCTAAATGTCGAATCGGCAAATAAATTTTCTCGTCTTCAATCGATGGAACGACGCCCATAAAGTAAGATTGATCATTAAAAATCATATAAGGGTTATCCGCTCCAAACACAAGTCGCTCTCCAAGAGCTGATATAATCACAATCTCTCGCTTATCATTCACCCATTCCATTGTTGCACCAAAGTAATCAACAACATAACGTGCTGGCACGAACACTCTGCCATCTTCCACTACCGGAGGCTCTTCAAAAACAAGCGGCTGATCATTCAATAAAAGTGTAATCTTGGATGTAGCAGAAAAACCCTTTTCTCCTTGCTTCTCCTGACCAAATGCTTGAATCGGAGTAACTAATAACAAAATACAAATTAGTCCAACAAAATATAATTTGTTCCTTCTCGTAAATTTCATTCTCATTAAATCCATCTTTGTACATTCCACTCCTTCGTTTCTGCGTTCTTAACGAATAGTGGTATGTTATCATAATTAGACAGACAGGGTAGCAATTCTAAAAGAATTCCAATGAAACAATATGATTATTTGTTCACGTTCGTTCTCGACTACTTCTCCGCAGCGTCTTCCATCGCTTTTTTCATTTGGTCGTAGCTAATTGCTCCGGTATGGTTACGGGTAACGGTACCGTCTGGGGCAATAATAAGCGTTACCGGATAAGCTCGCACCCGATAATCTTTAATTATTTGACCAGACTCATCCAATACGACTTGGAACGTCAATTCACTATCGTAAATATACTTTTCGACTTGTTTCATCCCACTATCTTGACTTGTAGAATTTACGGATAGAATGACGTATTTCTCTTCATCTAATTGTTCATGTAGCTTTTGGACATGGGGCATTTCCGCTTTACACACCGAACACCACGTTGCCCAAAAGTTAAGTAACACCGTTTTTCCACGATATTCTGCTAGCTGCACTTCTTTTCCAGTTAAATCCACCGTTGTAAAATTGGGAGCAGTCTGTCCAACTCGTACGCCAACATTTTCAGCTCCGCTAACAGCAGTAGGTACACGCAACTTTAATTCCACTTGTTCATAGGCAATGTAACCGATCAAGCCTGCTACGAGAAGCACACCAAACAACTGAGGTACTGCTTTCTTCGTCAATTGAAATGCCGGTCGCATAAGAAGCAAAGCCAGTACTAATGAGAGAATAAGTAAGACATAATGCGTCAGTGTCACCACTTGCCCCCAAACAATACGAGACAAACTAAAAATAACAAGCCAACTTGATACATATAGCAACATATTTTCGATGGCAATTTTCCAATTAGAGTGCTTAAAGAAACTAAGTAGCAAATAGATGCTACCGATGACTGCCGCTAGTACGAAACCAGCGGTTCCACCATCAAAATAAAGAATAGACTGCCAATTAGCAGCAAATGACTTCAAATCAAATACGATGTAACTACCTTTCCAGACAATAATCCACAACAGCAACGTATTCCAGGCAACAGAGCTAAATTGTTCCTTGTAGTCTGCTTCTTTATTACGAAACGTAATCAATAGCGCCGCAATCGCACCTGCCACTAAGTAAACGAGAAGATCCGAATTTAGTACGAATGAGCCTATTTGCAAATTATCCATTACTTCTGTTTCCCTCCTAATAATGCCATAGAGAGCAATGAAAACACCCTTACATAGATGGGATGCTATCTTGTTTTTTTCACTATTTTATTTGCACTTTTTTTTGTGTTTGTTTACTGCGTAATTGTCCGCAAGCAGCATCAATATCCGTACCATGCTCTAAGCGAACACTGCAACTAATCTGTTGTTTTTTCATGACATCATAAAATTGACGAATGTCTTCCTTACTACTTCGCTCATATTGGCTATGTTCATCCACTGGGTTATAAGGAATTAAATTAACGTTAATATGTTTTTTTCGAGGATGCATCAGCTCTGCTAATTGTAGTGCATGTTCTGGCTGATCGTTAATACCTCTGAGCAAAATATATTCTATCGTAATTCGTCTATTCGATTTTGTCGTATAATAATCCATCGCATCAAACAATTTCTCTAACGGATATGCTCGATTGATTTTCATTATTCTCGTACGCAATTCATCATTCGGTGCATGCAAAGAAATCGCCAAATTGACGTTCAGATCACTATCGGCAAATTGCTTAATTTTCGGTACTAATCCACTCGTAGATACTGTAATTCGCCTTGCCCCTATCGCCAAACCTCGATGATCCTTCATCACCCGAACAAAGTTAGACACATGGTCATAATTATCGAATGGCTCGCCAATCCCCATTACGACAATATGACTCACTTTTTCAGACTCACCACGTTGATCCAAAAAGAACTGTACTTGCATTACCTGTTCCACTATTTCCGCACTCGTTAAATCACGACTTTTCGCCAGCAATCCACTCGCACAAAAACTACAACCGATATTACAACCAACTTGCGTCGTCACACATACCGACATACCGAACTTATGATTCATCAGTACCGTTTCGATCAAATTACCATCGTGTAATTTGAACAAAAACTTAATAGTGCCATCACTTGATTCTTGTCTCGTATGCTCCGTTAATGTTTCTGTTATAAAATGTTCCTGCAACAATTGTTGACAGCTATCGTTTATTTCTGCCATAGCTGGAAACTGTCGCACTCGCTCCCGATACAACTGCTCCCATACAGCGCGTGCTCGCGAACGTTTATGACCATATTGTCCAAGCCAA
The DNA here is from genome assembly GCF_042684845.1 of Paenibacillus yanchengensis. Classification (NCBI taxonomy): domain Bacteria; kingdom Bacillati; phylum Bacillota; class Bacilli; order Caryophanales; family Paenibacillaceae; genus Paenibacillus; species Paenibacillus yanchengensis. The sequence continues at coordinate 100,350 of NZ_JBHUMH010000061.1, read as the reverse complement.
CTTTCCAGCTGCTCTAATGTTAATCCATATATTGACGCTTTACCCATCTCTTATCTACTCTCCAATACTGCTAGTTCTGCTGTTATTTTCGCAAACTTCACTATAGAAAACAAGTGTTTACTCAAAACAACAATTGACACGATTCAATTCTGATTCATGCTACGATAGTTTCTCCACTCTAAGTGATGAAACACGTATCATATAGCTACTATTGCAATAACTAACAACAGGGGCAGTAAGATGCCACCAAACTTCATACCAGCAAGTATCGACCAACAAATAATAACAGGTAGCAGTATCCAAAAACGAACAATGCTGTTCGCATACGATTGTATCACGATCGACCATTTGAACTGCCCAATAAACGATTCCTGCATCCACGATGCTTTTTGCCAATTTATCCAGCTCCAAGCAACGATAAGTAATAATGGTAATAAAACGATGGCTCCTTTACTCGGTACCAATACTAGTGCCACTGTACTAGCTGACATGAAACCTAGATAACTTTGTAAATACGTTAGCTCCCGTACAAACGATTTTATACGCATTTCTGCCAACATAACAGCCGGATGAGAAGACTTAAATATTCGCTCAGACGAGCGCCACACTAATGGGCGACGAAGAGTACTTATCTTTTTGACAGATACAGATTGACTAATTAGTATTTTCGTTGATGATAGTTGCGCAGATAAGCTCCGTTTGACTTCATGATCCATCCGCAAAGGCAACCGCCATATAACAATTGAACACACAATCGCTAACAAACTAATCATGATGAATAAACTATAACGTATTATCATTGTTGACATGATGAGATAATTAGGTAACAAAATAACGATAATTGCTTGTATAAGAAATAAAATCGTTAATGCGATATACTTCATTATTCGATTATAATTAGCGCTGATCCCATGCTCTAGCGTAGCGACTATCATTTGCAGTAACCAGTTCACGATCCATAATAGCCATATTTGCTCCAAATGCAATTGTTCTATTCGTATTAAGTACGGTAGAGCAATAAGGAAAGGCAACACTAAACGTAGTGCCCATACACAATAGGAATAAATATAGCTCCAACCTTTTAGCCCAGCCAACCAACTTTTTCGTTGCATCAAAAATAGACGATCTGCTGCTTCTACAAATATGCGAAGTCGTCCAGTAGCAATAATAAGCGCCATGATCAATTGCAATATATAAATAGTATTTATACTTTCTAGTGGGGCCGATATATCTCTTGTCCATAATTCAAGGTACATCCCAATCCCTATGACAGCAGCAGGAATAATAATGTAAAGCCATACTGTCCAGTCCAAACTGGTCCGCCAAGCTTTCAAATGAACTACAGCGTTTGCTATCAATCGTTGACCGAATATACAAAATACTTTCATAGCATCACTTCCTTTATTGAACCGTTATTCCGTTAACCGATCAAAGCATTGCAATAATGTCGCTTGCTCGTCCATTTCGGCTAAATGTTGGATTTGCGAAAACGTTCCCTCTGCCACAATCGTCCCCGTATGCAACAATACGAATCGGTTACATATTTTCTCTGCTGTATCAAGCACGTGAGTACATAATAACACTCCGGCGCCACGTTGTTGCTCCATCGTTAGCAGCGCCAGTAAATCAATCGTTGCCCTTGGATCTAATCCAACAAACGGTTCATCGACAATATAAACATCAGGTTCCAGCAAAAAAGCAATAATAAGCATTAACTTTTGCTGCATTCCTTTGGAAAACTGCCCTGGATAATGATGTACTTTACTTTCAAGCTTAAATAACGTCAACAACTGTTCCGCTTTTTGCTTAAATTGCTGTTGTTCTATTTCAAAAGCTGCCGCAGCTAGCTCCAAATGCTCCCATAACGTCAAATAATTATAGTAAATCGGTTGCTCTGGTACATACGCGTAACGTTGCTTCGCTCCGCCAATGTGTACTTTGCCTTTTTTGTAATCTACCAAATCAAGAATCGCTTTTATTGTTGTACTTTTACCCGCTCCGTTCGGACCGATTAATCCAACCATTTCTCCTTCTGCCACTGTTATATCTATGTTGTGAACGATTGGCTTACCAAGCTCATATCCCGCTTCTTCTAGTTGGACTTGTAACACTTCTCTCGTCAATCTAACAACCTCCCATAGTGAACAGCTATTATGAACAGGAAACATGTCAACTTCCCTAATTATTACTAGTACGTTCCGTCTCCCTATTTGTAACAAAAAAAACAGAAGCACAAAACAAGATGATTATTACATCTTGCTTTGCGCTTCTTTGCATTTATATTATTTTATGAATGAGATTCAACCGATGCTTGTCCTGTATGAAAACTTAACGGTTCATTATCGGAAAACAGATCCGGGTACTTATGCAACAACTCGCTAATTTGCTCCGTTAATTTAACAGTATCACAAACCCACATCAATGCATCACCCAGCTGTGCCCGATAGATTGCACCTTGCTGCTCTAACAATTGTTCTACTTTCCAAAAATGCTCCGACCATGATAAACCGCAATGTCGACGCGAAGGAACCGATATTTCTGTACCATCGGGCAAAACAGTAATTAACATTTGATGATCATCGGTCATTCTACCAGGTATATCCACCCACTCTTCAATACCATGAATAAACGTATTCCGCTTCTGATCAACTCCGACTAGAATAATCGTCGCCTGACGATCAAGTAATCTACCCCAAGCCGAATTTCGATGACATGGCGTATCCCATCGCTCATCACCGGCAACAAACTGCTCTGCATCAGTACCTAAAGCAGCAACGGAGTGGGTAGGGTGCAGAGAACGATGTACCCCTGACCGCTTCCGAAATAACTCCGGCAATATACCAACACATACGGGCGAAGTCTCTACGTAATAACGTGGATTATCAGGATTAATATCTCGCCATGTATGTGTCGGCAATACTAGTAATCCATCCTTCATATATTCCGATAATACATCAAGTACAGTATCTGCTCCACCATCCACATCTCCAATTTGTTTCATAGACGAGTGCATGAGTAACGTTCCAGTACGATCAATGCCCGCTTCTTCTAACTGCTGTAACAAACTATCGCTTGTATGCATAGCAATTCCTCCTATCCTTCTGCAAACAACAGCCTTTCTAACTCAAGTGGCTCTATATATTGTCCATCTTTATAAGCTCTCATATTTCCGCCAGAAATTTCGTCGATCAACATTGTTTCTCCTGTTTGACCATGGCGACCAAATTCCAGCTTAATGTCATATAGTTCAATGCCCTTTTTAGCCAACTCAGCTTTAACAATATCACTAATCTGTTTCGTCAACCTTTTTAATTGGGCATATTCCTCGTATGACAAAATATTTAACATCGCTAACCCATCTTCGCTAATCGGCGGATCACCACGTTCATCATCCTTCAACGTAACTTCCACAAATCCATCGAGTGACTGCTCAGACTGAGCATACATGCCATAACGACGTAAAAAACTACCAACTGCACGGTAACGGCAAATCACTTCAAGCCCATTTCCAAACACTGTAGCAGGAATAACAGTCATTGTCGCTTCACTCAAGTCGCTATCAATAAAATGGGTGGGTATATTTTGCTCTTGCAGTTTGCGGAAAAAGTACGTCGTCATATTCAGACCAGCTCTTCCGGCTCCCTCCATAACTAGCCCAACCGTATTAGCACCTGGGTCGAATACTCCGTTTTCACCAGTAACATCATCTTTAAATTTCAACAAATAGTTCCCGTTATCCAACTCAAAAACATCTTTCGTTTTACCAGAGTAAATGGTTTTCATTATGGCTTAATCCTCTCTCAATGAAAATGGATGTTACAAATTACGCTATATAATAATACCATAGAAATAAAATGAATGAAATGAAATGACTATCACTTATCTTTTTCTGGGCACAAAATAACAACTTGGTTAATACTATATAACAGATATCTAGCTATAAGAAAGGGCGTGACCTATTCGTGAGCACTTCAAGCAATGCCATTCACTATATGGCAACTGCCAATACTGCTGGTGGACTTACTAACGAACTAGCTTCTTCTCTACAAGAAATCGATCATGTCGTTGAACTAAAAGGTACGATGCATCAATCTATTTCCATCCTATTACAGCTCATCGCTACACAAATGCAATCCCAATCCACCTGTTGGTTTCTCCATCATCCCCTGCAAGCTGACTTGTTAGACGGTATTGTTTTCCCGGAACTACGCACTGCTATCCTCTATTCAAATCCACACGATAGTAGCACAGCGATTGATTGGTCTGAAAAATTATTGTTTTCCTATCATTTAGATCAAGCGTGCGATCAAGAAAAATTACTGACTCATTCCAAAAAAACGGAGCAGCTTGCGCAACAAATCATTAGTGCAAAAAATGAAGCCTACACGCTACTAGCGACTGCTCTACGCATCCACGATGATTGGGAAGCTCTATATCGACCATATATCGATTTCGCGAAAACGAATCAAGTTACTGAAGACTATTTACACTTATTATTTGCTAATGCTACACCAAAAACTACGACTCCCCGGCAAGTTGTTCGGTTACTCGGTACAGCAACCGCCGAAGGTGCTGTCGATTTCGTTCCATCGATAACCGCTGGATTACAAAAGTATCATTTGAAGGGACGCGCCGGGTCAGGAAAATCAACAATACTGCGAAAAGTAGCTGCTCAAGCAAATGCGCTCGGTTACGATAGCGAAGTATACCGCTGCGGGCTTGATTCCGCTAGTATTGATATGGTCATCGTCCGTGAATTGAATTTCGCCATTTTTGATAGTACACCACCACACGCCTACGTACCAGTTGCACCGGATATTACAATTGATCTATATGAGTTATGCATGCAACCCGACGCTGATAGTCAAATTGCTGAACCATTAGAAATCATTACAACACAATATAAAGCAATGATTAAAGCAGCTACAGCAAAATTAGAGGAAGCCGCCACATACAAGCGTGACTTAGAAGCGATATATGAACAAAGCTGTAATTATGAAGCTTTCAACACACAATTGCACACCATTTTAACAGATATCCACCAATCTATCTCTAACGTGTAATGGTTATTTCCCTATAGACTAACTGATTTCATCCAAAAAAGATTGTAACGTTCTTGTCATAAATGCTTCTTTGCGCCAAATAAAGACAGTTGTCACATCATCATACGGCGATGGCAGTGGATGTAGATAAACACTGCCTTCCGCCGCATATTGCTGCACAGATGATTCTGGAAGAACCGTAATGCCAATACCTGCCGCAACACTGCCGATAATTGTACCGAACGTTCCAAACTCCATCACTCGCTTCGGAACAATTCCTTGCAATTGCATCATACTTTCTAATCTTCCACGATAACCGCAACCTTTGTTATACAATAATAAAGGGACGATTGTTATATCCTCTAGCTGAAAATCAGCTTCTCTCGTTACAAACACTAATTTCTCTTGAATAACTTCTATTTGCTCCATTTGGGGGTGAGTAATCGGTCCAGTAACAAATGCTCCGTTCAATTTCATATCAAGAACAGCCTGTAGCAGCTCTGCTGTAACGCCAGTAGCAAGTGATAGGTCAACATCGGGATATTTACTATAATAAGCGTGCAAAATAGCTGGAAGGGCATGAACCGTTTCGATGATTCCAATATCCAATATACCCGATGGGGAAGTCGTAGGACTAAACATCAGCTTTACTTCATCAACTTTTTGCAATATATCACGAACGTGCTCCAATAGTTTTTTTCCATCTGCATTTAGAACCATACCTCGTTTATGCCGTTCAAACAGTAACGTTTGCAGTTCCTGCTCTAATCGTTTAATTCTCCCCGTTACATTAGATTGTACATAGTTCAAATTTTCCGCCGCTTTACTGACACTTCCTGTTATGGCCACCTGCTCAAATATAATAAGGTCATTCAGTTCCATTACTGCACCTCGCTAATCGTACTTATAAAAGTATTTAACAAAAACAGATTACGTCCATAATATCATTAATAATGATATTACTCATTAGTTTTAATCATTTTACGTTTAAGTTTTTTGAGCATACCATGTATAGTGACGAAAAAAGAGCGTAATAACGCTGTCGGATTAGTATTTAACCATTTTATTACTGACACAGGAGCGAAAAAAATGAATAAACGAACGATGTGGATGGGTGCTGCACTTTGCCTCATCGCCAGCATTTCTTGGGGTGCTATGTTTCCGGTATCACATATCGCTTTGCAACAAATTGATCCCTTTTATTTTTCCTTTATACGTTATTTTTTGGTGGCTATTATTTTAACCGTGTTGTTGTTAGTGAAAGAAGGAAAAAAGGCATTTAAGTTAGAAGGTAAAACGTGGCAGTTGATCGGTTATGGAACACTTGCTTTTACAGTTTATAATATGTGTATTTTTGCAGCACAATCGATGATGGGCGAGCCGGGCAGTATTGCCGCTTCCATTTCTGAAGTATTAATGCCTATGATTTCTGTCGTCATCGTATGGGTTGCCACGCGAAAAGCACCGAAACGCTATACGATAACAAGTGTACTTCTTGCATTAGTAGGAGCGCTGTTAGTTATTACCAATGGAAAAGTAGCTTTCTTCCAAAGTTTGGGTCAGCATATTTTACCATTATTGTTAATGGTCATCGCAGTCGTGAGTTGGGTATTTTACTCTATGGGTGGCGAAAAGTTTGCTAGCTGGTCTACGCTTCGTTATTCTACATTAACTTGCATATTTGGCAGCATCATTTCTTTCGTTGTAGTCAGTGTGGCATCGATCAGTGGTTTGCTAACACCACCAACCGTCCAAACGTTATTTGCTATTAAATACGAAATGGCCTTTATGGTTCTTATCCCTGGTCTAGTTGCATTGTTAAGCTGGAATTTAGGTATTAAAATGCTTGGATCGATTAACGGTATTTTATTTATCAATGCTGTTCCTATTACTACTTTTATTATTATGGCTTTTCAAGGATATAACATTAGCGCATTTGAAATTTACGGTACTGCCTTGATCATCTTTGCACTTGTTCGTAATAATATGATGCAGCGTAAAGCAGATGTTATCGTTGACCAAAAGCAAACATTACAACGCAGATATGAACGAAAGTTATCAGCATAATACAACTACGGCTACGTTTTATTAAAATAACAACGTGGCTGTTTTTTTATATTTTTCTTTTTTTCACAAAGAAGCTTCTCGCCACAAACCGAACAGGCTATAATAGATAGTGTGTTTAAATCGAATGCAGTAAAATAATCTTTGTATCGTTGCGTCCCTTCAAGGAGGATATTATGTCTACTACTAAAGTGTTTTCTGGAACTTCCAATCGCAAGCTAGCCGAAAAAATATGTCATCGATTGGAGCTACCTCTAGGTGAAGTCGCTATTTCGAGTCATTCTAGCGGTGAAATTCATGTTTCTTATCAAGAATCTATTCGTAATTGTGATGTTTTTATTGTACAAGCACTGTCACATCCAATTAACGAAAAATTAGTGGAACTACTCGTACTTATTGATGCTGCAAAGCGTGGTTCTGCTCGTACCATTAATTTAGTTATCCCTTATTACGGCTATGCGCGGCAAGAACGAAAATCAGCTCCACGTGAGCCGATATCTGCCAAAATGGTTGCCGATATTTTAACAACCGTTGGTTCTAACCGAATCATTACGATTGATTTGCATGCCGATCCTATTGAAGGGTTTTTCAAAATACCAGTAGATCATTTGACTGCACTAGGGCTAATTATTAAATATTTGAAAACAAAAAATATTGAGAATCCGGTTGTCGTGTCTCCAGATGCTGGTCGTGCAACAACGGCGGAACAGTTGGCACTTCTGTTGAATTGTCCGTTCGCTATTATGATCAAAAATCGTCCGGAACATAACAAAGCTGAAATTACTCATATTATCGGTGATGTAGCAGGTATGACTCCGATTATTATTGAAGATCTAATCGACACTGGCGGCACCATCGTCAATGTCGTCAACACGTTAAAAAATAACGGTGCTAAAGATGCATACGTTTGTGCTACTCACGCTGTTTTTTCTGACAACGCGATGGACAGACTAGACCATCCAAATATTAAAGAAGTAGTTGTTACAGATACAATTGAATGGCTAGATGCACCCGATCGATTCGTTGAGCTATCCACTTCTGATTTGTTAGCTGAAGCTATTCGCATTATTACAAGAGGCGGTTCGATCAACACGTTACTACACGCTAGACTCTAGTACGAAGGGCTGTCCAATAATCCCCAAAATAAAAAGTTGGACGAGAAACGGTAGATTTTGATGCTGCACCGTTTTCCGTCCAACTTATTTATGTAGCTTACAGCTGCTATTGCAGAAAAGTAACAAGACGGATACCCGCTACTTTCCGTAGATTACGTGCCAATGAAGTTAAAAATTATATTCCAATTCATCCGTTCCATTATTTTTGTCTTTATTTTTATCTTTATACGATGTTTCGTATGAAACTTACTCTTCAACCTACTTTATACGCTCGTTTATACGATTTATCATACAAACCGCACATTTTCACCAGCTACACATACACTTTTATACGTTTTATCAAACAAACCGTACATTTCAACCGGCTGTACTTGTACGTTTATACGATTTATCGTATAAAATTTATCCTGTTGCGTTGTGTCGGATGCACAATCTCACGATAAGGTAGTTCAATAAGCTACGAACCCAAGAAAGCTTTAACCAAATAGCATTCGTTCCATATAAACACGAAGCTCTTAAATTAGCTTTCTAGTTACTGTTCAAAATTCAAACTTCCATATTCCTCAACTGCCATACTCCGTCCATTTTTACTAACTTTCTGAACAACCCCTTCTTTTTTTATTCGAATCCATCTCGGTTCTATTCCCCTGCTAACTACATAGATTAGGTATTGAGGCATTCGTTGTGTGTTATTTAAAGCGTCTTGCTGATAAGTACCACCCTCCATGCTACCTTGCTTGACTATAATAATTAGAGGAGTGATCGTATGTCACAACCAAACATTCCAGATATTACACCCGAGATATCCATCAATCGAGAGGATGTCATTAATTTAATCATCGCATCAATTGCTATGGAAGAAATGGGTTTAAGTCATATTATTAATGCCGAAGGAGAGAAGCTACAATACGTTTTAGGTACTTTACCTGGTAACAACTTAACACCGCCTGCCAGCATAAACGACATTTTGGCTGTTAACGAAAGCGTTCGGCAGACGTTACGAGAAATATCTCGCAAAGAACAAATCTTAAACGAAAAATTAGAAACTGCTTTGAGAGCTGAAATTAGAACACCTTAAAAGTGAAACTAATAAGCACCCTACAATCCTCACTCCTATCAATTATATTAGCAAACGTACCATCTACAACTTTCTTAATGATTGCCGTATTTATAAGCAGGATAATAGCACTACAAAGCGAACAGTATACGTAGATGGTACAATTATCGTTGCAAATGAGGTGATAGGATGCAAGCTTACAAGTTATTAATTGAAAAGCAACGTACGTTTGTCAATAAAGGACATATGCGTTCATATGCGGCTCGAAAAGTAGCTTTACAACAGTTGGCTAACACGATTCGTAATTATGAACAACAAATTACGACGGCACTGCATGCTGATTTGAATAAGTCTGCTTTCGAGGCGTATTCGTCTGAAATTGGTATCGTGTTAAGTGAAATTACTTTTGTCTTGAAAAGACTAGCTACATGGATGAAGCCTAAAAAAGTACGAACACCAATGACTCATTTGGGATCAAGTAGTTATATTCAGCAAGAGCCTTACGGTGTAGCTTTACTTATTTCGCCATGGAACTTCCCATTTCAATTAGCATTAAACCCACTGATTGGCGCAGTGGCTGCCGGCAATAGTGTCATTCTAAAGCCATCAGAATTAACACCACATACATCTAAGGTGATTACTGCTATCATCCAAGAAACATTTGCCCCTGAACATGTTACTGTAATCGAAGGCGGTGCTTCCACAAGCACCGCCTTATTAACAGAGCGTTTCGATTATATTTTCTATACAGGCGGCGAACAAGTTGGGAAAATTGTAATGGAAGCGGCAGCAAAACATCTTACACCTGTCTCACTTGAATTAGGCGGAAAAAGCCCTTGTATTGTGCATGAAGATGCTAATTTAGCTTTGGCAGCCAAACGAATAGCTTGGGGCAAATTTATGAATGCAGGGCAAGCATGCGTCGCTCCTGATTATATTTATATTCACCAATCTGTGCAGCAAGCTTTTACCGAACATTTAATACGTGCTATACAGCTACTATACGGCGAACAGCCATTGCAAAATGAAAATTACGCTCACATCGTAAGCGAACGTCATTTCGATCGACTAGTAGCAATGATGCAAGAACCTACTATTGCATATGGCGGACAGTATGACCGGACTACTCAAGCAATAGCACCTACTATTTTAACGGAAGTTTCACGTCAGCAACCTATTATGCAAGAAGAAATTTTCGGCCCTCTGCTTCCCATGCTAACATATGATGATCTCCATACCGTTATAACAGAAGTTAGACAACATGAAAAACCGCTCGCATTATATGTTTTCTCCGAAAGCAAACAAGTACAATCCTGTACGATGAATGAGCTTTCTTTTGGTGGCGGTTGCATTAATGATACGGTCTACCATTTCACTAATCCTTATTTACCATTCGGCGGTGTCGGCAATAGCGGGATAGGCGCTTATCATGGACAACATAGCTTTCAATTATTTTCTCATCAAAAAGCAGTGTTACGCCAGACGACAAAGTTTGATATACCGTTTCGTTATCCCAATTTAAAAAATGGATTGCGTTTAATTAAAATGTTTTTAAAATAGTTTACACGCAGCAATGAAAGGAGCTTATATGTAGCATGTTCATTTCACCTGAAACTAGTACTGTTGGCTTTATCGGGCTTGGCGTAATGGGAAAAAGTATGGCCGAACATATATTACAAGCTGGTTATCGACTACATGTATATACTCGCACACAAGAAAAAGCCCATGAGTTATTAGCAAAAGGCGCTATCTGGCAGCCCTCTCCACAACAAATCGCAGAAAACTGTGATGTCATCATTACGATGGTAGGCTATCCGCATGACGTAGAACAAATATATTTAAGTGAAAATGGTTTGGTATATCATGCAAAACAAGGAACATATCTCATCGATATGACAACTTCCAGCCCACAATTAGCGAGTCGCATAAATGAAGAAAGCAAAAAAGCCAAACTACATAGTTTGGATGCTCCTGTTTCAGGTGGTGATATTGGAGCAAAAAATGCTTCCTTATCTATTATGGTCGGCGGCGAGCAAGCAGCTTATGAAAGCATACTTCCGTTATTACAAATAGTGGGCAAAACGATCGTTTATCAAGGAAAATCTGGCGCTGGACAGCATACAAAAGTGTGCAATCAAATCGCTATCGCCTCCACGATGATCGGTGTCAGTGAAGCATTAGCTTATGCTAAAGCTGCAAATTTACAGCCTGAAACTGTCTTACAAAGTATTGCTACTGGTGCAGCAGGCAGCTGGTCACTTAGTAACTTGGGCTCGCGCATGATACAAAATGACTTTGAAGCTGGTTTTTATATTAAACACTTTATTAAAGATATGGGGATCGCTTTACAATCTGCTAATGAGATGAATTTACAAACGCCTGGGCTAGCATTAGCGGAACAAATCTACAAACAATTAGCCGAACTTGGCTATAACGAACAAGGAACACAGGCGATCTATTTGTATTACACGGAGCATCAATAAAAAGCAGCAGCCCTCTACTGATCACAAAAGATGCTACAATAGAGGGCTGCACAATGCTTTAATTGCTTCTACCTATTTAGTTTGTTGCTTTCTTTACGAACTCCGACTTTAACTGCATCGCACCGAAGCCATCAATTTTGCAATCAATATTGTGATCGCCATCAATTAGACGGATGTTTTTTACTTTAGTGCCTACTTTTAATACAGTAGAACTACCTTTTACTTTTAAATCTTTAATAACCGTAACTGAATCCCCATCCTGTAGTGGATGACCATGAGCATCGTGAATAACCAACTGCTCTTCCTCTACTGATTGTTCCGCTCCAGCAACCCACTCATGCGAACATTCTGGGCAAACTAACATATCACGATCTTCGTAAGTATACTGTGATTGACACGCTGGACAATTAGGCAATTGTGACATCTTTTAACCTCCTTCTCCCTACATTCACCTATCATAGTGCCACAGATACGCTATTAAGACAAATGACTACTTGAATTGTCACCATTGATCATCTCTACAAAACGAGTAGCAGCAATCGACAAAGGAACATTCCGCAAATAACATATCCCTATATTTCTGCTTGGAATTGGTTTCACTAACGGCACTTCAAACACTAATTGTTTATCTAAATAATCTAACGAAAATTGTTTAATAACCGATGCCACGCCCAAATTTATTTTTGCAAACTCTAATAGTAAATCATGTGAACCAAGTTCAAAAGCAGGCGCAAGTGATACGCCACAGCTAGCCATATATTCCTCGACATATTTACGTGAGTTAGATTTTGATTCCAAAAAAATAAGCGGCAGCTGTATGATCATATCCATCGTTTGTGACTGCTCCAGCAAGTATCGATACTGCTGACCAACAACGAATATATCTTCAATTGCATAACATGGCAGCTGCTCAAGCGCTGCATCCTCTAATGGCAAATTACAAAATGCAATATCCAAACTACCACTTTTTAGCGCACTACATAATTCCATTGTGGTAGCGTTCATTATTTTAAATTTGATGTTTGGATAATTGATATGGAATTTTTCTAAGTAACGCAACAAATAATAACGAGAAATCGTATCGCCGACACCAATCTTTAATTCGCCAATCGTCAAATTTTTGAACTCCAATATTTTTTGCTCACCGGTATGAATCAAACTCATGGCCGATTGGATATACTCGAACAATAAACGTCCTTCACTCGTAAGCGTAGCTCCTTTCGGACTGCGATAAAACAAACGAGTGTCCAATTCCCGCTCGAGCTGCATAATAGATTGACTAACAGCCGGTTGTGTCATAAACAATTGTTTGGCTGCATCCGAAAAACTTTCGGACTGAGCAACTTTTACAAATATGCGATACAAATCAAGTTTACTGATCATATAACCACCCCTTATAGGTATCATACATATTATTCATTTTACTTATACCAGCAAAATCATGTATATTACAAGTAGGGAATTAACAAATCATTCGTGTTTAGACTAAAATTCCATTTTATAGGGAGCGATTATTTTGGAAAGAGTTGTAGGAACTGTATCACGAGGATTACGGAGTCCGATTATTAATCAGGGCGATAACATTGAAGATATCGTTGTAAACTGCGTATTACAAGCTGCAGAAAAAGACGGCTTTACTATAAGAGATAAAGATATTGTCAGTATTACGGAATCTGTCGTAGCAAGAGCGCAAGGTAATTATGCGAACATTAACCATATTGCTGAAGATATAAAAAGCAAGTTTGGTGATGACACAGTAGGAGTTATATTTCCTATTTTGAGCCGTAATCGTTTTTCAACTTGTCTAAAAGGTATTGCCATGGGTGCAAAAAAAGTGATATTGATGCTTAGCTACCCAGCCGATGAAGTTGGTAATCACCTTGTCGATATGGATGAGCTGGATGTAAAAGGAGTGAATCCTTGGACAGATGTGTTAACAGAAACGGAATTTAGACAGCACTTTGGATATAATAAACATCGCTTCACTGGAGTTGACTATATTGAGTATTACCGCTCGATTGTGGAATCATGTGGAACAGAATGCGAAATTATATTTTCTAACAATCCAAAAACGATACTGGAATATACGACGAGCGTATTAACATGTGACGTGCATACTAGAGCACGAACAAAACGCATTTTGCTAGCAAATGGCGGAGAAAAAATTTATAACTTGGAAAATATATTAAATGCATCCATCAATAATAGTGGATTTAACGAACAATATGGTTTACTTGGATCTAATAAATCTACAGAAGATAGTGTGAAGTTATTTCCACGTGATTGCCAACCAATTGTCGATGGGATTCAGCAACGATTAAAAGAGATTACTGGAAAAACAATAGAAGTAATGATTTATGGCGATGGAGCCTTCAAAGATCCTGTGGGTAAAATTTGGGAGTTAGCAGATCCTGTCGTGTCACCTGCATTTACTAAAGGGTTAGAAGGTACTCCGAATGAAGTGAAGCTAAAATATTTGGCAGATAACAATTTTGCTGATCTACGCGGTGAGCAGCTACAAGAAGCTATTACAGCGTACATTAACAATAAACAAGAAGATCTTGTCGGGGCAATGGATTCTCAAGGGACAACACCACGTCAGTTAACCGACCTAATTGGCTCGCTGTCTGATCTTACGTCAGGTAGTGGTGACAAAGGAACACCGATTGTTTTTATTCAAGGATATTTTGACAATTATACATCATAGTACAAACCTTTATAATATTGAGTTACTTTACTTATTAAAGTATAATATAACTGCTAGCAGTTATTACTGTAAATAAGGAGTGTAACTACATGTCAAAACCAGTAATTGAAATCGGGATTAGCACTTTTTTGGAAGCAACAATAGATCCGGAAACCGGAAAGAAAATGAGCCATGCCAAGCGACTACAACACGCAATGGAAGAAATGATATTAGCGGATCAAGTAGGGCTCGATGTATACGGCATTGGCGAACATCATAGACAAGACTATGCCAGTAGCGCTCCAGCCATTATTTTAGCTGCTGCCGCTGCGACAACTAAACATATTAGATTAACTAGCGCAGTAACTGTCTTATCATCGGCAGATCCAGTTCGTGTGTATCAGGACTATGCAACGTTAGACGGTTTATCTGGTGGTCGTGCCGAAATTATGGCGGGACGAGGCTCGTTTATTGAATCATTTCCGTTATTTGGTTACAGCTTAGAGCATTACGACGAACTATATGAAGAACATTTGCAGTTGCTCTTAAAAATTAGAGAATCCGAAAAGGTTAGCTGGCAAGGGAAACACCGACCATCGATAGATAATTTAGGTGTTTATCCGCGAGCTGTTCAGGAGCCACTGCCAGTTTGGATTGCAAGTGGCGGCAGCCCAGAATCTGTCATTAGAGCAGGGCAGCTCGGATTGCCATTAGCACTTGCTATTATAGGTGGTATGCCAGAACGCTTCGCACCATTAGTAAAATTGTACAAAGAAGCTGGTATACAGGCAGGTCATGATCCAAATAAACTATTAGTCGCAACCCATTCCCATGGCTTTCTAGCCGATTCGGATGAAGTAGCGCAGCAACTATTTTTCCCGCCAACGCAAGCACAAATGAACGTCATTGGTCGGGAGCGAGGCTGGCCACCCTATACGTATGAATCATTTGAAGCTGCTTGTAGTTTGCGAGGTGCGCTATACGTGGGCGGACCAGAATATGTAGCAGAGAAAATTATTCTACTGCACAAAAACCTTGGTATTAACCGTTTTTTCCTTCACATTAACGTTGGTACAATGCCACATCAAGATGTATTGCGTGCTATAGAACTATTAGGTACCAAAGTGGCACCTATCGTTAGAAAAGCATTGCAGTAATCATGAAGACAGCACCGTACCTTGTTATACGTAGCCAGCATATGGTAGAGGCAGCCATATGCTGGCTGCCTTTTTTCATTGCCTCATCCTGCTCAAATACATCACCATTTCTTACACTACAAAAATACTTCTGGTGTTATAAATCCTGTTCTCTTTTCAAACCAGCGTCCTTGATCTAGTAGTTGATGCGTACCACGCTGTAACGTTGTTATTGGAACGTGGCTTTTATAGTCGTGCTTCTCTTTGTCCATTCCAAATATCCATTTATAAATCAATTCATGATCAGAATGACGACCTGCACAACGAATAAAGGAACCAGAAAAACGTACTAAATTAGATGTTTCTGGTAACATCTCCATTACTTCGTCACTAAGTAGCCAGCTGGAACAAACAAACCCACGAAACTTCATATCTGGAAAGTAGGTTTGAGCAAACGTAAATGCTGCTTCTAACGATGCCAAACAATCGTTATACTCCATTTTACCGGAAGCGGGGATATGAATATCAATCACCGCATCACCTGATTGTACAACATTCTCATAATTGGCGTAAGCTATTTCTACTCGCGTATTGGTTATATTACCCTTTTCATCAATGATGTTACCAGTGACTTGATGTTCATTTTCGATTAATGTAGTTTGAAATACGGCTTGCTGCTCGTTTGTTATAAAACCTTGCTCATCGACAAATAAGTTTCCTTCGGCAATTTTTAGCAGCAGCCCACTTTGACGATGCCGATAGATACGACTATTAAATGCAAACTTTCTACTATAAATATACTGCAAACGCCCAATTTGAAAAATTCTTCCTGTTATATGATTGGTCATCCAACGATAATCATCAATACCAACGCCACCAAACATCATCCGATAATTGTGCGCCCGCAAATCAATATCAGCTAACGTTGCAGCCATAATATGATGTGGAATTCCAAGCCTAGCATAGTACTGCTGTAAACGTGGAAAAGCTACCTTAGACACATACGCTAAATAACAATCTTTATCTTCTTCTAGTAGCGAATCAATCTCTGCTTTATGCTCCAAGTAACAATTCCAATAAGAAGTGGTTCCGCTTTCATCAAAGAGTAATTGCTCTAATCGTTCCGTCAATTGCAGCAGCCACTCATTCTGTTCTATTAGCTTTCCTGTTCGAATGATTGCTGTTTTCAACGGTTCGTCTGATATATAATCTAATAAATCATCCACGATAACTATATTCGCCCCTTTGCACACCATAGTCTGCCTATTACTGATGGTTAGATTATACAACAGTTTATCCCATTTGGTAATATCGAAAAACAACGCAAAAAACAACCACAGTGTAGGTTAGAAATATAAAATAAACAGTTTTTTCCTCATTAGAGTATAACGATTCTATTTTGTTAATGAAACTAATTCAAATAAATAATGGAAGGTAATTAACTAATAGTGAAGAAACAAGTTCATCACCTTAACTTGGGATTGATTTATTGTTATACATTCAAAAATGAACTGTTTTAGTATAGGTAATAGTGGAAACTATGGCGGTAAGACGGAAGCGCTCGACAGGCTATGTGTAATGCTATATTCTTAATTCCAAATCTTAAATCCTAAATGTTGACTTCTTACTTGTTACGAAGAATAATCACCTTATTTACCCAATAAACGCCCTTTTGAAAATATAAAGAAGATTTATAACGTTAATGATGCCTGATACCACTATTTGGAGCTCCTTTTCCACACTTAAGACTTAAAATCTTCCTTAGAAATTATTTTACCTCGATATTCATCATTTAGCGATAAAATTCTTCTTTAGAATGGAAGGTAGCAGGGGATTAGCCCTTTTAAACCGGTGCAAGTGCAATTAATGAAGGTAATAGTATTTATGTACGCTTTAGATCATGATTTTCGCCTCATTTAAATTCTATTCCTTGTGACTATTCCCAAATCAGTTTAAAATACATATATAATAGTGATGACGCAATGAAATGTGCTGTTGTAAAACCACGATGCTAACCTTGCAAAAGGTAGGAACAGGAGGGGTACTATTGAAAGCGCATGAAATAATGATACCAAACGTGTTCAAAGTGAAGGAAAATGACACGATACGTATGGTTGTCAAAAAGTTTATCGATCATAATATTAGTGGGCTACCAGTCGTTAATGAACAAAATCAAATTGTTGCCTTTATTAGTGACGGGGATATAATGAGTTATATTGGTAAGCATGATGATATTATCCTCGATATGTTTTTCCTAGTTAGTTATTTTCAAGGTGATGAAGATAATTATGAAGACCGCATTAAGGAAGTATTAGATGTCAACGTTATGCGACTAGCAACGAAAAAAATAGTAAAAGTACAACACGATACCGATATAGAAAATATTGCGACTATGTTGGCTAAAAGACAAATTAAAAAAGTTCCAGTAGAAAAAGATGGTGTATTAGTAGGAGTAATTAGTCGCGGTGACGTTATCCGTCAATCATTCAAAGGATTATTAGATGATCAATAATAAATAAGTACTAACACGGAGGGGTTTTCATGAGTAATGAACAACTAGGTATGTTCGGACAATTTGGTGGCAGTTTTGTACCACCCGAGCTACAAGAAGTAATGAATTATTTAAGCGATCAATTTTATACGTACAAGGAAGACCCTTCCTTCAATGAAGAACTACGATATTATTTGAAAGAGTATGTCGGGCGAGAAAACCCACTTACCTATGCGGAACAATTGACCAAGGCATGGGGCGGTGCGAAAATTTATTTAAAACGAGAAGATTTGAACCACACTGGTGCGCATAAAATTAACAACGTACTAGGACAAATTTTACTAGCAAAACGAATGGGTGCCAAGCGAATTATTGCTGAAACTGGCGCTGGACAGCATGGTGTAGCTACAGCAACCGTTTGTGCTATGTTTAATATGGAATGTGTGATTTATATGGGAGCAGAAGATACAAAACGACAAGCGCTAAACGTATTCCGAATGGAGCTATTAGGCGCAACTGTTGTTCCCGTTCATAAAGGACAAGGCAGATTGAAAGACGCTGTCGACGAAGCTTTGAATGATCTCGTACAAAATTATAAACATACGTTTTATTTACTTGGCTCAGCAGTAGGACCACATCCATTCCCATCCATGGTAAAACACTTCCAATCTATCGTTAGTGAAGAGTCTAAACGTCAAATTTTAGAAAAAGAAGGTCGTCTACCTGATGCCGTCATAGCTTGTGTAGGTGGTGGTAGTAATGCTATCGGTGCATTCGCCCATTTCATTGATGATACTGACGTTCGCTTAATTGGAGTAGAGCCTGACCAAGCACCTACGTTAACCGAAGGTGTGCCTGGCGTTATTCATGGCTTTCGTTGTCTCGTGCTACTAGATGAGCAAGGTAACCCGAAACCAACCTACTCTATCGCTGCTGGACTAGACTATCCAGGTATCGGACCTGAACATAGCCAGCTAAAAGAAACAGGACGTGCGGAATACTATACCATTTCAAATGAAGAAGTACTCGCTGCTTTTCAAGAACTTTCCCGTACGGAAGGTATTATTCCTGCACTAGAAAGCTCCCACGCTATAGCCTATGCCAAAAAATTAGCACCAACAATGAGCAAAGACCAAATTATAATTATTAATTTATCCGGTCGTGGCGACAAAGACGTGGAGCAAGTATACGAGATGTTGAATAAATAATAAATTGTAAATGATTTATACTCATATAAGCAAAAAACACTCCTATTAAAGAAACAGATATTTTTTCTGTTCTTTTAGTAGGAGTTTTTGTTTATCATTCTCATATTTATTAAGTGTTCAGCATCAATTATTAAATATATAATACAACATTGTTAATTATGCATTATAATGGGGTTTGAATATAAAAAAGGATAATATTTTAATACGTATATCATAATATTATTCAAAAATGATTTTATAGAGGGGTATGTCATGTTTGCACTGCTATCATTTTTATTATTCGCTATAGTAATTGATATTCTTTTAGTTTACCTATTATTTTTATACATAAAAAATATTGATCACATGCAAAAGGTCGGCATTGGGTTAGCTTTGATATTAACTTCGGGTTTTTTACTTTTGAAATATGATTACTTAGTTGTTGAAATTTTTTGTATTGAATTTCTAATAGTCGGTTTCATTGTTACAATATTACCTCGGAAATAATACATCAAGAATAAGAGATAGTCGCTCCAATGGTGTAAAGTAACACTAACAAAGCCATGATTTAAGTGGCTACTGCGGAGCGTTTGTATGATAATACGTATAAACGGACATGGGAAGTGAGTAGTAACGTAGGGTTTTATACGAAAAAACGTATAAACGACTTGGGAAGTGGATAGTAACGTAAGGTTTCATACGAAAAAACGTATAAATTCAGCTTTTTAACATGAAAGCAACATGCACGTAAGCGAAAAGAAACCGTCGCACTACTTTTCTAGACACGATAAGACAAAAGAAACGGAATGGAAAAACGTATTTTTTTTCCATTCCGTTTCTTTTCGTTTTAGACTTACTAAACAGCATCTTTTACAGTTTTCTCCTCAGCAAAAGTAGTCACACTACACCGACCGAATCAGCTTCCACCAAACTAACATATATTCGCTCGTTCTCTACCGGTTCTTCTTGAATCAGCTTAATGAGCTGTTCCGCTGCTACCGCACCCCAATGACGCTCGGAATAATCGATCGTTGCTAATTTAGGCTGCAAATATCGAGAGACATCAATATGGTCAAAGCCAATGATATGAATATCTTTACCTATTGTATAGGTGGTACCTTGTAAAGCACGATACATTCCTACTGCCATCTCGTCATTAAAACAAAATACAGCAACTGGCTCCGTATATTCTGCCATTATTTTTTCTGCTGCTGCGACACCACTAGGTTTGTCAAAGTTACCATATATAATGTGATGCTCTACCGTTCCATTGCGCTCAATAGCTAACTTAGCTGCTGCTAGTCGCTGCTGAGAGTCATACGATGCCATTGGTCCGGTCACAGTATAGATTTTTTTATGCCCTTGACGAATCAAATAGTCAATCGCTAATGTGCCACCCGCTTTATTATCCAGTAACACTTGCACAATACCAGGATGCTGAAGCTCCCGATCAAGCACGACTAATTTATGACCCCGCTTCGCATATTGTAGCAATTGTTCATCAGCAAATTGGCGATCCAATATGACCGCTCCATCCATCAACCGCTCTGGCAACATGCGATGCGATTGCTTTCCACTACAAATAACGAGATCATAACCACGTTTATTCGCTTCTTCTTTCATCCCTTGTAACAATTCACCATAAAACGATCCTTGAAAAGAAGTTAAAAACGCGCCGATTATTTTTGTTTCTCGCATTTTTAACGTACGAGCAGCTGCGTTAGGAACATAGTTCAATTCCTCGGCAACTGCTAGTATTTTATTTCTCGTTCCTTCTGTTACTTTTGGGTTTCCATTCAATGCGTAGGATACAGTTGAAATAGATACTCCCGCCTGCTTGGCAATATCTTTAATACTTACCATACCCAGTCGCTCCTATCTTTGCTGGTCAGCTAATTCATTTCTATTTGCAATTGGTTGATACCATCTTGTAATAACGGTTGTATTTGCTCATACGGGATTCGTTGACCACCGAGGCGATAACGATTGTCTTTCGCTTGTGAAAGTGGCAATGATTGTCCGTTTAAAGTAACACGCTTCACTTCTTTTCCTTGAACAGTGTACGTGATGTTAAACTTAGCGGAGCGCCATTCAAATTGCAAATTCATCCCGTCTAATGACGCTGGCAGTACCGGGTCAACAATTAGATCGCCAGCAAATTGGCGAATACCAAGTGCATTCGAAATCAGTTGGTTCATATATATTCCTGGACCGCTAGAATAAATTCGCCAGCCACCTTTCACCTGGACATCACCTGTACGTAATAAATCAAATCCTTCGGCTGCTGTATAACGATCTGGAAATTTGCCATCGGAACTACTGTAGTAGGCATTACTTTGACGCCAATCTGCATTAGGCACTGCTTCCTGCAAGCCTACGGGATTAATGATTTCCAAGCCGTTCCACACTTCATCGCTTTTACCCAGTTTAGCCATTGCTTCAATAAAACGAATATGAGCATGTACATATTGCAATCCTACTTCACGACCGAAGTTAGCAGCTTGTTCCGCTCGTTTGAAACGATGACTTACGCCACCTGCATAAGTCGCTGGTTGATTCATTAAACGTACACCGTCAGGGCAATAAAGTTGTTCTTTAATCAATTCGAAATGATCAGCCGCTTGCTCCTCATCAAATAACTGACTAATCATACTACGTGTCATAGGCAACAAACGGTATTTGATTCCTGTAGAATCATCCGATGGATGTAGCATTAATCGGACTTGTTCCGGCTGCTCCATATAAGCAAATCCAGATACTACCCCATCTTTCACCAAATAATGTTGAAAATCTTGCTTTATCTCACCAGCTAACTGCTGTAGTTCTATTGCTAACGATTCATACTCTTCTGCAAACGCCAGAATAGCTGATAGCTCCGCAAATACTTGGTACGTCAAAGAAACGGTCCAGCTACTAATCATATATTGTTTTAGCTTCGCATTAGCAGGTTGCAGCGTATCGTCCCAATCGCCATCACCATAAGCAGACAATGCTGTGTCATGTAGAAAATGTTTTTTAATATAAGCCAGTTCTTTTTTCATATGATCAAATAAAGAGTGACTTTCCGCTGTACGTTCACCATCTGCACGTGTATAAGGTACTTTTTCCTGTAAAATGGTCAGATCACCAGTTGCTCGCATGTAGTCACTTAACACTTTCAAAGGCCATACGATAATATCGCCATGACTTTCTGCTTGTTTTATTCGATAATATTCATCAAACATAAACCATTGCGGCCAATTGCCATCATGCTCATATTGGTTCATATAGACAATTTTTATAATTTCTTTAACTCGTTCATGATTACCCATCGCCATAAAGTATTCCGTTGGTCCTTGGCACACATCACGTGTTCCCCATGCAGCCCCGCTATATTGCTCTAAACCATGCGGAACCGAATAATGAACTAGCATGTTATGGGTATACCACCAAGCGAGTGTATTGAATTTACTTATTTTTTTATTCAACTGATTATCAGGATGCGACAGCTGGAAGCCATTCATCAATTGCAGCAAGTAGCTACGATAATGTGCTATTTCATGTTCCGCTATCATAGGTTGTGGTAACGTTTCTTCGACCTGCTGTTGTGCTCCAGACTCCGTTATAGCTCCGGATACTTGTAATTGCCAACTACTTGTTGGCTCTAACTGCAAGACAACAAGTGAGGCGCAACCAGGTTTCAACTGGTTAGCAAACACTCGTTCATCTGCCAATTGATAGCGAGTGCCCGTTATATCCATTTTGAATTGCAGATGAGGATAAACAGAACTGCTTAGAGCTGCTTCATTAGCAGTAAACAGCAATGATTCTGCCTTAGTTTGCTCCATCTCAAAAGGTAACGTATATTCTTGCTCATTCATCACCACTTGATTTGTTACCAAATAACGATATTGTCGCTGCTCAATAGAAGTAACCTGTAAAGCTAACTCCGGCTTACTAGCATGTGTCCAAGCTGTAACGATCAGTGTATCGTCCGCCAATTTGTAATACCATTTCGTATAGTTAAATCCTATTTCGTAAGCGGCTGGCATCGTCAGTAGATGATACGTAGCACCAAGTTGCACATAGATGCGCTGACCAGATGTTTTCAACATATTGAGCGCATTACGAGCATTACTTAATAATTTATTATAGGTCGTATTTCCGATTACAATTTGAGAGTGAAAAATCCCATACATATAATTAGTCGAAGAGATTACTTTGTCCGTCAACTTATCATTATGACCACTCATGACGATATGCCCATGCGGACGTTCGACCCGAATTTCCTTTGCTGGCAAAATAATATGTTCATGCGTATCGGTGAAAAACGATAACAACGTATCTCCATCCCATTCTTCATGATAGCGGTTAGGATACATTTGCTCTACTTCCATAAAGGACAATGACGGGCTTTGTAGCGGTTCACCAATCGTTTCATTTATTTTCACCTGCGGTACAGCATGCATCGTTGTCGAATATTGCTGCTGTTGTACTGTTTTCCAGGCATCTATTACTCGGTCCTTATATTCCAATTCACTTATCGCTGCTGAATGATCGGCTTGAAGTAAACTATAAAACACAAATTGCGCTTCGCCATCCAAAACAACGGGAGGAGACTGCAATGCTGTATAGGCAAATTCGTACTGATAAACAGTGCTAGCAAGCTGTGGATTGTTTAATGCCATAATTTCATCAGTTGCTTTATAATTCGTCCCAAAAAATTGAAAACCATCGGTAGTATATGCTACTGCTTTCGTTAAACTACCTTGTTGAATATACGGAAAACCGCTCGACATCGGTTGATTTTGTCTAGAGCATATGACATATCCTAACTGTTCATCCGAAAAGACAGAATGCCCTACATACTGTGACATATAGGCTTCATTATTACGCACTGCACCTTCATCCGCCAGCCCGATATCTTGTCCGTAGAACAGTTCTACTTCCTGCTTATTTCCTTGCAGTACAACATCCCAAAACCACATTTGTCCATGCTGCAAAGTAAAAGTTACCTTATAGGCTATACCGAAGACAGTACCCGTCCATACCGCCTGTTCTTCCGAATAGGCAAACGTACTATTTGATTTCACGCCTAATAATGGAGCGTACTTATATTGACCATCTTCCTTTACTCGCAAATATATATTTTGTAGTGACCCGTCCAATGGATTCGAAATCACTTGATTAATAAGCAAATAATTATAGTTAATTTGTTGCAAATCCCCACTCGTTAAAAACGTAAATGTCACATCATCTTTTGATATCTTTATATTGGATGCTTGTTTCAGTATGCTCATTTCCGTTCTCCTTTCCAAAGCTACAACGTCCTATCAATAAGGCTAATTTATTTTTATTTCAATCCAGATATTGTGAAGTTTTCGATAATATGTTTTTGGAAATACGTAAATAAAACGATGACTGGCACTACCATGAACGCTGCTCCAGCCATTTGTAAGCCATAGTTTCCGGTATATTGTCCTTTCAATAAAGACAAGCCCACCGATAATGTGTACAATCCTTCGTCGTTGGCGATAATTAGTGGCCATAAAAAACTGTTCCAGCCAGCGATAAAGGTTAAAATAGCTTGTACCGCCAATATAGGTTTGGAAATAGGTAATACAATTTGTAGAAAGGTCCGATATTCACTCGCCCCATCTAACCTAGTCGCCTCTAACAACTCTGTAGGTATGGTCGACATAAACTGACGGAACAAAAATATAGCAAACGCTCCTACTAAACCAGGTAGGATGATCCCGATCATCGTATTCGTTAATCCAAAAGAATTTAAAATCAAATATACAGGTATCATCGTAACTTGGCTTGGAATCATCATCGTAGCAAGTACAAGAACGAATAAGAAATCTTTCCCTTTAAATTTATATTTGGCAAATCCGAAACCTGCCATTGCGTTAAAAAACAAACCAACATATGAAAACAACACAATAATTAGTGTATTTCGTAAATACACACCAAAGTTCATATTTTCAAATAAATATTTAAAATTATCTAGCGAAAACTTTTCCGGCCATAATGTCGGAGGTATTTGTACAATTTCCGCTTCCGGCTTAAAAGAAGACAAAATCATCCAGACGAACGGAAGTAAAAACAAAATACTACCAACTGAAAGTACAATTCCAGAGATGATTCGAATGAACCGATCTTGCTGCGTCACCATCGCCTTTTTTTTCTTAGTAGCTGTCGCGCTCAAAGGTATCCCTCCATTTCTTAAGTCATATCTGATTCATTCTTCTGTAATTTCAACTGAACTAAAGTAATCACGATGATGCAGACGAACAATACGAATGAACCTGCAGCTGCATAACCAAAGTTATTAAATTTGAATCCATTTTGATAAATAAACAACGCCACGGACAATGTACCATCCAGCGGTCCTCCATTGGTCATAACGAATGGCTCTTCAAAAAATTGTAACCAGCCAATCATCGTCGTGATGGAAACAAAGAATATAGCAAACCGAAGCATTGGTACTGTAATTTGTGTAATTTGCTGCCAAGTACTAGCACCGTCTAATTGTGCCGCTTCATAGTAAGACCTTGGAATTCCTTGCAATGCTGCAATGAAAATAAGCATATTCAATCCAATAGATTTCCACAGAGCGAGCAATATAAGTGACAATTTAGCAATAGTTGGTTCCGTTAACCAAGGGACTGCTGGAAGGTTGATGAGATCTAATAAATAGTTGAACAGACCAATAGATGGATTATAAAGATAACTCCAAACGACTGCTACTGCGACAATGTTGGTAACAGAAGGGAGATAATAGACAACTCGAAAGGCTTTAAACAGCCGTGATGTACCTAAATTAATAAGTATAGCAATCGATAAGGAGCATAATAAAACTAACGGCACTCCGATGACTACATAGAAAACAGTATTAAGTATTGCTTTTAGAAACACTGGATCAGCAAGCACTTCTTTGTAATTATCAAAACCAGTAAATGTAACAGAACTAATATTAGCCAAACCACTTAGATCCATATCTGTAAAGCTAATGACTAGAGCAACTAAAATAGGAACGATAGAAAACATAATGAGCAACAATAACGTTGGAGCGATAAAAAAGTATGGTGCTCTTCTATTCAAAAAATTTTTCATCCGTCATTCTCACTTCCTTTTTACACCAGTAATAGGCATATATAGAGCAGACTGGTCTTACATAGACCAGCCTGTTAATTCCCACTCCACTACAGAGCTAACATGTAAAGAAGTGTTTGTTTGAAATGTGTTACTTACTTCATAAATTTAACAGCATCAGCATTAAACAATTTCATTTGTTCCAGTACGTCAGCATTGTTACGATAAATAACTTCAAAATACTTCAAGTATGTCTCACTGATTGGCATCCATTCTGTAATAACCGGCATCGGTTGTGCTGCATTTAGTTGGTCACCAATAACTTTGAAGTTTTCATCATTTTTAAGTACATCATTTTCCCATGCTTTTGTTGTAGCCGGCAGAGAACTTGTTTGATCCATCCATTTAATTTGTGTTTCTGGCTT
Source organism: Paenibacillus yanchengensis (assembly GCF_042684845.1). Taxonomy (NCBI): domain Bacteria; kingdom Bacillati; phylum Bacillota; class Bacilli; order Caryophanales; family Paenibacillaceae; genus Paenibacillus; species Paenibacillus yanchengensis. Next base: position 73,587 of record NZ_JBHUMH010000061.1, on the reverse strand, counting down.
GCTCATAAAGGCGATGAATTTTGCTGCCGCTTCTTTATTTTGTGAGTACTCAAAAATAGATAAGTTAGATCCACCTAGAAGCGAAGTGTTATTTTCTTTTTTAGGTAATACGGAGATTGCCCATTTTCCATCTATTTCAGGTGCTTGGTCTTTAATTAATTTAATCATCCAAGGACCACTAATGAACATTGGCAAAATTCCTTCTTTAAACGCTGGTACAATATCAATTCCTAAATCTTTTGGAGCTGAACCATTTTGATAAAAACTATTTATATAAGAGACAGCTTCCACAAATTTTTCATCTGTAAAATTCGGTTGACCTGCGGAATCAAACAGCTCCGCGCCATTTTGTCTTGCAAACATAAAGCCTAACGATTGCTCTTTGTGGTCAATACTCATACCATATTTTCCATCACCACGAGCCGCTAGTTTTTGTGCAGCATCAGACAATTCTTCCCATGTAGCTGGTGCTTGTTCAAATCCAACTTCTTTCAACAAGTCCGTACGATGGAATAAAACACGAGTTTCTACGTACCAAGGTATACCAACATATTTCCCATCATATTTACCCGCTTCTACAGCGCCGGCATAAAAGTTATCTTCTTTCATTTCCGGATACTTTTCGACAAAAGGAGATAAATCAGCTAGCGCACCAGCAGCGGCAAATTCAGGTATCCAAGAAGTTCCCATTTGAATAACGTCTGCACCTTTTTTAGAAGCAACTGCTGCTAACAATTTTTCATGCCCTTGATTCCATGGCAACGCCTGCACATTTACTTTGATATTCGGATTTTCTTTTGTAAATTGTTCTGCTAGTGTTGGTAATGTTTTTGCTTCTTCACCCATTCCCCAAACACTAATCGTCACTGCTTTTTCTTCGCCGCCTGAATTAGTTCCTTGCCCATCTGTTCCCGTATTATTTTTCGCTCCACCAGCACCACAACCTGCCAGTAATACCGCTGTTAATAATGTAGCTGTTACTACTTTTAATCTTTTCTTCATTTTAATACCCCTCTCTTTTTTTATAAAAATATTTAACCTTAGAATTTCGCTTAAACCACTTGCTTATGCATGAATCTACCATTTCATCTTCAATTACAATTCAAGTAAGTCCAAGCACCCCTCCTAATGCACCATGCTAATCCTGTTGCTTAGAGTACCCTATTCTTAAATAACACATTCTAAACAACTAAAATTTAGCAATTTAAAAATTGGTGAAACGTTTCTATTTTGATTCAAAAAAATATAATAGCAGTTCTTAGTTGTCATTCACATCAAATCGAAACGTTTCACCGTTATTATAAAACAAACTGTAATCGTATACAAGTGACAAATTTTAAAATTCGAAACGTTTCTATTCGGGTGAAATGGATGGAGTGCTTATTTATTACGTAATTACTGTATACTAAAAGTATAAAAATCCAGCTACATACCATTTCAAATAACGGAGGAATTACTATGTTGGAATTATTTGATCGAGACACTATTCACGAAAAAATTAAACAGCATACTCTTACATTATTAATTATAAAAACGAGACAATGTGGCGTATGTGATGTTGTATTGCAAAAAATAGAGCAGTTATTACCGAATTATAATCATATTCATGGCTTTTATTTTTATTTAGATAACGCCCCTGATTGTGCGGCTGACTTTCTTGCGTTTTCTGCTCCAACAGTAATACTATTTGCCGACGGAAAAGAAGTTTATCGCGCTGCCCGCTTTGTACGTTTCGAAGAATTATCTGACAAACTACAGCAGTATAATGATTTATTTTAAACAATAGAACCATAATCATAATAAAGCTTCGATATTTATGTTTTTGTTAAACGAAGAGGATTGTTCCAATTATTCGGCACATTAAAAAAGGAGCTAGCAGGTGATTCGCTGCTGGCTCCTTCATGATGTATCCCATTTCTATGCGATACATTTTTTCTTTTTTTACACACGATACTCATCTGCGCGCCACTGTTTAATGCTTGCTTTAATATCCGATCCTGCCATGTTTTTTTGTGCGGCTTGATCTGCAAGTGCTACGAACTCCTCATTAGAAGCAAAACGCAATGCAATCCACTGCTTTACCGTAATTTTTTCACTTGGCATCTTTCCAGCTAAACGATAATACCGAAATTGTTCTTCCATACGAATAACTCTATCCTGCACAATAAGTGCATTACGACGAGCTAAAAATCCAGATATAAGCCCTATAAACGCTGCGGCTAATACTAGCCCATAAATAAGTGCAGATGAACCTTTAACTAATGCTGTAATTAGAGCTACCAATGAAGTAAGGATAGTAATAGCACTTAACGGCAGCCAAAAAAAGTGTTGCAACGGATGATAACGTGTATGATTTTTTGCATCTTGCTGTTGTGACAATTGCACTCTTCCTTTCGTTTCTATATTGTATGGGAAAATGCACTCTACATACCCCATCATGTATAGGTACATTATAAGTGACATTTTAACAAAAGACCAGCTTTATTACATTTATATGTATAGAGCTATATTGACATGCCATTATTCAGACTTTTTTACGAAATATTAATATTGTGTAAACAATTACAGCTGTGGTATATTGTATTCAGTTGATTTTAATTGTATTTGTGTGGTTTTTATTGTTTCTACTGTACGAGAGGAGGTTATTGTCATCGTTATTTCATTAATTCTCGTATTATGCTCTGGCTTAACTCACTCGATTTGGAATATGTTTGCTAAGCAAAGTACAGATAAATCGGTATTTTTATGGGTAATTTACGCCCCGTCTACGATCATATTACTGCCATTTTTAATTACAGAGCTAAATAGTACTTCTTTATCAGCACAAGAATGGTTACTTCTAATCGCGTCGATGATCATGCAAAGTATTTATGCTGCACTACTTAGTCATACTTACAATGTTGGCGATCTATCACAGGTCTATCCTATTATGCGTGGAGCGCCTACACTACTCACACCTATTTTAGGGGTGCTATTATTAGGAGAAACAATGCCGTTACTAGGTTGGTTTGGTATTGTTTTTATGCTCGCAGGTTTCTTTGTTATGCTAGGTCCCATCAAACAAACAATAAGTAATAAAGCAGCTATAAAACCAATTTTCCTAGCTTTAACTGTTGGATTATGCATCACTACTTATACTATTATTGACAAAGCCAATCTATCTTCCATCACTCCACTAGCTTTATTAGTGATTACTAATATCGGCTTTCTCTTAGGATTAACTCCAGCTGCATTAAATCGTAAACGATTGAAGCAAGCACTCATAGACAATAAGAAAATTATTTGGTTAGGTGCCATTTTATCACCTGGATCGTACTTTTTATTTTTATTAGCAGCTCAGCATACCGCCGTTTCCATGGTCGCACCAATGCGTGAAGTAGGTATTGTCTTTGGTACACTGTTAGGTTTTTTTGTTTTGAAAGAATCGCAAGGACTACGTAGAATAGCCGCTTCCATAGCGGTAGTGATCGGTATTATTGTTATAGCAGGAGCATCGGTTTAATTTAATGGTGTAACATACTTGTGCTATCTGCTTTCAATTATTTTAATAAATAGTAGATGATATGGAGGTAGCGATATGGAAACTAAAAAAACGTTGCGCTTTCGCCCTGATGGCACATTCAAAATCGTGCAGTTTACCGATGTTCACTGGCAAGAAAGCGACGAAGCAGATGCCAAGACAAAGCAAGTAATGGAGCAAGTGTTGGATGTAGAAAAACCAGATTTTGTCATGTTCACTGGAGATGTAATTTTCTCATGTATGGATAGCGATGGGAATGCCACTTGTTCAGACCCATTGCGTTCTTTGCGTGAAGCTGTTGCATCCGTAGTTGAGCGACATATTCCTTGGTCTCTTGTTTTTGGCAATCATGATTCTGAATTCAATATTACGCGCCAAGCTTTAATGGAAGAAGCTATGCGATTACCTTATAGCCTATGTGAAGCTGGACCAACGGATATCGCTGGAGTCGGTAACTACGTTATGCCGGTGTGGAGCAAAAATAAAGATAAAGACGAAGAAGCTGCGCTATTATACGGTATTGATTCTGGTGAATACTCTGACCACCCACTTGTAGGTGGCTATGCATGGATCAAACAAAACCAAATTCAATGGTATATAGAACAATCACAAGCGTGGCAGGCCAAATGCAATGGCGCTACTCTACCCGCTCTAGCTTTTTTCCACATTCCACTACCTGAATATCAGATGATGTGGCAGCGCGCTACCTGCTATGGACAAAAGCAAGAAGATATTTGTGCCCCTTATGTGCAATCCGGATTATTCACTGCTATGCTCGAACAAGGGGATGTTATGGCTACTTTTTGTGGACATGATCACATTAACGATTTTTATGGAAAATACTACGGAATTGGACTGTACTATGGGCGAGCAACCGGACACAACACTTACGGCAGAGATGGTATGCTCAGAGGAGCTCGTGTTATTTCCTTAACAGAAGGCGAGCGTCAAATCCAATCTTGGCTTAGACTCGGTGACGGCTCACTTATTACAGAACAACCGCAACATTTACCTGAACAGTAGCAATTAATATACGACTTCATTTCCATACTCAAACGACATATAGTTTAATTTCTAGCGATCTAAACGTAACGTACACGAGGTAGTGTAGATGGCATGATGTACAGGAGAATGTTTGTACGAGATTGAAGGGTGAACGCTTTGTACGAAATTTCATATAAACGGGCTGGCACAGGCGCTGAGGGTCAACACTTTGTAGGAAATTTCGTATAAATAGGCGGAATCAGACCATGAGAGTAAATGCTTTATACGATATTTCGTATAAACGGGATTATGCAGCCAGTTGTAGCAGAGGCTTTGTCCGAAAAAACGTATAAAAGAGTATACATAGGTATAAGCATAGGGATAGGGATAGGGACAGTGATAGGCAAATGCATACGTACAGACAAACATCTCACTACTTATCTACATCAGCGTATGCATAAGAAATTTGGGCGAAAAGGGGTGCTGCACCAAACACTACCTGTTTTCGTCCAACTTTTATTTTAGGGACTTATTCGATATTCCGCTTTGTTTGTGTAGTTACGCAGTCACCATCTCAACAACCATTTACTTGAATACTAATTCGATGACATTAGCATTCGCTGCAATTTTCCCGGGCAATTCGTTATAATACCGTCCACCTCTAAAGAAATTAACTTTCGCCACATCTTCTCACTATCTACTGTCCAAGGAAAAACTTTTTTATCAGCAGCTTTAGCTTTTTCCATATAAGCAGCTGTAACTAGGTTATAACGCGGATGGAGAGAGTATACTTCCACTCCTGCTTGCGCTTCAAATACTTCAAAACTAAATTGTGAATGATCATATAATAGACCGATTTGTATTTCGGGAACTAGCTTTTTGATATGTATGAGATAATTATAATCAAAAGAAGATATGACAACACGATTAATCCAATTGTTTGCCTGCAAAACTTTCACGATTCGCTTATTTATTTGAGGTAATTTCCCATGTTTAATTTCAACATTAAACATGATGTCTGCTGGTGTTGCATGCAATACCTCTTCTAGTAACGGAACATACTGACCAGCATACTTTTTGTGGAACCAGCTGCCAGCATCATATTGCTTGATCTTACTATAATGTAATGTTGCAATATCGCCTTTGCCATTAGTAGTCCGATCGAGTGTATCATCATGACAGACCACAATCTGTGCATCTTTTGTCATATGAACGTCCAGCTCTATCATTTGACACCCTTCATTTACCCCAAGAGCGAATGCAGCCATCGTATTTTCAGGAGCTACTTTAGAAGACCCTCGATGAGCTATAATTAATGGCTTCTTTAGCGTCATGTTCCCTGCCTCCAATATAACTTTTCATATTTTCAACTTTAACCACCTTAAATTGTGCCATAAACTTTATACATATTACAACTACTTATCCCACGAGTTCAACATAAATCGAAACGACCTTACTGAGCTATCAACTCTAAACAAATATACTAAACTAAATATAAACATAATTGATAATTTGATTAATAAAAACACATTTTTTAGTTGACAATACTTGTATTACCTGCGTATTATAGATTTATCGCGATAATGTAAACGCTATCTTTTTAATTTTTAGTGTATTTACTTCTTTTTGCAACTAAACTTTTTCACTTTTTTTCTATTTTTTTATTATATTATTAGAGGTGACTTAGATGAAATCATTAAAACAATTATTATTTACTACGATGATGGTAACGTTGCTCTTTGTAACAGCATGTTCTTCTGGAAGTGGACAAACAGGCAAGCAGCCTGACAACGGTAATGATAACGCTTCCACAGCATCAACTAATGAACAAAGCACAAACAAAGATAAGAACAAAGACAAAGTACAACTAAGAATTATGTGGTGGGGATCAGATACTAGGCATGAGGCAACGTTGAAAGTGATCGAGTTGTTCCAGCAAAAATATCCGCATATTACATTTAGTGAAGAATATTTAGGTAGTGATGGATATTGGGATAAGCTCAACATTTTAGTTGCCGGTGGAAATGCTCCAGATATTTTTCAACTAGGTAATAACTACCCTGATTATGTATCCAAGAATGCCTTACTTGATCTATCCCCTTACATAGGCAACCTTATTAAAGTAGACCATATCGATGAATCTATTATTGCAAGCGGCAAAATAGATGACCAATTTTATGGCATTAATCTCGGATCGAACGCACTAGGAGTTATTTATAACAAAGCACTTATAGAGCAATCCGGTTTGAATCCACCTTCCAAAGATTGGACATGGGAACAACTAGAGAAGTACCTACAACAATTAAATCAAGCATTACCAAACGTATTGCCCATGACCGATGTATCTAACAATCAGCACTTTATTAATCACTTTATTAGACAAAAAAGTCATGCCATTTACAAAGATGGTGCTATCAACTTCACAAAAGAAGATGTTATCGAGTGGTTTCAAATGTGGGAAAACTTCAGAGGAAAAGGTTTGATTTCTGACGCGCAAACGGCTGCCACTTATACAGAAACTGGACCAGACAAATCACTCCTTATAGAAGGAAAAGCAGTCATGACTGTTGCCTTCTCTAATCAATTAAAAGCTTATCAAGATCTATTACAAGATGAATTAGAAATGACCCTATTACCATTCGGCGGTGAAACGACAGGCATTTGGCTGCAACCAAGTCAGTTTATGTCTGTTAATAAAAATACGAAGCATCCAGAAGAAGCTGCTCTGTTTTTGGATTTTATCATTAATGATCCCGAAGCAACATTAATATTAGGGACGGAACGTGGTATTCCGGGCTCAGCGCAAGTAAGAGATGCGTTAAAAGAAAACGCCAGTAAAGTAGATTTGAAAGTATTTAACTTTATTGATGAAGCTATTGCCAATTCGAGAGAAATGGATCGTGAATTACCTAATGGCTCGGAATGGGCAAGTGTTCTATTAAATGCCGTCCAAAAAATTGCCTTTAAAACAACATCTATTGAAAATGCCGCACAAGAAGTGGTGAATGCTGCTGAACAAGCTTTGAAAAAATAACAGAAAGTAGGGAATTGATTTGAGTGAATCTACTATTGCTGTACCAATCAAACAATCGTCGAAACTTAAAAAGTGGTGGAAGAAAAACGCTATTCCCTATCTGTTTTTACTCCCTTGGTTCGGGGGACTGTTTTTACTTACCATTGGACCAATGTTCTATTCTTTATATTTATCGTTTACGCAATACAATATACTATCCCCGCCAACCTGGGTGGGGATCGACAATTATACTACAATGTTTCAAGATACGCGTTATATGCAATCCCTAAAAGTTACCTTTACATACGTTTTCGTATCTGTTCCGTTTAAGCTCATTTTTGCTTTACTAGTAGCTATGCTGCTAAATCGTGGGATGCGAGGGTTGTCCATTTATCGTACCATTTATTATATTCCTACTCTTTTAGGTGGAAGTGTTGCTATAGCAGTATTATGGAGAAAAATGTTCGGTTTAGATGGTGTAGTTAATCAATTTTTACTTTACTTCTTCGGCATTCAAGGAACTGACTGGATCGCAAATCCTAAAACATCGTTATACTCTATTATTTTATTATCTGTCTGGCAGTTTGGTTCCCAAATGATAATTTTTTTAGCAGGCTTAAAACAAATTCCAAGTGAATACTATGAAGCGGCACAAGTAGACGGTGCTAATCGTTTCCGTAGATTTTTATCAATTACACTTCCTATGCTAACACCGGTTATTTTGTTCAACGTCATCATGGGGCTCATTGGTGCTTTTCAAGCATTTACCCAATCTTTTATTATCAGTAGTGGCACAGGGGGACCAATTGATTCAACGTTATTCTATACACTCTATCTATACATGAAAGGGTTTTCATTTTTTGAAATGGGATATGCATCAGCTATGGCTTGGATGCTATTACTTATTATTGGTATACTAACAGCAATTATTTTTGGTTCTTCAAAATATTGGGTCAATTATGGGGATGGAGGGAATTAGCATGCAAATCACTCGACGGTGGAATTGGCTTAACCATGTAGTTGTTTTGCTTATTGGTCTTTTGATGCTCTACCCTATCCTTTGGTTAATCAGTAGTTCATTCAAACCATCTTATTTAATATTTTCAGATTTGCGACTTTGGCCTACAGAGGTAACTTTAGATAATTACAGCAAAGGTTGGGCAGGTATCGCTAGATTAAAATTTGGGACTTTTATTACCAATTCATTTGTAGTCGCTACGCTCAGTGTTATTGGAAATATTATCGGCTGTTCTTTAGCTGCGTATGCTTTCGGTCGTTTACAATTTTCACTAAAAAAATTATGGTTCGGTATTATGATGATTACAATTATGCTACCTTATCACGTTACAGTTATACCACAGTATATATTGTTTGAGAAAATAGGATGGATTAACAGTTACTTACCGCTTATTACACCAAAATTTTTAGCAACGGAAGCTTTCTATATTTTTCTAATGGTGCAGTTTGTACGTGGTTTGCCACGTGAACTAGATGAATCTGCTACGATTGACGGTTGTGGACCGATTCGTATTTTTTGGAATATTATTTTACCGTTGATGGTTCCCGCAATTATTACTACGTCGATCTTTACTTTTATGGGAGCGTGGGACGATTTCTTTAGTCAGCTATTATTTTTAAATTCGGCTAACAAATATACCATTCCTTTAGGTTTACGGTTGTTTATGGATGCCTCTGGTGCTTCATCGTGGGGTCCATTGTTGGCAATGTCTGTAGTTGCTCTCATACCATGTTTGCTTTTATTTTTCGCTTTACAAAAACACTTTGTTGAAGGGATTTCTACTACCGGTTTGAAAGGCTAACAAGTATACTCTACAGACAGCGCTACTCTTTAACTTTATATGACTAGGTGCTACACTTAAACTACTTATAAATGGATCAATCATTACTTTTAAGGGGTGCACCTTATGTTTACTTATCAAATAAAGAAAGAAAAGTTTACCACTTATGTTTTACAACATGCTTCACAGAACAGTTATATTGAAATAGTTCCTGAAAGAGGCGCAATTATTAGTTCCTATTTCCATCAAAATCAACAAATATTTTATATGGATCAAGAAACACTGGTGGATGAATCAACGAACATTCGTGGCGGTAATCCAATATTATTCCCGATTAGTAGTTACTTAGAGAACGAAACTTATTACTATAACGATGCTCCATACCAATTAAAACAACATGGTTTTGTTCGTCAATTGATAGCTAAAGTTACAGCTATAGAGGCAAATCAGCATTATGCTGCAATAACGCTGGACTTCACCCACACGGAAGCAACTTTAGAACGTTTCCCGTTCCAATTTAAGTTAACTATGAAGTATACATTAAATGAAAATGGCTTGTCTATTCAAGCAACAGTGAACAATCTAGACGACAAAACGATGCCTTTTTACTTGGGCTATCATCCGTATTTCTATGTTGCTGATAAGCAAGCACTAGAGCTACAAGTGCCCTCTTCTCATTATAACAATATGGTTTCTAATAGTATGGTGGACGGAAAGTTCCAACTAAATCAGACAGAATCAAATGCCATATTCGATCAGCTAGAAAATAACCAATGCCATATACTAGACCATGCTCGTGATCTAAAAATAACGTTAACTTCAGATGATGTTTTTCAGTACATCGTACTTTGGGCGTTGCAAGAAAAACCTTTCGTTTGTGTAGAGCCTTGGATGGCTCCAGTTAACGGTATGAACGTGAACAAAGGTGTGCAATATCTCGAAGCAGGTAGACAGCATACCTCAACTATTCATATTGCAGCAACGACTATCGATTAAATTACTGATGGTACTGACTGCTCCTACAAAATTAACCTATCGTCTATATCATGTATAGATGATAGGTTGTTGCTGATCACCTACTAAAACCGTCAAATCCAATGTAATATTCATCTGGTCTAATTGTTGGATAGCTTCAATTGTTTGTTGCTCTGCATGCCAAGCGAGCGGCGTCATCTGCAACAATTGATGGACCTGCGTTTGATTTAACGTTACCTGCTCTGTTACACGTTCGGATGCTATCAAGCGGAATTGATCAGCAAATTGTTGCTGAGAATCATCGCTTCCTTCATACTCTTGCTTCTCTGAAGCAACGAACAGCATTTTACGTAATTCATGCAAATAATGTTGTTCCGGAACTACCTTCACCACTAATCCATCTGGACGCAATATTCGTTTGAACTGCCCGTAGTGCGAAGGTGATAATATATTTAATATGATATCAAAAGTACGATCTTTCACCGGACACTGTGCCAAGTCTGCCACAAACCATGCTGCATCTAACTCATGCTTACATGCCAGCGCAATCCCTTCTTTTGCAATATCAAAACCAGCAAATATGGATGCCCGTTGCTCTATGTGAGGAGCGTCACTGGTGTGAGCTTCCGAAGATGTAGAAGTTTTTTCAGTCATTATATGTTGTAATTGCTCCTGTATACGTACTAATCGTGAGCCTTCCCCACATCCAACATCCAGTACGTTGGGCATTCTGTTTTTAGACATCCAATAACGATCAATCAAACGAGTAATACTCTGATCAAGTGGATCGAATAATCCACTCTCGCTAATTGCTTTTCGCGCATGGAATAATGATTTCGTATATTTAACAGTGGCCGGCTTTTTTAACACATTTACGTAGCCACCTCGTGCAATATCAAAGCTATGATGCTCGTCACAAACAAGACTATTTGCCTGTACTTTCATACTAGCCATACAAATTGGACAATGAAGCAACAAACTCAGTTTATCACTTTTTATTTTATTATTGCGACTTTGATATTCATTCATCGCCAGTCTCTCCCCTTGGTGAACTTTCTCACCATACTTTTCGTTTGCTAACAAATTAAGTTGAGCTTAATTATAGCACACCAAAGCAACTCATATGCAGCGCATTAAGTCTTTTAAAACGCATTCAACTAGCATATAATAGAGTATATCTTTAAAAAATTACAACTGTGCATGATACAATATGCAAATATTAGTGTAATAAGGACGGTAAAAATGAGCAGCAAAAACTCCAAAACAAACGTTATTTTAATTGGCGCCGGCATTATGAGTGCAACTTTAGGAGCACTTCTAAAACAATTAGTTCCCGAGTGGAACATTACAGTATTTGAACGACTAGCAACTGCAGGTGAAGAAAGCTCTAATGAGTGGAACAACGCTGGTACAGGGCATGCTTCCCTATGTGAACTTAACTATACGGTAGAAAAAGCTGATGGCTCTATCGATATTAGTAAAGCAATTGAAGTCAATGAAGAATTTCAAGTTTCTACTCAATTTTGGTCTTATTTAGTAAACAGCGGTCTTATTAAGAAACCGCAAGATTTCATTATGCCTATTCCTCATATGAGTATAGTTCATGGCGAAAAGAATGTCGCTTTTTTACGAAAACGATTTGCAGCTATGTCAGCTAACCCTTTATTTAACGGTATGGAGTTCTCTGACGATCCGACTAAACTTGCCGAATGGATTCCTGTCATCATGAATGGTCGTGTCTCTAAAGAGCCGATTGCTGCTACACGCATCGATTCCGGAACAGATGTCAATTTTGGTGCTTTAACAAGAATGTTATTCAAACAACTACAAGATGATGGCGTTAATATACACTACAAACATAACGTAGACGATTTAAAAAGAGATGCCAATGGCAATTGGAAATTGAAAATACGTAACTTAACGACTGGCTCTGTGGAACAACATGAAGCAAACTTCGTGTTTGTTGGTGGCGGTGGCGGTAGTATTCATTTACTACAGAAGTCCCGTATACCAGAAGGTAGAGGGATTGGCGGCTTTCCAGTTAGCGGTGTATTTATGGTGTGTAATAAGCAAGAAATTGCAGATCAACATCATGCCAAAGTATATGGAAAAGCTGCTTTAGGTGCACCACCGATGTCCGTTCCGCATTTGGATACGCGCTTTATCGATAACAAAAAAGCATTATTATTCGGTCCATTCGCAGGATTTACGCCTAAATTTCTTAAAAACGGCTCTTTGATGGACTTAATTACTTCTGTGAAAACAGATAACTTAACAACAATGCTTGCAGCAGGAGTCAAAAATCTGGGATTAACTAAATATTTGATCCAACAAGTATTACAATCCAAAGAAAAGCGAATGGAAGAATTAAGACAATTTGTTCCGAACGCCAAAAGTGAAGATTGGGATCTCGTAGTCGCAGGTCAACGGGTACAGATCATTAAAGACACACCTACCGGTGGTAAAGGTGTCTTGCAATTCGGTACGGAAGTCATTCACGCCGCAGACGGCTCTATCGCTGCTCTACTAGGCGCATCACCAGGAGCTTCAACAGCGGTATCAGTTATGTTGGAAGTCATTGAAAAATGCTTCCCTGGACATATAAAAGAGTGGGAACCAAAAATTAAACAAATGATTCCGTCTTACAAACAATCTTTACAGCATAATCCGCAATTAATTCAAATGATTCATCAATCAGCTGCTGAAACATTGCAATTGAATGCTACCAAAAAAAATCAAAATAGCCGTCTATAATTTTGCGGCACATAGTTGCTGCAACTATACGAACGGTGGTGTTCATGCGATATATGTTGATCTGGAACCATCATACAAGTGATTGTTTAGATGACATGACGCAACAGGAGAAAGTATTATACGAAATATCGTATAAATGAGCTTGGGTAGATGGTTGAAGAGTACGCTTTGTACTAAAATTCGTATAAACGAGCTTAGGCAGACGCTTGGAGCGAAGGATTTGTACGAAATATCGTATAAAAAGTCGTATGCAGCCGTTTGTACATAAGCTTTATACGATAAAACGTATAAAAAGACACGGGTAGCGGTCAAATAAATTGATATGGAGTCATACCAAAATCCCGCCAGTGAATGTTGTCTCGATAACGCCATTCTAAACGGGGATTTTGGCTATGGCTCTTTTTTTTCAAATCATATTTATTGCAATTCATCGTACTTATCCACTATCCAAATACGGTTGTTTTCATCAAAGTAATCCGCTATTTCAATATTTTACGATAAATATGCTTCATATCTTCTAGCGTTACTTCTTTAGGATTATTATTCAGCAATCGAGTTACTTTTGCCGCTGCACTAGCTAGTTGGTCAATATGTTGCTGCTGCACACCATAATCTGCTAAGTTTTGTGGAACATGTAGCTCTTTTGTCCACTGCACTATTTGATCAATTACAGCGGTTGCCGCTTGATTAGTATTAGCTACATTTGACGATAAACCTATTATTTTTGCCACTTCCATCAGCTGCGGTTCGATAGCATCTCTATTAAATTCCGTTACATGCGGCAACAACATCGCGTTTGCAACCCCATGCGTAATATGAAACATTCCTCCTAATGGATAAGCAAGAGCGTGAACAGCTGCTGTTCCAGAGCATGATAATGCCATTCCGCCATACATAGAACCAATAAGCATCTGCTCACGAGCTTTAATATTACTACCGTTATGGTATACTTCGGCAATACTATTGCTAATCAAGCGCATCGATTCCTTTGCATACGTATTGCTCATCACGTTAGCTTTATTCGATATAAACGATTCCAACGCATGCGTAAAAGCATCCATACCCGTTGCTGCTGTTATTGCAGCTGGTAAACCTACCGTTAATTGCGCATCTAATATAACGAGATCGGGATATAGATATGGACTAACTACAGCTACCTTCAACTGTTCATCTGGTAATGTCACAATAGCGTTAGGAGTAACTTCTGAGCCTGTTCCAGAAGTAGTTGGAATGAGTATGAGCGGCAAGCCTGGTTTCGTAACTAAATTCGTCCCTAACATCTGTCTAATCGACAATTCATTAGTAAACATCACCGCAATAATTTTGGCAGCATCCAGCACACTTCCACCACCTATTGCAATGATAACGTCATATTTCTCTTTTCGAATATCTTCAAATACAGCAGTTAACTGCGCATCCGTCGGCTCAGGAGCAATGGAAGTAATTACGTCACAGCTAATATCTTTCGCTTGTAAACTAGTAGTTATATTATCTAAATATCCTGCTCTTTGCATAGCTGGTTGAGATAGTATAAGGACACGTCGTACACGAGCAAACTTTTCCATATAATCTGCAAGTTTATGCACACTATGCAGTTCAGCTACAATTTGACCGGCAGTTTGAAACTGAAAATTATTCATTATTACAACCTCCAAAGTTCTCTACGTATAGAGCAGATAATAAAGTATTATGACATAACGTTAAATGTTGTATATAACAAAGTGATAGTTTTAAACCGCCTATTAGTTTTCACTAATAATGCGGTTACGTACATAGCTGTAGTATATCTACTATAGCCAAACTAAATAATTCCTTTATGTTCGTTAATGACTTCTAACAATCTACGCTTGGAATCTTCCAAATGTTCACGAAGTGCTTTTTTGACTGCATTTGTGTCCTTTTGTTTAATAACTTGAATAATGTGGCGATGTTGATTTTGAGCTACTTGTACCATCTCGCGTGAAACAATCGAAGATTTTAACGTAATATAGCGATAATTCATCGTGCGCAAATATATATCTATATTATTTTTATTTCCGCCTAGCTGCATAAATGCAATGTGAAACTGTAGGTTGTAATCTGCTTTCAAATATTCATCGTCCTTATTAGCAGCAATATCTTGTTCGGCAAAATCTAATATAGTCTCCATTCTGCTTATTCCCGCGGCTAATTCATTGCTTGGTAGATCAACAAGTTGATCTGCAACCCACAATTCTAGCATCAACCGAGTATCCATAATATTTAACACATCTTCTCGGTCAATAGCTACAACAAAAGTGCCTACTTTGGAAATAGTTTTTACTAATCCTTCCATCTCTAATCGATTCAACGCATCTCTTACTGGTGTTCGACTGACACCAAGTTGAATTGACAAGTCTGGTATAGATAGCTTCTGATTTGGAGCAAATTCACGACGAATAATACTTTCTTTCAACAACGCATAAGTCTTATCCCACAAATTTGATGTATCAATTTTGGGTAATTCCACCATGTATCACCTTTCAGATATGTTGTATACAACATTTAATGATGTTATAATATACACAAAACTTGAAAATTTCAACATTTTATGTTCTTTTTCTTCTATTTATCAAATCATACTTTGCAAGCATTTGTCAATGTATTCGTTGTAAGCGTTTTATGACATTTAGAAAGGAGCTTCACATGAGTAATCTAGCTATTATAGCAGATGATTTAACAGGGGCTAACGATAGTGGCGTTCAACTTGCTCGTCACGGTTTACAAACAGCGGTACTATTTGATCTTACATCTACTCCTATTCATCACTACGCAGCCATTGTCGTCGATACGGATAGTCGGAGTATCGCCTCTGCTGCTGCATACCAAAGAGTGCGACAAATGACGCAACAACTACTATCCGCCCAATTTACTACCATTTTCAAAAAAATCGATTCTACGATGCGTGGAAATATTGGTGCTGAGCTTGATGCGCTATACGATGTTTTACAGCCCGACTTTATGATGATTGCACCATCCTATCCACAAAACGAGCGTATTGTGAAGCAATCCGTTCATTATGTTGCTAATATTCCACTGGCGGAATCTGCCGCAGCACAAGATCCTAAAACACCTGTTACTTGCTCCCACTTGCCCAGTCTGCTGCAACAACAGACCAGTAAAAGTATAGGGACAATTACGCTAGATGACCTCCATCTTGGCTCACAACATATAGCTACAATTTTAAATCAATATAATAAACAAAATACTCCTTACATTATCATTGACGCAACCAATGATAGTCACTTGCAATCGATATTAACGATTTGCAAAAAACTACCCTATCGCTTTGTTTGGGCTGGATCTGCCGGAATAGCTAATCATTTACCTGATTTTTATAATATTCCAGCGAAATCTATCGTCCCAAATATACAGCATCAATCCCGTCCTAGCCTTACTATCATTGGGAGTATTCATCAACAAACGAGAGATCAATTGGAGCAATTAATAAAACAACCGAATATTATCACCATTCCTTTGACCTCTTACAAAGTTGTTGCTGATCAGCACACTGCGCAACAAGAAATAGCAAACGTTTATGATCAGGTCTACGAGCAAGCGCTAAAAGGACATGATATCGTTATCTATTCTACTGGTACACCAGCGGATGTCACCCTTGCTCGCCAAGTTGGAGAGCAAAGTAATTTATCCTTTACAGAAACGAGTAATAAAATAGTAGAAGCTCTCGGGAACGTCGGTGCAAAACTATTACAAACGAAACTATTTGGAAGCTTTATACTTAGCGGTGGTGACACAGCAAAACAACTGTGCAAGTATGCGCAAATTGATGGATTTGAGCTGATCGATGAGCTAGAAAGTGGCGTGCCTATCGGTCGATTTATAAATAGTAGTAGTCAGGAATACGTCATTACAAAATCTGGTGGTTTCGGATCAAATCAAATATTAGTACAAGCCATTAAAACGTTGAGAGGTGAACGATATTGAAAAAACCAATTATCGCCATTACGATGGGAGACGCCGCAGGAATAGGTCCCGAAATTATAGTAAAAGCATTGTATTACAAAGATGTTTTTGAAAAATGCCGTCCTCTCGTGTTCGGTGATGCCAACATATTAAAGCGAATATTGCCAATTGTAAATGTAGATGTAGATGTACATCCCATTACAGACGTTACACAGGCTACCTTTAAGCATGGCACTATCGACGTTATAGATTTAAACCTGCTACCCGCAGACATACCTTTTGGACAAGTATCGGGACAAGCTGGAAATGCAGCCTATCATTACTTAGCGACTGCTGTTTCATTTGCTCAAAAGAAATGGGTCGATGCTATTTGTACAGCTCCACTTAATAAAGAAGCGCTTCATCTTGGCGGGCATTTGTTTCCTGGACATACAGAAATATTAGCTCATCTAACTCACACAGAAGATTTCTCTATGATGTTAACAACGCCCAGCTTACGAGTTATTCATTTGACGACTCACTTAGGTTTAATAGATGCTATAGCTAGTATTAATCCAGAAAGAACCTATAAAGTTATCCGTCTCGCTCATGACACACTCGTTAACGCAGGCTTTACTCATCCTAAAATCGCGGTTTGTGGTATCAATCCTCATGCTGGTGAAAATGGGTTGTTCGGCTATGGGGAAGAAGAAGAGAAGTTGCTTCCTGGTATCAAACAAGCGCAATTAGAAGGTATCGAAGTATCAGGACCTTGGCCGGCGGATACTTTATTCTTCCGAGCAGGAAGAGGCGATTTTGACATCGTTGTTGCTTGTTACCACGATCAAGGGCATGTGCCAATCAAAGTGATGGGCATTGAAGATGGCGTCAATATAACTGTTGGATTAAAAGGTGGCATTATTCGTACTTCTGTAGACCATGGAACGGCCTTCGATATAGCAGGTAAAAATATAGCTGATGAAAAAAGTATGTTAGCAGCTATACAAGCTGCAATTGAACTCGCGCCAAAATAACATACCTCTGTGGAACTTATAATAGTTATTAAACTTCACTACGTAAGTTTACTAACATATATCAGTGTACATAACTGTAAAGATGATAGCAGCCAAACATAATATACTTTATAATAGAATAGGTAGCTAGCATGATAATAATGTACACTGGAGCTGTAAAAGCAAATGGCAAATGATAATAAACTATTACGAAGTGAAAGTATATACCAAGTCATTCGTGAACGCATTTTGAACGGTGATTATTCTCCTGGAGAGCGATTGCTCGTTTTGGATATTGCCAAAGAATTTGAAGTCAGTCAATCACCAGTCCGTGAAGCGCTAGAACGGCTAAAACAAGAAGGCTTAACGGTTAGTGTTAAAAATAAAGGGTCTGTCGTCTCCAAAATCAACTTACAAGAAGTAAAAGATAGTTATCAGTTACGGGAAATATTAGAGGAATACGCTCTTCGATATTATTTGAAGCATAAACCAAAAAGTAATCTAGAGCAGCTAGAACGCATTTATACGGATATGCAGGCTGCCGCTACAAATAACGATATGCTCGAACTTATCGATCTCGATATGCAGTTTCATCAATTTTTCTTTGAACAGTGTAATAACGGCCAGTTACTAAAAGTTTGGGAAAATATAAAGTTTATTATGACCAGATTCGTCGTCACAACCAACAAACGTTTTTTTCCTGACTTAGAGTCCGTTGTCCGTACCCATCAAGCTTTAATTAACAGTTTACGCCATTATGAACCTAGTCAAGAAGATGCGGTAGTAGAACTCTTTATTAGTCATATTAAAGAAGTCTGGCAGAAAATAGAGCAAGTAAAATAAACAGCTGCGAACAAGAAGAACAGTAACCCCTTTGTGGGATAACTGTTCTTCTTTTTATCGTATTCAATTCGTAATACAAATTATAAAATACTATTTTTAACGTAAACTTAATACAGCACTAATAACATAACTAGCTTCTTTGGATAGTAATTAATTAATCATCTTCACAAGATCGTTACAACTTATTTATGATACTTCATTCCTTGATTAATCGTAACAGCCCGATACACTTGTTCAGCTAGTACAAGCCGCATCAGTTGATGTGGCAAGGTCATCCGACCAAAACTAAGTTTTTGCTGGACACGCGCCAATACAGAAGGAGATAACCCTGTACTTCCACCAATGACAAATACAATATGACTTCGACCATAAGTAGCAAGGTCTGCTAGCTGATCTGCCAGTTGTTCACTCGACCACAATTCTCCATCCAACGTTAACGCAATAACATAAGCATCTGGTTTCAATTGTGCAAGTATTCGTTCTCCTTCTTTCTCCCTTACTTGTATTTCTTCTTTCTCACTCAAAGAATCTGGTGCTTTCTCATCGGCAACTTCGGTAATGGCAAATTTAATATACGGAGCAAGGCGCTTCGTATATTCTGCAATACCAAGCGCCAAAAATTTTTCTTTAATTTTTCCTACCGCTATCATTTGAATATGCATAGATTATAACTCTCGCTTCCATATTGTTTCTTATTACACAACCAAATATTGTGCTAACTGCTCACAAAAGTGACATTGCAGAGGTGGGTCCCAATCCGAAAAACTTGTTTCTTTCAAATCAACTACATCCGGTGCATCTTCATATTCATCGACAAATCGTTCCAAAGCAAATTCTATACAAGGTTTACAAACACAATACATACGTACACTCGCTTTCCTTCATTTTATAATTTTTGAAGAAGTCAACCATTATTGATCATCTGCTGTTTTATCTTCTAATTGAATAGACATCGTTTTTAACTTCCCCGCCCGATAAAAACTAACGTCAACCATCTCACCGATTTTCTTCTTATTATACAAATATTTGCGCAATTCACGTGTGCTTTTAATCGCAAGTTGATCTAGCTTCACAATTATATCATCATTTTTCAAACCAGCTTTCATAGCAGGTCCTACCGCTTCTAACACAATCACACCATGTAATATTTCTTCCGGCACTTGTTGATCCTGCAGCTTAAACTCATCTCTCCAATAATGTTCCAGATCGATAGTGCTTACTCCTAAGTACGGTCGAGACACATAGCCTTGTTTAATAATACTCGCTATTATCGGTTTAGCATTATTAATTGGAATAGCATAACCGATACTTTCTACTCCAAAATCAGCAATTTTCATCGTATTAATTCCAATAACTTTTCCTGAAAAATCTATAAGCGGACCACCGCTATTGCCTTCGTTAATCGCAGCATCTACTCTAATCACTTCTTGTTCCCAATCATACATATCATTTTGACTTAACGATACTGGTATTATTTCACGGGTAACGCTAACTACACCAAACGTAATTGCTTCTCCCATACCGAGTGGGTTACCCATCGCCATAACAAATTGTGCAGCTTGCACAGCGGAGGAATCTCCTAGCTCAGCGACAAACTCAATGTTGCTTCCATCTATTTCTAAAACCGCTAAATCCGTAATAATATCTGTTCCAACCATCCGAGCTTGTTTTACTTCACCAGTCGTTAATACAACCTTCACATTATCAGCATCCGCTGTTACGTGATGATTGGTTACAATATATGCTTTGTCGGCTTGTTTCTCAATAATGACTCCTGAACCTACTCCCGCTTCACGCAGTACACCACTTTCTAGTTCTGGATCAATTTTTTGGGGATCAACACCAGCACTAAACATTTGCTCATTAATAATACTGACAACTGCTGGACGGACCTTACTGGTCGCCGCTATAGCAGCACCTGAAACATCTGTTGAAGTCGTAACCGGTTGACTTTGGTTGCTCCATATATTAGCTCCTATAGTTAAAAATATAGCAGTTACTATTATTGCGCTAGATAAAGAAGTTAATATAACTAAACGTAATGTCTTTCGATTAGTCGAATAATGACTTGAGCGTATCCATCTTATACGCTTTTTAGTCGTTCTCTCCGTAGCATTTTTTTTGGAAACTTTGGTCGAATAGAAATCATCATCGAAAAAGCTCATCCAATCGCCTCTCTCCCAGGTCCGCATAAATGTGATCTAACGCTCATATAATCATTCCCATGGGGAATATTATACTATGGATATGACTACACTATGACTAGACTTTCTTTCTCCAACTTATTTATTTTAATTTACTATATCGATAAGGAGCTCAAACTTATGCAAATACCTTCTGCACCAACCGCTTGGCAGTACGTAGAACTAGTTGCACAACTGGCAGATTTAAAAAATGAAAACTATCAGTTACTATTAACGCTAAGTACTATGATTGAATTACTTCATGAAAAAGGAATTATATTAAACTCTGAACTTAATGAAAGAATCATTCATGTAGATCAGCAATTGGACAATTTATTTACGATAATTGATGATGGTAAACTGCAATACTAGCATGATTGTACACGAACATTGCCCGAAAAACGACCATTTATTTTTGACTAACAACATCCCATGCTGTTGGGCGATCATGATAAGTAGCTCGCAGTGGAAATTCTTCCTGTTTATAAAACATGCCATGATTCTCTAATATATTATTGACCGTCAACATAGCCAGATCCATCTGGTTATGATCCAAGCTCAAATGAGCTAAGTATACTCGTTTTGTTCGATCCGTCATTAATTGGGGCAGTGCTTCCCCCGCTGCTACGTTAGATAAATGGCCTACATCACTTAGTATCCGTTGTTTAATACTCCAAGGGTATCTTCCCACTCGCAACATTTCTGTATCGTGGTTAGACTCTAGCACTAGCACATCAGAATCATATATTTGTTTTCTCACTCGTTCACTTATATAACCAAGATCTGTGGCTAAACTTAATTTAACCCCTTCTTCTACAAAACAATAACCAACGGGCTCCACAGCATCATGTGAAATTGGGTAAGAGTTCACCTGCATATTTCCAAACGTAATCTGCTCTCCCGTTTCCATAATATTACGCTGCTGTGGAGTAATTTTTCCTAGATGTTTTTCCATTGCACCCCAAGTAGCATCATTAGCGAAAATTGGTAACTCATGCTTTCTAGCAAATGCCCCCAATCCTTTGATATGATCCGAATGTTCGTGTGTTACTAATAATGCATCAATCTGATGCCCAGCTATCCCTTGTTCCTGTAATAAGCTATCTAATCTTTTGGCACTTAACCCCGCGTCGATTAAAATCGTATGACTTGCACCTTGCACAACTGTGGCATTCCCCGTAGACCCGCTGCCGAGTACTGTAAATCGCAATCCCATAATTTTTGTTTCCTACCCTTTCCCCGCCTAATTGCTGCTTATCATCATTCTATCATTGCTTTACTTCATCGAAACCGACAGACTGTTCAACAGCATCGGTTGTAACCTCACCACTTATAGCATTTACATAAAATACTTTCCCATCTTCTAACATTACTCGCCATGTTGGTGCTGACACTTGCTTATCTGAATCAAATACTTGACCATGATAACCGAGTTGAATATCTGATATCGTCGTTCCATCTTCCAAGTACGTTTCGATAAGACTTGCAATAATTTTGGATGCTGGTATCACTTGTTTCGCTTCACCAGTACTAACCAATTCCATTCTTTCTTGTTGAAATCCTGTAATTTTCAAATTACTATTAAATAGTTCTAACTTCACGTTAAACATCGGGTAACCATCTACTGTCCGATATAAGACGAACACCCCATCGCGACTACTCGGCAAATCGTATACGTACTTATTTAAATCGTCAATTTGATCACTGAGTTCTTTCACTAACTCCGTTTTTGAAAAGACAAGCGCACTATTAACCGGATGAGCTAGCTTTACTTTTTTTATGCCCCCGTCATGATGACCACGCAATATATAAGTCAAATCTGCTAGTTCAGGAGTGTGAATTGGTAAATTGGCAGCTAGTGAAATTCGCTTTTGCTGCATCAACTGTAATTTGTCAGGTGGCAATTCTGCCGAATCTACACTTTCATACAGTCCCTCTCGCACATCCGTCCAAATATTATAGCCTAGCAATACATTTAACAATAAAAACGCAAATATTAACACACTTTTCGCTCGACCCCAATCCACGCTCCCACCCCCTTATCACTCTTACTGTTTGTTAATCCGTTGTCTCTGATTCAGCCGTTTGCTTTTGTGGAACATATCCTTCAGGATAAGCTTCCGCAAAAACATCTTCCGATCCATCTTTTAATTTAACAGCCCATACCGGATTAAATTGTAGTCGATTGTTTTCAATAGGAACTGCTTTTAACGCTGGATAAAGAGCAATAACCTCTGAACGTCGAGCGTAATTTTTCAAATATTTTTTTAACGTTTCTCCGGCTGGTAACCATTTGGCAACCCTTTGTTCCGCATTAGCGTCAAGAGTAATTAACGACCGTACATATTCTGTCACAACACCTTGCTGTAACAATAAACGCATATGTCCATAACGAAAAGGAGATAAGTCGACCACAGGATATTGCTCAATATATTTGCGAAAACGTACATACTTAGCTTCAGCCTCTGTACTGGCATGTAACAATTGATAAGTGCCATCCCAGCCACCATACTGATTCACAAACTCAACAGAAGCATACACATTTTCATTTGCACTATTTTGCGTACTAGGAGTAGCTGCAGAATTGGTAAAGTTAATCCACATACCGTTTTGTTCAATTTGTAATCCTCGTTTACCATCCGTAAACAATAGAGAGCCACTTCGATCTTCTACAGCCAAAATAGTACTTGGATCAAAGAACAAACTACGTTGCATCTGCTCTGGAGAATACAATTCATATCCAAACGTCAATTCATTTGCTTGAATAGGATCGATAGGAATATATAACTCCCCAGCTATCATTTCGTAATGCGGCAAATACTGCCCAAAACCAACATAGTCTTGCACATCACGAACAGTTAAATCCGCACGAACAGATTCGTACATCGTCTTACCATCACTACTAAAGAAAAATGTACGTACTTCTTCTGTATCTGCTACTTTGTATATCCAAATCCGATCAATTTTTTCATTCAAAAATAACAAATCGCCTTCAAGCTTCAGTATCTTTTGTAGCAGTTCCACCGCAATTCCATTCGCAAACCGTAATTCCAAACCGATATCATTTTTGCGTACTTCATTCCAATCAACAGTTGACACCGGAGTACGTTGAAATCCTTTAAATTCACGTCCCATAATTCGTTGTTTCAATATCATCTCGTAAAACTGTGTACTAGGGTCCAAAACTGTATGTTTGTTATTACCCAAATGAATAATAATATTTTCAGGGAAGATCATATTTTCTATACTAGCCGGCTCTCCAATAAGCTCTGCATTAACATAGTCCAAATCACTTCGTACCGTCGTACCAATACCTGGCATGCGATATACGAGAAAATAACTTTGTAACAAACTAAGTGCAACCAAAAATATTAACGCACCTGTTTTCAGTTTTTCGATCATGCCCGATCTCCTCCTTCTTGCAACAATGGGAGATTCATCGTGACGGTAGTTCCTTCATTTAACACTGAATCTAACGAAATCGAACCACCATGAGCCTTTACAATTTCCCGGGCAATGGACAATCCTAGCCCCGTACCACCCATATTCCGTGATCTTGCTTTGTCCACGCGATAAAAACGTTCGAAAATTTTGCTCAAATCTTTACGTGGAATACCAATGCCTGTATCTTGCACACTAATTTGCAGATCTGATATTAGAGCGGAACGTTTTGCTGACAAATAAATGGCTCCTCCATCAAGCGTATACTTGATCGCATTGGACATTAAATTATCTAGCACCTGATCAATCTGATCACGATCCAACCAAGCCGTTTTTAACCCTCGTTCTACAGATACGTAGGTTTGAATCGATTTTTGGTGTAGCTGAAAGGAAAAACGATCTGCTACTTCATCGAGCATATCGTGAAGATTGATACGTTGTTTACGCAAAGAGCTTGTATTGGAGTCTAAACGCGAAAGATGAAGTAAATCCGTTACTAAGCGAATCATTCTTTCCGTTTCATTGCTAATGACACCGACAAATCGCTCCGCTAATTGTTCTTCTTCTAGTGCTCCATCCTGCAATGCTTCAGCATAACTTTTAATCGTTGTTAACGGCGTGCGAAGTTCATGTGACACGTTAGCAACAAACTGCTTCCTTGACTGTTCCAGCTTTTCTTGCTCGGTAACATCTTGAATAACTGCAATCATACCAACTATTCCTGTTTCTCGACGATGAATAGGATTAAACGTCAAACGTAGCATACCTGGTTCTTTTACATCGTCACCATCCGCTTCGTCGTCACCTGTTACTATATAGGTTTGCCCTCTTGCCTGCATAAGTTCATTCAACTTATGAGGTGTAATGGATAGTAGCTCAGACAACTGCATACCTTCACACTTCTTTATTTGCAGTAATTCTAGCGCTCGCTGATTCCAAACGATAATTTCTCCTTGTTCATCAGCTGCAAGCACACCATCACTCATATTAGACAGAATAGAAACCAGCTTTTCTTTTTCTTCTTCATTAATAGACAATGCTTCCTTCAAACGAACAGTCATATCATTAAAGGCCATACTCAACCTGCCAATTTCGTCGTCTCCAAGCACTGGAGCTTGCAAATCAAAGTTCCCTTCTGCAACTGCTTCCGCCTGCTTCGTGAGCCCTTTAATCGGACTTGTAATCGTATGAGCAAGTACGACACCAAGTAAGCCTGTCATCGTTAACGCAATGAAAATACCGGAAATAAATATTTGATTTACGCGACTTACTGTTTCATATAATTCTGTCATAGAAGCAACAACATAGACGGCTCCCACCACTTTGTCATTATAAACAACAGGCTGAGCAATCACTTTCTTGCGAATATGATCATCATCCATAATTTCTTGCTCATTATCGGATATATTTTGCAATGCCCTACTAACAGCTAGGGAACGATTTTTCTTCCCAATATTAGACTGATGCACCTGCAACGACGTAGCGATGATTCTACCGTTAAAATCAAGCACTTGTACTTCCGTCCCACTTATACTAAACAAGTTCCTTACAACCAAGTTCAAGTCTTCCGTTGTACTATCTGTAGAATCGGCTTCAGCCTCTACATGCGGAGAGAGGCTGGGTGCGGCAAACTTAGCCAATATATCCGATTGTTCTTTTAAATTGCTTGTGAAGTTAGTAATCAATGATTGTTTAACCGTACTAATAAAATAAACTCCGATCACTTGCATCGCAACCAAAATAAGTAACAAATAAATAATAACTAGCTTAACTTGAATCGTACGGAAAAAGCTAGATAACTTCATCACTTAATTAAAACCCCCGCTTTTGGCGTTGCGCATCATATAGCCAAGCCCCCGGCGAGTCATAATATATTCTGGTCTGCTTGGATCATCTTCAATTTTTTCACGCAACCGTCTAATTGTTACATCGACCGTTCTCACATCACCAAAATACTCAAAACCCCAAACCGCTTGTAATAAATGCTCTCTCGTCATTACTTTCCCACTATGCCGTGCCATATAATAAACAAGTTCGAATTCACGATGTGTTAAATCCAATGGCTCACCATCTTTGTAGACAACGTACATATCCGTATCTATGAACAAATTAAATAGCTTTAATCCTTGTTGTTCCTCAGCGTCACCTGCGTCATGAGATGCTTTTTCTTGTGACTTTTGTTGCCGGCGCAAATGTGCTTTTACTCTAGCTAACAATTCCCGTGTACTAAATGGCTTCGTTACATAATCATCTGCTCCAAGCTCTAATCCGAGTACTTTATCAATTTCCGTATCTTTTGCAGTTAACATAATGATTGGCATTTGTAACTTCGTCCGCACTTCACGGCACACATCCATACCATCTTTAAGTGGCAACATCAAATCAAGTAACATTAAGTCTGGCTTTTCCTCAAAGGCTAGGCGCACCGCTTCTTCACCATCAAAAGCACAAATGACTTGGTGACCCTCTTTTTCCAAATTAAACTTCAATATGTCCGCAATTGGCTGCTCATCATCAACGACCAATATTTTTCCGTGCATTGACACACCACCTGTCACTAATGCTTATTTATATATCCATTCTACCATACCCATCCGCACGAATCATAACCATTCCACCGTTGGTTAACCGATTTTTTTGTAGTCAAATCTAAAACACTGTCTATCCGATGTACGAGCAATGCTTATACAATGAATAGACAGTGTTTGTCTCTAAAAACTATAAAATTATAATTACAAATACTTCATCGGATTTTGGGCGACTCCATCTTTATGGATTTCGAAATGAAGATGTGTACCAGTAGAGTTACCTGTATTCCCCATCGTTCCTAACCCTTCGCCTTTACTTACTTTATCACCTTTACTTACTTTGAATGAACTCATATGTCCATAATATGTTTTATAGCCATTTTTATGATCGATAATGACCAAATTACCTAACGATCCTTTTCTTCCTGCAAACTCTACAACACCCGCATCAGAAGATAGAATTGATTTGCTACCTGTAAAATCAATTCCTTTGTGCTGTCTGCCCCAACGTGGTCCAAACTTACTGGTAATTTTATAACTAGATAGCGGATAAGCAAACTTGCCGCTACCCTCTCCAATAACAACCATCGTTCCTTTTTCTACTATTTCCGGAACTGGTTCTTGAATAATCTCTTTTTCAACAAGTTCTTCCGATGTAACGTAACCATTTTCTTTAAAGATTTGATAAACTAATCGTTGCTTTCCTTCCACCCCATGTTGAATAACTTTACGTTGTCCAACAGGCAATTCATCATTTTTCTGTACTTCAACAGGTGCAGCAATTGATTCTAACTCTACCAATTTCTCTGATGTTCTTACTGTTACTTCTGGTTGAATAGCTGTTAAATCTAATTCATCGCCTACGCGAATCATATCATCTTTAATCCAAGGATTATTCTCATAAATAACTTGTGGTGAAATATCAAATTGATTAGCGATACAGCCTACGCAATCTCCTTCTTTAACCACATACTTAATCGGTTTAGCACTACCTTCAATTAATCGTTTGTACACTTTCTCTTCATCTTCAATGGCATCTGGTTGTGTGTTCGTATCTGCAAGTGCAACATCTTCCACAAACTCAACTTTATCAATCGTTCTGCCTGGCTGCAAATCCGCCTTTTTACTTATTTCAGCCGCATTTGCACTTTCATTATTTGCCTCATTTTTATTATAGGAAAGAGCTCTAACATTACGAGTATTTTTACTTTCGGCTACAAATTCAGGCGCATATTTCCCTTGAATACGCGACAAAATGTTATCAGCGGTTTCTTGATCCTTCACAACGCCGATAACTTTATCATTCACTTTTACCTCTACACCTTGGGCATGAGCAGTGAAACTAGACGATAGTTTGGCTATTGTCTGTTCCGCATCTACTGCTGGTTTAAACGCACTATCACTTTCATACGTAATTAAACCAGTGTTCAACTGCATACGCAAACCAGGATTTTTGGTCTGTAACGCTTCTTTCTTCTTATCTACTAAGTCTACTACTTGATCCGGACTATTCACCGTACCAATTTCTTCACCGTCTACAAAAACATGAAAAAATTCAAACGTATTAGCTTTAATATATTTCGTATATTGTTGATAGAAAATGAGCCCGGCAACTAACGTTAATACAGCTGCGCCAACTATTAATTGCGTTCTTTTTTTACGCCATAGCGGTACAACTGCTTCTTGTTGATCAGCCTTGCCATTTAAGTCTTGCGAGTCCGTATGCTGAGAGCGATGCGTCAGCTTATTCCACATGTTCTTCATACGACCCATGCCCTTAAAATCGGTCATGATTGTCTCCCTTTCGCACTTCCGCTTGTAGATTAATGCAATCTGAACAGGGAAAAAGACGAATTCTCCTGTTGGATTACTCGTCTTATACTGTAACATACGTCTATTTGACTGGGCAACCTTTACTAAACAAACATAATATTAATATTTTTTTAGAATTTGCAGTACTGTGACATTTTTAACGCTAACTATTTAGAAAAATAGCCATTATACTGATCTGTTTCTATTTATTGTTCAATGTCGTATTTTTGTAAAAGCTTTATCATTTGTTCGTATTCTTCTTTGCTTAAATGGATAGCAAGCGTCTGTTGAATTTCCGTCAGTTCTTGCTCTGTTATGCCACTTTCCATCATTTCTGATATCGATTGCCACGATTCTTGTGGTATTTTACTGGCTAGTACAAGAAATAACTCTTCTTTATCCTCGGCCTGAATCGCATCCTTTGCTCCATTGATATCTTCAACAGAAAATGCAAGTTCCGATTCATCTACTGGCTTACTCGGTTCTTGTCCGATCAAAGCGTCCATGTCGCTGCCTGTATCTGCATCTATATCAGTGTCTAGCTGCTCCTCGCTCGTACCTACTTCTCCAAACACCTCTAATGCGTGTGGTGGTTTATTCGCTTCTTCTGACGTTTCTGATAGTGTTTTGGAACTATCTACTGTTTCTTCCTCTGTTGAGCGGTTATCTCTTCGAGTACTCCCGAAAAAGTTGGACAGTGGTGCTGGTTTAACCGCCAATGGTATATTAAATTGCTCTAATAGCGCATCCAAATATTGCGTCACTATATATCCCGTTGTTCCTACAGATAACACACTAATTAAAACTACCACTATAACTAATTTTATTGCCGTTATTGCTCGTTTGATCATTATCTCACTCCCACCCAGCCAGGCATTCGTCTGCAAATCAACGCCCGTTGCCTATCATACTACTAACTATTATGGTCAAGATAATTCCAACGCATACAACACAACAAATAAGGATTGTTATTTCTAAATAAAAAAACTGACGACCAGTTCTCACTAGTAGTCAGTTTACTATTTATAATTACTATTATGATACTTGCGGGTCTTGATGTGCACGATCTAAGTTCACAAACTTATTAAAGTTTTTCAAAAATGCCAATTCTACCGTACCTACTGGACCATTACGTTGTTTGGCAATAATAATTTCGATGATATTTTTCTTTTCAGATTCTTTATCATAGTAATCATCACGGTACAAAAAGGCAACAATATCCGCATCCTGCTCGATCGATCCCGATTCACGCAAGTCAGACATCATCGGACGTTTGTCTTGGCGCTGCTCCACTCCACGGCTAAGCTGCGACAAGGCGATAACAGGTAATTCTAGCTCTCTCGCAATCATTTTCAGTGTACGCGATATTTCTGAAACCTCTTGTTGTCTATTTTCCCCTGATTTGCCTCGTCCTTGAATCAACTGCAAGTAGTCAATAAGTACCATACCTAGCCCACGTTCTTTTTTTAAGCGTCGACATTTTGCTCTAATTTCGGCTACTGTAATACCAGGAGTGTCGTCAATATAGATTTCTGCCTCGGATAACGCCCCGATTGCCATCGTCAGCTTCTCCCAGTCATCACCCTCCAGCATACCGGTTCGCATTCTTGTAGCATCCACATTCGCTTCTGCACAAATGATCCGCTGGACTAGCTGAGCTGCTGACATCTCTAAACTAAAGATAGCGACCGTTTCACGTGCCCGCACCCCAACATTTTGTGCAACATTAAGTGCAAATGCTGTTTTACCTACAGATGGACGTGCAGCAACAATAATCAAGTCACTTGGCTGGAAACCAGCCGTCATCCGATCCAAATCAACAAAACCAGAAGGAATTCCCGAAGCTCTTCCTTGGTTAGAATATAGCAATTCAACTTTTTCAAAAACTTCCATCAACACATCACGTATAGAAATAAATCCGCTAGTTGATCGTCTATTCGATATTTCTAATATTTGACGCTCCGCATCACTTAGTAATAAACCTACGTCATCTGCACTAGCATAACCTTCGGTAACGATATTAGTAGCTGCGTTAATCAAACGACGTAACATCGATTTTTCTTCCACTAATTGCGCATAATAATCAACGTTTGCCGCAGTAGGTACCGCATTAGCTAATTTAGATAAGTAACTAACACCACCAACCTCTTCAAGTAATTGTCTATCCAACAAATAAGAAGTGATCGTTACCAAATCTATGGGCTGATTACTCTCCGCAAGCTCAATCATCGCTTCAAATATAACTCTGTGAGATGCTTGATAAAAGTCTTCGCTCTGCAACCGTTCCATAGCTGTAATTAGCGATTCTGGAACAAGTAATATCGCACCGATTACAGCCTGTTCAGCTTCAACGCTTTGAGGAGGTACGCGATCAAACATTAGCTCATTATTCAATTGCTTTTCCATCCTCTCTTGTACACTCTTTTGCTTATTCTTCAACAGTATGCACGTTAATGGTAGCTTTCACATCAGGATGTATTTTAATAGTAACTTGTGTTACTCCAAGAGCACGAATAGGCTCCTCTAGTTCAATTTTTCGTCTATCTATTTTCACTTGATTTTTGGCAAGTACATCTGCAATTTGTTTATTAGTAATAGCGCCGAATAATCGTCCGCCTTCACCGGCTTTTGCCTTTACTTCTATTTTCATTTCCGCTAACTTTTTAGCTAATTGTTCTGCCGCTTCTTTTTCCGCTAATTTCCGTTTTTCAGCAGAAGCATGTTGCACTTCTAACGTTTTCAAATTACCTTCAGATGCTATTTCTACTAGCCCTCGTGGTAGTAAAAAATTTCGTACGTACCCTTCAGACAACTCTTTGACTTCTCCCTTTTTCCCTTGCCCCTTCACATCTTTCAAAAAGATAACCTTCATTCAAATAACCCCTCTTCCTGTTCTATTTCTACAAGCACTTGTAGTAATTGTTTATACACTTCATCAACAGTGCCTTGCAGTTGAGAAGCTGCATTAGACAAATGCCCTCCGCCACCCATTCTCTCCATAACGACTTGCACATTCATTTGCCCCAAAGAACGAGCACTAATTCCTATTAAACCATCGGAGCGCTCAGCAATAACAAACGATGCTCTAATGCCTGTCATATTAAGCAATGTATCCGCAGATTGAGCAATCAACAGTTGTGAATATTGTTGTCCATCCTCTACAACAGCAATAGCAATGTGTTCATAATGCACTTTTGCATGTTTAATAATCTCTGCCTTAATAATATATTCCTGCAAGTTTTCTTTCAACATACGCTGGATCATAATGGAGTCTGCTCCATGTCGTCGCAAAAATGAAGCTGCTTCGAACGTTCGGGCTCCAGTCCGTAACATAAAGCTTTTTGTATCTACTGTTATACCAGCTAATAACGCTGTTGATTCTCGAACGTCTAGACTAATGCGATCATGTATATATTGCAGCAGCTCTGTTACTAGTTCACATGTCGAAGATGCATACGGCTCCATATACACTAACATCGGATTAGCAATAAACTCCTCACCACGTCTATGATGATCGATAACGACAATGCGTTCACTCAATTGTAATAATGCCGGATTAGCTACCATAGAAGCTTTGTGCGTATCCACTACGACGGTTAGAGATTCGGCTGTAATCAAATCAAGTGCTTGCTGAGGCGAAATAAATCGGCGAGATATCCGCTCATCTTCGCGCAACAGTTCCATCATTTTTTGAATGGCTGGGTTAACTCCTTCAAGCACGATATAAGCTTCCTTGCCAAACGTTTGCGCTGCTTTCAGCACACCAACTGCTGCTCCAACAGAGTCCATATCGGGCATTTTGTGCCCCATAATAACGACATTATGACTTTCTTTTATTAGATCACGAAGAGCATGTGCTACTACACGTGCACGAACTCGCGTTCTTTTCTCCACCGCATTTGTTTTTCCGCCATAAAAAGTTTGCCGCGTACCTACTTTAACAGCTGCCTGGTCTCCACCTCGCCCAAGTGCAATATCTAAACTACGATGTGCCCATTCTCCGAGTTGAATCGTGTCTTCTGCCAGCGCTGCGAACCCAATACTAAGCGTCACTGGAATTTTTTGATCTGCCGTCATTTCCCTCACTTCATCCAAAATAACAAATCGTGTTTGCTCTAACTTACGAAGTGTAGCGTATTCTGTAATGAGCAAGAAACGATCAGAATTTAATCGCTTTAAATATAATGCATACTTTTGCGCCCATTCCGTAATGGTCGAAGTGACGTTAGCGAGTAATGTACTACGCTGCAAATCATCTAAACCTTGCGTTACTTCGTCTAAATTATCGATCATCACAATTCCTATGGATAGCTGCCCATCTTCATATTTATAACGAAGCTGTCTCAATTCCGTAATATCGCTCACAAAAAGGATACGATCATTCGGTTTGAACTGTAATCGATAAATATGATTTCCTAACGCTGCCTCTATCACATTATCTCGTTCTTTAGCATGCTGCAAAGCCGGAAATAATTCAGACAATGATTTCCCGGTTAGTGTACGCTGTCCCAACAAACCAGCGATGTAATCGTTATTCCACTCTACTGTCCGATTCTCGCTGTACAGTATAATCCCAATCGGCAGTTCACTACTAATTGCAATTCCTGCTTTGTGCAATCGATAAGATAACGTGGCAATATGTTTCTTCAATTCCTTTTGTTGTCGTCGATCTATAACCATGTAGTAAATAACAGCACCTAGCACAGCTATAAAACTAACAATAGCAACAATTACGTTATACCAAGCCACTATTATCGTTAACACTAGCATGATGGCAAATAGTATTAATTGATGTGCTCTAATCCATTTCGCTACCAAAAACTTTGGCATTACTTACTCGCTCCCGTGCTATGATTTAGTAAACGCTTTTCGGATTGGAAATGCAGTATCCAATACACCGATGAAGCTAAGCGGCGGAAACATCAAAAGTGGAATCGTCAGCAACAAAGGTACTGCTCTGTGCCATCCCCGCTGATCTGCAATAAAAAAGAACAATCCGATGGCTTGAATAGTAAAGACATAAGAAAGTAGTGGAACTAAATTCATTAGCGCTACAACGATAAACGAACTACTCGTAGGGTCTATAAATATTTCTGCAATGTAGACAATTAAAAAGTAAAACACAAGAACTCTAGGTAATCGCCACTCTTTCGCTTTTGGAAATGCAGCAATTTCCATTCCTTGTTTATTCAAAATACGTCTAGCAATAAAATGTGTAATTACAGCATACATATACGAAATCATAATAAAAGAAAGCGGCAGTAAATTCATCAGAATACTAATAAAAGAATCTGTCATGTCGCTATTCCACTGCGGTACTAACAAGTTTTGTGACATCAAATCATCAAACATCGTTCTAATGTACATTCCGATTTCGTCTAGCAAGGAGAAATTAAGTATCACTTTGAATAACAACAGCTCGAGCATAATAACCGCTAGTAAAGTCACTGCGGCTAATCTTATTACTTTGCCTGCACTAGCTCCCTTTTGGTACAAATGACCAATTACTATGGCTGGGACTATAAAAAACAGAGCTATAAACACCATTGAAAAATCACCGATTAAACCAGCAATTGCAACTACCGGTATAACATGTATTGCAAAGGATAGTGGTGATAATGTAGCGTACAGTACAACAAATGGTACCATAACGAACCAAAGTGCCGGTAGATTCAAACCGGGAATAATAAGCATCAACAATGTTACTAGAGCTAATACACTCCACAACACTGGTTTTAAGCCAGTTTTCAAACAATTCACCTCTTACTCATATACTCGTCTTTTTAGCTCAATTTACCGTTTCTATATTATAACACATTTACGCTATAATACAGCAACACTGCCCTGTCAGAGATCCCTTATAAATTTATTGTTACACTGTTACAAATAGACTTAAAAAAGAAGAAGAAGCAGAAAAAATCTACATATAGTCATTTCTTGCAAAAACAAGGTGCGTCCTCCGACAGTCGAAGAATCACACCTTGTTTCTATAATTTGGTAACATGGGATATATTGATTTAAACCCAATACTCTTTTCGCTTTTGACAGTAATCTATAATTTCGCTCCTGCGTACTATTCCTATAAAATGATTGCGGTCATCTATTACTGGCACAAAGTTTTGTTGTTTTGCCAATGAAATTAAGTCATCCATATTTGAGTCTATCGCTACAGCGCGTATATTCATTCTTAATGGTACTTCACTTAACTTAACTTTGTTCGTTGTATCAAACGTTAAATCTGGTCTATTCTTCATGAACCACAGTAAGTCACCTTCTGTAACTGTTCCTACGTACTCACCTTCGTCATTCAATATAGGAACGGCTGAATAACGATGGAATTCCATTCGTTCCAGCGTCTGCCTAAGTGTAGCATCATGAGCTACACTTGCAACCTCAAGCTTAGGCAGCAAAAAAAAAGCTATATTCATCCTTCCAATCACTCCGTTTCATTAGCTGCACTAGTAAATGACTGGACATCAGGCTGTTTGTCCTTCGTATAATTTTCAGGTAAAATAAGGTCTGCTTCTGTTGTATTCGGATCAAGCCAATTCTCGATCATCTTGGATACATTATCAACATCTTGATCATCCAAAAAGAAATACCACGGACCGCCGTTCGTTAATCTCCTTCCTTCACCAACTACCGTATAATTATAAATATTTCTTTGCTTTGACTGTAGCATAATTTGCGCTAAATCGACAAGTTTTTCTGGTCGCATATCTGTTTGGAAATTGTCGCCCATTATTTTTATCATTTCTGGTATTTTAACCCATTGGTTCATTTCGCTAGCACGATCCATCATCGATTTTAGAAACTGCTGATTGCGCTCTGTACGATTCATATCACCACCAGCATCTTCACGGTATCTTACAAAATTAAGTGCGTCTGTACCATTATATTGGCTCTGACCACCTTTAATAAAAAAGTAATCATGTCCAGGGGCTTTATTAACAATATCTTTGTCGATCGGTAATGCTATTCCACCCAGTTCATCAATCACTTGTTTAAATCCTTCAAAGTTAATTGATGCATAATGATGAACCGATTGACCAAATAATTCCTCTATTGTATCCATTGTCATCCCTGCTCCACCAAAGGCAAAGGAATGATTAATTTTATCCTTGTGGCGGTAGCCGACAATATCGACATACGCATCGCGCGGTATAGATATAAGCAACACATTGCCTTCTGATGGTCGAACGACCGCATAAAGCATCGTATCTGCTCGTCCTACTTCTTGCTTCCGCTGATCAATCCCTAATAACAATACCGATAAAGGATCTTGCTTCTTACTAGTTACTTGTGTAGTAACTGGTGGCTTTCGTCCTTCTATAGGTTGATATGTTTTTTCCAATCCTTTTTCAATTTGCCCAGCGACTAGCCAATCAAAACCAAGCGTTGCTAATGCGCCACGATTAACATACATAATTGCACCTAATACGATTATCGCTGCACTTATACTAATGATCCATTTCTTCTTATTCATCGTTGATTTCCTCTCCGATCCTATCTATCCTATCCTCAATTACCTACCTACTCTGTTCTGTTCATCCGTTAGTCAATATAAAGTCTCTTAACCTTTAAACGATCTAGCTCGACAACAAGTTACAAAATACTAATAATTTTCATTTTTCTCATTTTTACCAAATTCAAAGCAAAAGGTTCTAATCACCCTATATAATAGAATACAATGATTATACATACATGTCCAAGGAAGGATGTTTGTAATGAATATAGTGAATCTTGATCCAGATCCATCCTCTACTCATTTGGAACCTAAAGTTGCTGGCTTACTTTGCTATGCCCTTATTTTTGTCACTGGTTTTATATTTTTAATTGTAGAGAAAAAGAGCCGATTTGTGAAGTTCCATGCTCTGCAATCCATTATTATTTTTGGAGCATTAACTTTGCTGAACATTATCCTTCCTATTATACCTATCATTGGATTTTTGTTCAGTTTCTTACTTTCGCCAATTATTTTTGTTTTATGGCTTGCATTTATGCTGTTAGCATTACAAGGTCGAACTATAACAATTCCCTACATAAGCAAATTTATTTATGACCAGTTAGATCGTTTTTAATCCATCGTGTAGCTGCTAATTATAAGATGCTTGATTACTGCCATTATTTTTAAAATTTCACAGCATTATTTAAGCGCTAGTAGCAATTATTGGCGCTTTTTTTCTATGAAATCATATTTGCTTATAATTCTCAGCATATTAAAATCAATAAATACCACAATATACACTATACTACTGAAATATCGGTTCATCCAGTACCCAATTTTAGAATAAGAAAATTAACCTTTGACAAAAGATAACAGGTCTCCTATGATGTATCACATTACAACTTTTCGTTTTTTATGTTATCGTTGATTTAGTTCATTTTTATATATTTTCTGATTGGGATGTGTTGGTTTGAAAAAACAATTTATTGTCATTGGATTAGGTCGTTTTGGAACAAGTGTTACAAAAAAGTTAGTCGAAAATGGACATGAAGTATTGGCTGTAGATAAAGATGAACATCTAGTGCAAGAGTTAGCAAATATCGCCACGCATGCTTTGCAAGCGGATTGTAGTGATGAATCGGTATTAAACGAACTCGGTGTAAGCAACTTTTCACATGCAATTGTCGCCATCGGTGATGACATACAATCGAGTATTTTAACTACTCTGCTTCTAAAAGAACTAAAAGTTCCGAAGGTGACAGCCAAAGCGAAAAATGAAATGCATGGAAAAGTATTACAAAAAATTGGAGCAGATCAAGTCGTCTATCCTGAACGAGATATGGGCATTAGGTTAGCTCGTCAGTTAAGCTCGGACAATTTGATCGACTATATCGAACTTTCCCCAGATTATAACTTAGTTGAAATATTAGCTCCACCTACAATGAACGGAAAGTCCCTAAAGCAACTTGATATTCGTGCTAACTTTGGCTGTACAATAATGGCTATCAAAACAGGGCATAAAATTAACGTTTCTCCACGTGCGGAAGATATTATTCACACAGGAGATATATTGTTGATGATTGGAAGCAATCAAGAAATTTTAAACTTGGAGAATGAATATGAATGATGACGATAGCATAACACTTCATATGCGGATGAAAAAAAAATTACAACCGAGACCAAAAAAATCATTGAGTCCTCCTAGATTAATTTTAACTGTTTTTTTTATATTAATTTCCATTGGTACGTTATTACTTACTATGCCTTTTTCTTCAAGTAACGGTGTATCAATAGGATTTTTGGATGCATTATTCACTACCGTTTCCGCTATTTGTGTGAATGGTCTTGTCGTACTTGATACTGGAACATCCTTCTCCATCATCGGACAAGTTATCATTCTTATCTTGATGCAAATAGGCGGATTAGGATTTATGACCTTTAGCGTAATGGTAGCCATTATTTTAGGTAAAAAAATTAGTTTAAAACAACGACTTATTTTACAACAGACTACGCAATCATCTTCTGCTAAAGGACTCGTAAAATTATCCTTATACATGATCGCCATATCATTAACACTAGAAGCTATAGGTACCATTATATTGACCTTACGCTGGAGTGGCGAAATGGGATTCGGACAAGCTTTGTACTACGGCTTATTTCATACCGTTTCTGCTTTCAACAATGCCGGATTTTCCTTATGGTCCGACAGTTTATCTTCCTTTGTTGGCGACCCTATTGTAAATATTACTATTGTAACGTTATTTGTACTCGGTGGAATCGGTTATATTGTTATTGTAGATATTTTTCGCAAGCGATCTTGGCACAAACTTTCCCTACACACAAAAGTAGTTTTAATTTCATCTGCTGTACTATCAGTCGGTGGAATGTTATTTATTTTTATATTAGAAAGCTCAAATCCAGCTACCTTCGGCGGATTATCTATAGGAGATAGGCTATTAGCCTCATTTTTTCAAGGTATTACTCCACGAAGCGCAGGATATAATACGATAGATATTGGCAGCATGCTTGCTGCATCACAATTTGTACTTATTATTTTGATGTTTATAGGAGCTTCTTCTGGTGGTACCGGAGGAGGAGTAAAAACAAATACCATTGTTGTTATATTATTAGCAACTTGGAACACCTTTCGTGGTGGCGGACAAATTCACGCCTTTGGACGGAAAATTTCACAAGACATCGTTTTACGTGCTTTAGCCGTTTTAGTAAGTTCCTTACTTTTTATTGTTATTATCTCTTTAATATTAACCATTACAGAAAATAAATTAGAAGATCAATTTTTTGACGTTTTATTCGAAACAACATCGGCTTTCAGTACAACTGGATTATCAACTGGTTTAACAGGTAATTTAACACCTCTTGGAAAAATTATTGTCACGATTACGATGTTTATTGGACGACTTGGTCCGTTAACTTTGGCGTTTGCATTATCCCAACGTAAAACAAATAGTAAAATTGGTTACCCGGAAGAAAATATTATGGTAGGTTAACAAAAGAGAGACGGTTGTTGATGATTACAGCTTTATTGCCGTATATCCTCAACTAAATCCCGTCTCTTTTTACTACAATCGAAGTTTTTTGGTAATTAGGTTCAAATGAAAAAACAAAGCTTAACGCTTGCCACAAAGAAACAATAAGTAATAATAAATGTAATCCCAAAAATAAGATCCCTAATGGAGAATGTGCATTTCCGTTAACAAAAGTCCACCATAATAACGGTGTAATCTGTGAAAATACTAACAATATTCCTGTAATAGTAATCGTTGTAATTACTACTTTTTGCACTACTTTAGACGTAATTCGATACAAAAATATGGAACAAATAAGCATTAATATACCGCTACATAACGCATGAATCCCCCACAAACTTGCTTTTGTTTGTCCAATTCCAATACCAGAACCTGTGTTTATACCAACAATTGGTTTGGCGGTGCCTAGGCAAAATAACAAATAAAACGCACCTACTACGATCGCTACAGTAGCGGATAGCCGAAGCCAGACGATTTGACGAATTATGCTCACCTCCACATTCATTAGCTAAATAACACTCATCTTACATTCTTATTATAATAGACGTATTAGCAATTGTTTTGTTTCATTATTTTTGTATTTACCAATATTTAATATAAATGTTCAGTCAACAAAAAAGCTCACCGCAAACTGCTCGGCAAGCTTTTGATTTATGACATGTAATACTATTCAGTCGTATATGGCAACAATGCAATTTGACGTGAACGTTTAATTGCAATAGTTAGCATACGTTGATATTTAGCACTTGTTCCAGTTACACGACGAGGTAAAATTTTACCACGCTCGCTAATAAACTTTTTCAATAGCTCGATATCTTTATAATCAATATGCGTAATTTTGTTTACTGTAAAGAAACATACTTTACGACGTTTATTACGTCCGCCTTTACGTCCACTAAATTTACGCTCTGAACGGTCTTCGCCACTATCTCTTTGCTTAAAGCTCATTCAATACCCATCCTCTCTAAATTAAAATGGCAAATCATCTTCCGAAATATCGATTGGACGTCCGTCATCCTGGAATGGATCATTGTTGTTCTGTCGTGGCTGATTGCTGCTGCGTCCTGCACCGCCACCTTGGGATGTATTGGCAGCATTACCACCATAATATCCACCACCGTCGCCGCCAGGATTGCTTTGATAATTGCCGCTGTTTCCTTCATCACGAGCTGCATTTGTATCCCGATTAGATTCCAAAAACCGAACATTATCAGCGATAACTTCCGTAACGTATACACGTTTACCTTCGTTATTCTCATAATTTCTTACTTGGATTCTACCTTCAACAGCAGCTAAACGTCCTTTTCGTAAGTAGTTGGCACAATTTTCTGCTAGCTGGCGCCACGTTACAACTGGAATGAAATCCGCTTCGCGTTCTCCTTGTCCTGTTGTATAAGAGCGGTCAACCGCTAAAGTAAATTGTGTTACAGCTACGCCCGCAGGAGTATAACGTAATTCAGGATCTCTCGTCAATCTGCCAATCAGTATGACACGGTTCAACATTGTTCAGACCTCCCCAATAAATCTCTTGCATGTAATGTAACTGTTAAGCTACATCTCTGACAATCAACGAACGGATAACGTTATCCGAAATCTTCATTTGACGGTCTAGCTCATTAACAATGTCTGAAGTAGCAGTAAAGTTAACAAGAACAAAATAACCATCGCGAAGCTTATTGATTTCATACGCAAGACGGCGTTTTCCAGTTACGTCAGTCTTTGTAACCTCTCCACCATTGGAGATAATGCCATTAAATTTATCAACTAAAGCTTGAACGTTTTCTTGTTCTACTTCTGGATGGATAATGTACATTACTTCATATTTGCGCATATCTTTCACCTCCTTTTGGACTAAACGGCCCTCTACGGGCAAGGAGCAGGTATTAACCCGCATTTCTTCATTATACCAAATTTTTATTGCATATTCAACAGCTGTCCCAATATATTAATAACCTCCATCGTTATGTAACATACTAACGCTATGATTGCCAATCTGCGTTTTTAAATAAATACGGCAATGATAACAAATATCTAACAATATGAAAGGAATGAATAACGATGGGTGAATATTCGATGTTTTCAGAAGGCGACAAAGTACCTAAAGGCGGTGTTTATATCGAGGATGGCGAAAATGGAAATCATGACGGTGTCAAAAATCCACTTAAAGTTGAACTTGCACAAGGACAAA
The DNA here is from genome assembly GCF_042684845.1 of Paenibacillus yanchengensis. Classification (NCBI taxonomy): domain Bacteria; kingdom Bacillati; phylum Bacillota; class Bacilli; order Caryophanales; family Paenibacillaceae; genus Paenibacillus; species Paenibacillus yanchengensis. Next base: position 32,119 of record NZ_JBHUMH010000061.1, on the reverse strand, counting down.
GGTTTCCGAAAAACAGCAATCATAATCGCAAATGGAAATATTTAAAATAAATAATCAATGTATAAATGTAAGCCACAGTGAGCAATATAATAGTGACGGTGCAAGAGAGGTGTGGTTGCATTGTACCAGATGGTGCAATACATTAGAGCTTAAAATGTTCTAATGAAAAGCGGAGATCAATTATGAGCAGTTTATTGCAAAATAAATTAGCAAATAATAATTGGTACAAAAGCATTACAAGTAGTAAGTTTAACTTCACTATTTTTCACAATGATTTGTAACTCCACAATAGACTAACCTAAATTAACACCGTCGACAAAAGAGCATCTCTTGATTTACGAAAGTAAATCACATAGAGATGCTCTTTTTGTTGTTATAACATAACAATACCTATTTAGTCGCCGAGAATGTTACTTACCCGGTACAACCCTCTCTCCTGCTTCTCAACAAAGCATCTTTCTTCAATTTGATACTTTCTGTTAACAATTTATTGTATAATATTGTTATAACATTATTATGAAACAATAAATTAATGCACTTATATAAGTGAGGGGGGCGATCAATGTGGAAAGAAAACAATTCGACCTAGGCGATATCGTACAAATGAAAAAGACACACCCATGCGGATCAAACCAAATGGAAATTATCCGGATGGGTATGGACATACGAATGAAATGCGTTGGATGTGAGCATAGTATATTGCTTCCTCGAGCCAAGTTTGAAAAGAACATGAAAAAAGTAATTAGTTCTGCCAATCAGGAACAATAATTTCTCACATTTAAAGCAACTAATTTCTGCTTGCTACAGTCTGGAAAATATGATAGCATATATTTCGTTACACTATCAATGGAGAAGTACCCAAGAGGTCCAAGGGGGCTGACTCGAAATCAGTTAGGCGTGTCACAGCGTGCGTGGGTTCGAATCCCACCTTCTCCGCCATTATCGATAAAGCCCGTAACCACTGCATCATGAATACATCATGCGTTAGTTGACTATATCGATAACTTCGAATATGATACTTAGCTGATTCGACCATACCCGACAGATACCCTCCTACGAAAATTTTCGTAGGAGGTTTTTTGCAATTTCCCAAGCAATAATCCTACTCCACACTGCTAATTACAGATAAAATTTATTTCCAATATTTTCAATGGTAAATTAGCAACGTTATTGAATAAATGTTTGATCTTTAATATAACCTTATTATATGGTTAAGTTACAGGTAGAAAATAAATATTATAAAGGAGGCACAGCTTGCTTTCATTTCTGCAAATTAAAATTTATCGCGGTAAGTTCATTGCTTATAGCTTATTTGTACTATTGATAGGTATCATACTTGCTGTAATGACTTGCGCTGTATTGTTGCAGCAATGGGTGGAAAATGTTCGTAACGAAGTGTCAAACGTATTTGCTCAAGTTAATAATAACTTACAGTATGACGTAGATCGTATTGAAGCTTTCATGCAAAGAATTTACTCCAACAGCGGTTTGATGGCAGATGTTCGTTATTTTTTGGGTAATAGTGCGGAAGGTTATCTTACAAGTAGACTACAAGACAGCCGTTATAACCAACCATTAATTTCTTTTCCCGAAGATATTAAATCTTTTCTAAGCGACGGAGGGCTTGGTGACATAGTTCAAGTGAGTCTGCATACTGTGCAGGAAGGAAATGTTGTACGATTTGATAAAAATGGAAATACCAGCTTCCAGTTTCGACTTCCAAACGAGCACGAAGCATTTTATGAAACGATCCAAAAAGGATTCGTGTATCGCAAAAAGTTATCGAATCCAAATCAAATATCTAATCAATTAGGTGAATTTCGTTTCTTAATTGGCAGTGAAAAAATCTTTAGTTTCATTCCAAATGATCAATTATATGCCGTGGCAGCTGTAAAAAACTCCAATGATCTATACCTAGCCACTGGAAGAAACAATGACCTAGAACAATTAGTCCATCGAGCAGCCGCTGACAATCGTAGTCATGGATTGCTCTCTAATGGTTATCTAAACCATGCTTTTTTCGTGACCCAACCGTCCACCATGTTTGATTATCAATTAGTCAGTATTGTTGATCTTACTTTATTAGTTCAGCAAAAAAAGAACACGATTATATTAGTTCTACTTATCGTGTTAGCTGCAATGATTAGTGTAATGCTGCTCATCATTTACAATCTGCGTGAAGATGCTCACTTTCTACAACAAATCATTCATACTATTGCTCGCGTAAAAAACGCCGATTTCATACCAATTGCCTCTCCTCGCTATCGCAGATATGAATATGGTATGATCGCTAAAGAATTAGATGAAATGAGACACCAGCTAGATAAACATATCCGAATTGAATATTTATTGAAACTAGAACAACAACAAACCGAGATGAAAGCGCTTCAGAACCAAATCAATCCTCACTTTCTTTATAATACACTAGAAATCATTCGCTCCTTTTCACTTATGAACCGGGCTAATGATACTGCTGATGCTATAGCTGCTTTAGGTGGTCTATATCGTGGTATTGTGAAAAACGAAAATATTATTACGATAAAGAGTGAGTTGGATTTATTGCAAAAATATTTAGAAATTATGGAATTCAAATACCCTGATCAATTTTATTATCAGTTTAATGTAGACGAAACTCTTCTATCTTTGCCTACCGTTAAATTTTGGATGCAACCGCTAGCTGAAAATTTTTTCATACATGGCTTCCAGGCCGATCATCACTTTAACTTACTAATAGTTAATGGATTCGAAAAGGAGCATCATATTCAACTAGAAATAGTAGACAACGGCAAACATATTGCTAATGATCATTTAGCAGAAATTCAACGTACCCTTGTAATAAAACAAGATAACTCCTCTACAAGCATTGGATTACGAAATGTGTATACAAGACTACTTTTTTTCTATGGGAACAATTTTACTATGACAATCAGCAATAACGAACAAGCAGGAGTGAAAGTTTCCATAACCATATCAAAGGAGGCGATAAAAGATGTACAAACTACTTATCGTGGATGATGAGCCTCAAATTTTGGAAGGAATGAAAAGGATTATAGATTGGGAGAGTTATGGTTTCCATGAGATCAAAACAAGCAAAACTTATGAAAACGCTATTTCCAACGCTGTACAATTTATACCTCATTTAGCTATTTTTGATGTCTGTATCGGCAAAGATCGTGGTTACGATGCTATCGCACAGCTCAATGAACTTCATCTCCCTACAAAATATATTATGATGAGTGGTTATGCCGAATTTCAGTATGCGCAAGAAGCGATTCGCTGCGGAGCCAAAGACTATTTACTCAAACCTGTGGAACGTACAAAACTACAAAAAGTAGTTGAAAAAATTATTATAAAGGATCTACATGGCACGCTAGCACGAATGGAATTAGAAGATAGCAATTCAGACCCTATATTAGGAGTCAGCTATGACAGCTTATCCAAACTGACTAACCGCGTTATATTAATGGTGAAAGTGGAATTTTCGCAAAATTTAACTTTAAAAGTGCTGGCAGAACGTTTTCGGATGAATGGCACCTACCTTGGACAAATATTTCTAAAGGATACAAAAATGAAATTTTCAGAGTACTTGATGTCCTATCGGATGCTGCAAGCAAGAGATCTAATTCAAACAACAAATGATAAAATTTCATCGATTGCAATAGCTGTAGGCTACTCTAATCTCAACTATTTTTACACTCATTTCCAAGCTTATTTTAAAAAATCTCCTTCGGATCTTCGCCAAAATTAACTGGCTATTATGAGCGAAAGGGGAATAACGATGCGGCAACGTTTGTATAAAGGTCAAATTAACTTCTTATTTGTGATAGTAATTATTTTAATAGTAGCTCTTCTTTCACCATTTATGAAACTATATAATAAACAGCATACTTCCGTCCCTGACAATGTCGTAAATTTAATTTATTATACTATTGGAGAACCGGACAAAGATCTTAAACTTGTAAACGATAAAATCAATGAACTACTAATGGAGAAGCTCGGTATTACCATTACTTATATCAAAGTTGGGTGGCAAGAATATGACGATCGATTGAACACTTTGTTAGCAGCGGGTACTCCGTTCGATATTGCTTTTACTGACGACTATGCTAGCGATACCCAGCGTCATGCTTGGCTGCGACTAGACGAATATCTTTCGACGATTGGCAAAGAGATGTATAAAGCAATTGACCCTGCATTTTGGCAAGGAGCACGTATAAATGACAGTGGTATTTACGGTATACCTACTAACAAAGAGTTAGCGGTACGGCAACATTGGATGTATCCAGAAGTACTAGTGAACAAGTATAAAATAGATATATCCAACTATACGACATTAGCTTCACTTGAACCGTTGCTAGAGACGATTAAACAACAAGAACCTAACTATATCCCGATGGAATTGGATAGAGACTCCCATAACTTTTTTGCTTTAGATGGGTACGAATATTTCAAAAACAAGTCACTTCCACTTATGATAAATTCCTTTGATCCGCAAGCGCCAGTGGAAAAAATATTTGAAACAGAAACCGCACGAAAAGTACTAGACACACTAAGGAACTACTATGTACTAGGTTACATCAATGAAGACGCTGCAGTACGGCAAAATCAGGCACTGACATGGGGAGAAAAAACATTTTGGAAAGCTGCGGAAGGCGGTCCTCTATCAGAAAATAGTTGGAGTAAAGATCGCGGCTATAAGGTCGTAGCTCATCCTGTAACCCCTCCACTCATTACAACAGAATCTTTGCATGGCGGAATGATGGTCATTAGTGCGGAAACGAAACATCCTGTAGAAAGTATACAGTTTCTAAATCTGCTCAATACCGATCCTGAATTACGCAATTTATTTAATTATGGCATAGAAGGTATCCATTATACACTCGATACCAATGGTCAAGTAGTACCGAAACCCCCACTAAACAAAAACAGGGAACAAATTGCTGATGCACCTCCTAGTTATAGAGGAGTACAGTATACACAAGGCAACTGGTTTATTTTAAAAACGATAGGCGGGGATTTTCCAGATCCTTATAATAAGTGGGAATACTTTCATCGTGCTAACAAAAAAAGCAGCCCGTCTGCTTTACTTGGTTTTTCGCCAAATCTATCTGACTTTCAACACCAGGTACAAGCCATTAAAGCGGTTTGGATAAAATATTATCCTAGCTTAATGACTGGCAGTGTAGATGTAGACAAGGAGTTACCAAAGTTCAATCGGGAATTGCGCGAAGCAGGCATCGACGAAGTACTTGTCGAAGTACAAAAGCAACTGGATGCTTGGCGAAACGCACAAAAATAGCTGGCGCTAATGCGCCAGCTATTTTTTCTTTATTGGAAATAGGCATCGACTTGCTCTTGTGCAGTACTTATAATTTTTTCCATGCCGGCCGCTTTCATTTCTGCAACAATTTTTGGTATCATCGTTTCTGGATTAGATGCACCGGTTAACAGCTCATAACGATACTTATCCCATACCGCTTTCGTATTGGCAACTTCTGTGCTTAACTCACTAATATCCAAAGCAAAACCGAGAATAGAAGAAGAATATGCTTGATCATTCAATTTACGAACTTGCTCCCATTGATCTTCAGGTGCTCCTTCTGTAACAGCTAATACGAAAAAAGTTCCTTGCGTATACGCCGCTAGTGGCCATGTATCCGTCATTCGCTTCACAACTTTATCTTCTTTTACTTGACTATAATCCACCCCTAGTTCACCAAAGGCTAACATATTGCGCAATTTCGCGTCCGTATTAACCAATTGCAAATATTTTAATGCTTCTGCCTTATACTTGGAATTAGCAGAGATCGCATTCAAAGAACCTTGAATAGTACTCGTAGTATAGATAGGTCCGAAGCTTTGAACCATACTGTACTTTTCTACTGCTTCTGTTATTTGCCAAGTAGCTTCTGCTCCTGGGAAGGCTTGAGCAGTAAAGAATGGACGAGCTTTGTCCGGCTCTGGTTTAGTTGGAGCATCTGGGTTAATAATACCTGCCTTATACCATTCATGCAAAAGCTTTAATTCCTCCATAATATCTGGTTGCTCCAGAACAGAAATAACTTTACGTGAACTATCATCCGTCCTTACTCCTACAGGTCCAAGACCGAGAGTCATGTCATCATATCTGTTAAAAAATCCATTCAAACCTTCACTTTGCGTCATTGGCAATGGATAGAAGCTTTTTCCTTCTCCCGCCTTTATATCTCGTAAATACGGATCAAGATCCTTCAATTCTTTCACACTATTAATATCGAAACCGTACTTTTGTACGTACTTATCATCGAATACCCAGTATTGCGTAAGTGATGAATCTTTATAAGTCGGTACGGAATAGATTTTTCCGTTGATTTTCGTACCGTCCCATACTTTATCGGGAATAAATTCGAATAATTCTGGTGCTTCGCTTTGTACTAAGTCAGTAATGTCTGCAAAGGCTCCCATAGAAACTTGCTGGTTATATTTGCTATTATTTGTAAACATAATATCGAATGGTTCACCTGTATTTATAATCGTATTAATTTTAGTATCCCATTCTCCCCAGCTCGCTACCTTTATATCGATTTTCACACCAATTTTTTCAGCTGTATATTCATTCATTTCCGCGATTGCTTTATCAAAGTTGGCAGGTATTTGTCCACCTATCGTCCACCAAACTAGTGTAGGAACTTCTCCTGGATTTTCTGTTTCTTTGGAGTTTCCATTGGTGTTAGTAGTATTTGTTGCCTCTGGTGAAGGTTTAGAATTAGAGGAACCACATGCTGCGAGCACATTTAACATCAGTACTGCAATCGCAATGACTAGTAATGATCGTTTCATTTTTATCACAAAAATCTCCCCTTTTTAATTTACTTTCACCACTCAACTTTTATGGTGATTTATAATAAACCTAAAATTTAGGCTTATTTCAGCTCAACCTTTTACAGCACCTACTGTCAAACCAGTTATAAAGTACTTTTGAAAAAATGGATAGGCAAAAGCTACCGGAAGTACAATAACAATAGCGACAGCCATACGAGCAGACTCCTTAGGCATAGTAGCTACTAGCTCTGCATAGCTTATTCCCATGCTTGAAGCATTTTTTGCCAACGCATCCACGTTACTCATCAAGCTATTGAGCAAAGCCTGCAAGGAATACAAATTTTGGTTGTCTATATATAACATAGATTGAAACCAATCATTCCAGTAAGCAAAGCATAGAAACAATCCAATTGTTGCTAATACGGGTAATGAGATAGGCAAAACGATAGAAAAGAAAATCCGTAATTGACTTGCTCCATCAATTTCGGCCGATTCAATCAACCCATCTGGAATCGTACTTCTAAAAAAAGTTTTACATATAATAACGTTGAAAGACGAAACCGCCAAAGGTAAAATAAGTGCCCATACACTATCTTTCAGTCCCAATAAATTGGAATTAATATAATAGCTAGATACTAAACCTCCGTTAAAAACCATCGGAATAAACACTACCCAAGTAAGCAACCCTTTAAGCTTGTAATTCGATCTTGATAGCGCATATCCCATCGTAGTAGTAAGTAATACGCCTAACACCGTGCCAATTACCGTAACAAATAACGATATGCCTAGTGCTTTCAAAATCATCGCTCCCTGCTGTGCGATATAACGATAAGCATCACCAGAGAAATCAGAAGGAAAAACATGATAACCAGAGTTGCGAATAGAATCTTCACTAGAGAAAGAAATAGAAAGAACAACTAGTACTGGTACTAAGCAAACCAAAGCCAACAATATAAAATTAAGATGAAAGAAGATATTTGTAGGTTTTTTAATACGATTAAATCTTTCAAGACCAGACTGATGTTTAACTTTAATATCCTTCATATTCTCGCCCCCTGCCTACATCATCGCACTATCCGGATCTATTTTACGAACAATCCAATTAGCGGTTAAAATAGTCGCACAGCCGAGTACAGATTGCAAAAATGCAGATGCAGAAGCCATGCCTACGGTTGCTGTTTTCAACTGTTTATACACAAGTACATCAACAGTAGTTGTTACATTGAATAAGGAGTTAGAATCCCTCGGAACTTGGAAGAATAACCCAAAATCAGTATAAAAGATACGTCCTACAGATAAGATAAACATCATCACTATAACAAGTTTCATCAGAGGTAGTGTAATGTAACGCATTTGCTGCCACACGGTAGCACCATCAATTACAGCAGCCTCGTAGTACGTCTCATCCATACCAGTTATCGTTGCCAAATAGATAACCATACCGTAACCAAGACCCTTCCACATATTCATAAATATAAGGAATACTGGCCAATATTTCGGCTCCATATACCAATTAATTGGATCTGTACCGATTCCAGCGAGAAACTGATTAGCAATCCCTTTGTCAAAGCTCAAAAACGCCCAAGCTACAGCAGATACGACTACCCATGACAAGAAATATGGCAAAAACATTATCGTTTGATACACTTTTCCTGCTTTGCGACTGTGCAATTGACCGATCATCAATGCCAAAGCTACTGGTACTACAATATTTAAAATAATAAATACCGCATTGTAGCCTATCGTATTTCGAATAACGATCCAAGCATCATTCGACTTAAATAAAAATTCAAAATTTTTAAGACCAGCCCACGGGCTATTCAAAACATTATCCAAAAATCCCCCTATAATTTTAAAATCTTTGAAGGCAATTATCGTTCCAAACATAGGTAAAAAACTAAATAAGATGTACCAAATAGTAGTAGGCAATGTTAATATCGTCAGTTCGGTATCCTGTTTGCGCCACCGTGCTCGTCTGCTTCTCGTCTTCATAACAATTACCCCTTCCACACTGTAAACGCTATCATTTTATAAGTGATGGTTAGACTTATTACTTACATATTAAAAAACATCGGCTTATATTTCTAGACTATAAACATGACATTACAGTCTAAAAACTATAGGTTTTCAAAAATCAATTTATTACCTTCCGTTCCATCTCCTCCCGTTCTACTTTTTCAACACAAAAAACGTGCCTAGACTTGGGCTTCGCATAGCCGAAATCTAAACACGTTCTACTTTGGTTTAATTTGCAACGATTAAATCGTAATCATTAATTTCTGTATTCCACTCAAATATTCCTCGAACTACAACTTTTTCATCATGAATAATCGTTTGTACTAGTGCTAAATCTTCTGCTGGGAATTCTATAGATAATGCGCAACCAGCCGTAATTTGTTTCGGTGTTGGGCAGATATCGATCTCGATATCGCTGTATTCCAAAAGCATCTCCGCTCTTAGTGCCTGTTGTGTGGAATCAAATGCTATTAACATAGGATTGGTTTATCCCCACTTTCTTCCTAGAAGTGCTCACATATTTACTAGACTACCTGTGCATGGCAATGTATATATTTCGTGAAACTCCATATACTGTATATTATATACGACGTTGGAGGTAAACTATGAATCTACCTTTTTCTAAAAATCAGTTATTTCAAAAAGCTTATCAAGCAGCTGATATTCACTCGTCTTTAACGAATCAAATTACTCACTTAATCAATGGTACTCGCAAAAACTCCCAATCTCTTGTTGTCGTTTGTATCGGTTCTGATCGTTCAACTGGAGATGCATTAGGTCCATTAACTGGTACCGCTCTCCAACAATACAAAAGCTCCAATTTCAAAATATATGGTACTTTAAAAGATCCCGTACACGCTTTAAACTTAGCCGATACTATAAATGAAATTAATGATTCCTATCGTCATCCATTTATTATCGCTATAGATGCTTGTCTTGGTAAAACGACGAGTGTCGGTAACATACAAGCTAACGCTGGGCCTATATATCCTGGAGCTGGAGTCAATAAAAAACTTCCCCCCATTGGAGATGTGCATATTACCGGTATTGTTAACGTTGGCGGATTTATGGAATACATTGTTTTACAAAACACTCGTCTATTTCTAGTACAAGAAATGGCTCATATTATTAGCGCTTGCTTATATCGCTCGCTTACTACTATGACTTACCAACATCCAGCGGTAAATATAACGATTCGCTAATAACATATTAACTTTTCTAATTAGCTTGTTCCACTGCTTCTAATTCTTCAGGAGTTAATTTATAAGTAGATTGTCCTTGACTAATCGGTTTCGCATAAACAATGGAATTTTCTCTATTATGGATAGCGGATAAAACGATGCCATCTTGCTGTTCATTAATAATAGCTATTGCAAAACTTAAATTGTGTCCTGTTTCACCGAACGGATTAAAGCGGACGATTCCGACTTTGCTTTTCTGCAATGGCATTCTTTGTTGAACGGTTTGGAGTTGCTCCTCTATTTGCTGTAGTTGCGTTCCGTTCAATTGTATTTTCTCTTGTATAGCAATCACAACATTTTCTAAATCATGAACGCCTTGTCCCGCAATAAATGAATTGTATTTTGTTTTTACTTTTTTAAATTTAACGCTAATAACAATTAACCACACAAACAATATAATCCACAGTATGGATAGAATACTTATTGCTATCATTTCTGTACTCATATCTATCGTTGTTTCCATCCGCTCTCTTCCTATTCTCTTTAATATTGCTTCGCAATGTCGTGTATGGCATCGATAAAAGCGTCCACTTCTGCTTCTGTCGTATATAAGCCTATACTAGCTCGTACAGCTCCTGTCTGACCAGTACCTGCTATTTGATGAGCAAGTGGCGTGCAATGAAAACCAGCGCGAACAGCAATTTTATAATGTTGATCCAAAATAAAAGATAACTCTGAGCTATCAATATGATCCATTACTAACGAAACAATTCCTGTTCTAGGTTTTCCGAATGTAGGACCTAATAAGCTTACTTTATTTTGACGTATTAACCCTTCCATCATCCGCTGCGTTAATTGCCATTGTTGCTCTGCTATCTTTTCTACTGTATTTGCTAATACTATTTTAACCCCTGCTGCAAGCCCAGCAATCCCTGGCGTATTCGGCGTACCTGCTTCATAACGATCCGGGCGCACAAGCGGTTGAAATGGTGTCTCTGACTGACTCCCCGTCCCACCTTGCATTAATGGGGCTAGATCGATTTGCGGGCTTATATACAGCCCTCCAGTCCCCTGTGGACCTAACAGTCCTTTATGCCCTGGAAAAGCCAACATATCTATCCCTAACGCTGTTACATCTACCGGTAGTATTCCTACACTTTGCGCACCATCAACTAACAGTTTTATATTATGACGCTTTGCTAGTTCAGCAATTTGTTCAATCGGCATTATCGATCCTAGTAAATTGGAACTATGACTGACTATAATAAGTTTTGTATTACTTTGAATACTTCTTTGGATTTCGGTTACATCCAGTTCGCCCGTATAACTCGTGTTTACAAAAGTAACCGATACTTGCTGAGTTTGTTCCAATTCATATAGCGGTCTTCTTACGGAGTTATGTTCAATTGACGTTGCAATAACATGATCCCCAGATTTTATAAATCCTTTGATCGCCATATTCAGCGCCATTGTTGTATTACTAGTAAATACAATGTCATTAACGTCCTTTACATTGAACAACTTTCCAAGCTGCTTTCTTCCATCAAATAAAATCCGGCTTGCTCGAACTGCCATCGCATGACTGCCTCGACCAGGATTAGCTCCATCATCTCGTATCGCATCTGTTACTGCTGTTAACACTTCTGGTGGCTTCGGCCAAGAGGTTGCTGCGTTATCTAAATATATATACGATTTATCATTCATTTCGCATACCTTACCTTTCTTATCATTACAAAAAAACAAGGCAAATTCTAGTTTAATCTTTTCATCGTAAGATCGCAACTTAGACTTACCTTGTTTATAATTTTTCTATATCGTTTGTAATAATTCTAGCAATCTTTCCAAATCTTGCTGACTATAATATTGCAATTCAATTTTACCTTTATCTCGTTGCTGTTTTATATTCACCGTTGTTTGAAAACGATCACGCAATGTTTCTTCTATGTGTGCTATATACGGATCTTGATTTTTGCTCTTTACTTCTACTTCTTTTTTTATTGGATTAGGCTTATCTAGATTTTGAATCACATCTTCTAATTGTCGCACACTCCATGTATGCTCAATCGCCTGCTCAGCTAATTCGTTTTGAACTTTTTCATCTTTTATAGCAACTAATGCTCTTGCATGACCCATTGTTAATGTTCCACGTGAAACATTTTCCTTTATTTCATCCGGTAAGCTCAGTAACCTAATGAAGTTAGCAATATGCGATCTTGACTTACCAACCTTTAACGATAATTCTTCTTGCGTAATTTTAAATTCATCTAGTAAAGATTGATAAGCTACTGCAATTTCAATTGCATTTAAGTCTTCACGCTGTAAATTTTCAATTAAAGCAATTTCCATGACTTGTTGATCTGTAAAAGTTCTAACAACAGCATGTATCGTTTCTTTACCACAATATTTAGAAGCTCTAAATCTACGCTCACCAGCGATTATTTCGTATCCTCTTAAAACTGTTCTAACGATAATTGGTTGAATAACACCATGCTGACGAATCGATTCCGCTAATTCTTTAATAGATTCCTCATCAAAATTTTTACGAGGCTGATAAGGGTTAGGACGTAATTGATTCAGAGGTATTTCGATAATTTTATCATCATCACTAACTTCTAATGATGGTATTATTAAAGCATCTAAACCTTTACCTAGCCGCTTGCTCATACATAATCACTTCCCTCGCAAGTTCAAGATAAACTTCTGCCCCTTTTGATCTAGGATCATAAGATATAATAGCTTGACCATGAGAAGGAGCTTCACTCAAACGTACATTTCTTGGAATGATCGTTTGATATACTTTTTCTTGAAAATATTTTTTCACTTCTTCTATTACTTGAATACCCAAATTAGTTCTAGCATCTAACATCGTTAATAGTACACCTTCAATTTGCAAAGTTGTATTTAAATGCTTTTGAACTAGCCTAATTGTGTTTAACAACTGACTTAGACCTTCTAACGCATAATATTCACATTGAATGGGAATTAAAACTGAATTAGACGCAGTCAATGAATTGATTGTTAAGATACCGAGTGAAGGAGGGCAATCAATTAAAATATAATCATAATTATTTTTGATTTGTTGTAATGCACGCTTTAATCTTTGCTCACGAGATATTGTTTGAACTAGCTCTATTTCTGCTCCAGCTAACTGAATCGTTGCTGGTAACAAGTGCAAGTTTTCTATATCCGTAGCTACGATTGCTTCTTGAGGGTGTATCTCGTTTATTAACACATCATATATACAATTAGCTACATCAGCTTTATTTATTCCCAATCCACTTGTCGTATTACCTTGTGGATCAATATCCACTAACAACACTTTTCTACCCAATGTTGCCAGACAAGCAGCTAAATTAACAGAGGTTGTAGTTTTACCTACACCGCCTTTCTGATTGGAAATTGCAATTATTTTTGACAATTCTAACTCACCTCATGCTTGGATCTATTGATAGTACAGTATAAAATAAAAAGTATAATCATACGATAAATAGAATTATTTTGTGCTTCCTACTTAGACTTCTAGAGTCTAAGTAACTTAATTTAATTTTGTTAATATATACAAAGAAGTAATATACAAGTTTAAGCACAACTGGACAGAACAGACTTTTACGATTGATCCAATAATAACTTTTCAATTATTACGCATAGTAGCATAGTAGGATAAGTTAGCGTTTAGGAATTCGAATTACAATTTCATAATGATCATCATGATCTGTTTCATCTGTTTTAATAGGTAAACCTGAATCTGACACCATACTTATAGATTGCCTAATTGTATTTAGTGCCAGCCTTACATCTTTGCTAAATGATACTCGTTTCATTTTTTTTGACTTATTCACTTCTTTTAACAATGCTATTCTTGCTTCCGTTTGCTTCACGTTCAACTCTTTAGTAATAACCTCTTCCAACATTTTCAGTTGTTGTTCTTCTTGATCTAACGATAGTAAAGCACGTGCATGCCTCTCCGTTATTTTCCGCTCAATCAATGCATTTTTAACAACTTCAGGTAATGCCAATAAACGAAGTTTATTAGCAATGGTTGATTGACTTTTTCCAAGGCGCTGTGCCAAACTTTCTTGCGTTAGCTGATGCAATTCAATAAGTTTTTGATATGCAACCGCTTCTTCAACAGCAGTTAAATTCTCTCGTTGTAAGTTTTCTATTAATGCTATTGATGCTGTCTGAGAATCATTGAATTCGCGCACTATTGCAGGTATTGTAGCAAGCCCCAGTTTAGTAACGGCACGCCATCTGCGTTCACCAGCAATAATTTCATAGCGACTGTTTCGCAACCGAACAACGATAGGTTGAATTACACCATGAGTACGAATCGTTTGGCATAATTCTTCAATACGATCATCATCAAAAATTGTTCTTGGTTGAAATGGACTAGTATCAATTTCATCAATTGGAATTTGTTTGACTTCTTCAGCAGATGTTCGTTGCTCTGTAATTCCAAACAAACGAGATAGCTGTTCTTTCATTTTATAATACCACCCGATTATTTGATATATGAAGATTATATTATAGTAACTATATCAACATTGCGTTCTATCTTTAATATCTATTCTAGTTTATCATCTTCGACTCCTGCTTGACAAATAAATAGTATTATTCTAACTCATTTAGTTGAGTATGTTCCACGTGGAACACTATTTGAACCCTTATAACGGTTGTTTCAATGGTAATCCTGGTTTTCGTGGATATTTTTTAGGAGTTGACTGTAATTTTTTGATAGATACTATATAACGTTCCGATTTTTCAATTGGCAGCTGAAATTGAGCTTCATCCATTAAACGAGCTTTTAACTCTTTCATACTATTAGAAGCTTCCCTTAGCTCATCTTTTAGTTGCGCACCTTTCATAGCTACGAACATACCTTCTTTTTTTACAAATGGGAGACAAAATTCGTTTAACACATTTAAACGGGCAACTGCACGTGCAGTAACCAAATCATATTGATCACGATGTTCTGGCAATCGAGCTATATCTTCTGCCCTCCCATGAATACAGGTCACATTATCTAATTGTAATTTTTCTACTAATTCTTTTAGAAACTGAATTCTTTTGTTCAATGAATCCACAATTACAATTTTCAAATGAGGAAAACAAATTTTCAATGGTAGACTAGGAAATCCAGCACCCGATCCAATATCAGCTAACGAGTTTACATTGTTCATATCAACAAAAAAAGCAAGTGAAATAGAATCATAAAAATGTTTTTCATATACAGCAGCATGTTCTGTTATTCCAGTTAAGTTCATTACTTCATTCCACTCAACTAACATACTGTAGTAATCTTCAAATTGTTGTAATTGTTGTGCAGTTAAAGAAATTCCTTTTTCTAACAATAAAGGCACAAACCAGTTTATATTGCTAGTATTGTCGTTATTTGTCATTATTTGCTCCCCGTGCAGCAGTTACTCTATTATAGTGTTCCAAATAAACAATCAAAATAGCAATATCTGCCGGGTTTACCCCTCCAATCCGTGATGCTTGTCCAATAGAAAGCGGCCGAACTAAATTTAACTTATGTCGAGCTTCTTTGGCTAAGCCTTGTACATCTTCAAAATCAATATCACTAGGAATTTTCTTTTTTTCCATTTTGTTCATTTTTTCTACTTGTAGCATTTGTTTGTCAATATAACCAGCGTACTTAATTTGAATTTCTACTTGCTCTTTCATCTCTTCTGTTAACTGTTCCATGGAAGGTGCTAACCGTTCAATAAAACTATAATTTATTTCTGGACGTTTTAACAAAGATAGTGCGTCAACTCCAAATTCCAATGGCGTGGAATTAATCTCTTCCAAATAAGGATTAGCATCGACTACTTTGATTTTCGTCACTTTTAAACGCTCAATTTCCGCTTCTACTTTTTTCTTTTTATCCACAAACATCTGATGACGTTCTTCTGAAATCAAGCCAATGGAATATCCTAATTCCGTTAAACGTAAATCGGCATTATCATGCCGCAACAACAAGCGATATTCCGCTCTTGAAGTAAGTAACCGGTACGGGTCGTTCGTCCCTTTTGTAACTAAATCATCGATCAAAACACCGATATACCCTTGCGATCTTCCTATCACTACA
Organism: Paenibacillus yanchengensis; assembly: GCF_042684845.1. Classification (NCBI taxonomy): domain Bacteria; kingdom Bacillati; phylum Bacillota; class Bacilli; order Caryophanales; family Paenibacillaceae; genus Paenibacillus; species Paenibacillus yanchengensis. The sequence goes on along the minus strand of NZ_JBHUMH010000061.1, from coordinate 16,030 downwards.
GGTTCTTGCTGTTGCACTTTTCTCGCTGCATTAATGCCCGCCATAATTCCTTGAGCTGCCGCTTCTTCATACCCCGATGTGCCGTTCAACTGACCAGCAGTAAATAAGCCTGGCAATACTTTCGTCTCCAATGAAGGCCATAATTGCGTTGGTATAATAGAATCATATTCTATTGCATACCCTGCTCGCAGTATTTCAGCTTTTTCCAATCCCGGAACAGAACGTAACATTTCCAGCTGAACTTCTTCTGGCATACTTGTCGATAAACCTTGCACATAATATTCCTCTGTATGCTTACCTTCTGGTTCCAAAAAGATTTGGTGTTTCGATTTGTCAGTAAATCTAACTATTTTGTCTTCAATAGAAGGGCAGTAGCTCGTACCTACACCTTCTATTGCTCCTGTATACATCGGTGCACGATGCAAGTTATCTTGAATGATTTGATGTGTATCCGGAGACGTATATGTTAACCAGCACGGTAATTGTTCGTTCTCAGATGAATTAGTTTCGTATGAGAAAAATTTCGGCTGATCATCACCAGGTTGAATTTCTGTTTTCGAAAAATCAATCGAATGCTTACTAATTCGCATCGGTGTTCCCGTTTTAAAACGGACTAGCTCCAAACCATGTTTTTTCAAACTTTCGGCTAGCTTCACAGATGGTTGCTGATTGTTCGGACCGCTTTCATAAGCTATTTCACCCATAATAATCTTTCCACGTAAATATGTGCCTGTTGTAATAATTGTAGATGTAGCATAATATCTCGCTTCAGACTTTGTAACTACTCCTAAACACTGTCCATTTTCAACAATTAAATCCTCCACCAATCCTTGACGTAATGTCAGATTTGGTGTCGATTCTACTGTTAATTTCATTTGTTGTTGGTAAAGTACTTTGTCCGCTTGTGCACGAAGTGCATGGACCGCGGGTCCTTTTCCTGTATTTAACATTCTCATTTGGATAAATGTTTTGTCGATATTTCTACCCATTTCGCCGCCAAGTGCATCTACTTCTCGAACAGTATGTCCTTTAGCAGGACCACCAATCGATGGATTACATGGCATGTAAGCAATCATATCCAAATTCATCGTCAGCAGCAGCGTGCGACATCCCATTCTAGCGGCAGCCAGTGCTGCTTCACATCCTGCATGTCCCGCTCCTACGACAATAACATCATAATGTCCAGCATCATATCCCATCTTTCACACCCCTATTTTCCTAAACAAAATTGAGTAAATATTTGATCTATTAACGAATCGCCGGCCTGATCGCCCAGAATCTCTCCTAACGCTTCCCAGGCCATTCTAGCGTCTATTTGTATAATATCAATTGGAATCCCCACGTCAGTCGCTTCTATAGCGTCATACAGCGCTTGACGGGCCTTCTTAAGCAAACTAATGTGACGCACATTGCTAATATAGGTAAGATCGTCACTTTCTAACTGTCCATCGAAAAATAACTCACTTATTTTTTGTTCCAGCTGATCTATTCCTTCATCTGCAATCATGGAAGTTTGTACAACCATATTTTTATCAACCAATGACTGTAATTCTGCCATATCCAATTGTTGTTGCAAATCTGTTTTATTCACAATAACAATTAGAGGTCGATCAATTAACTCTTGGAGTAATATTTTATCTTCGTCATGCAACGATTCATTATAATTAATGACATACAATATTAAATCGGCATCTTTAAGCGCATCTTTCGAACGTTCCACACCAATTTTTTCTACTAAATCGCTAGTTTCTCTAATCCCAGCTGTATCCAGCAAGCGCAACGGAATACCATTAATAGTTACAACTTGCTCAATGACATCTCTCGTTGTACCAGGAATGTCGGTAACAATTGCTTTCTCATCCTGTGCCAGTGTATTCAACATCGAAGATTTGCCAACATTAGGTCGACCAACAATTGCTGTAACAATACCTTCTCTTAATATTTTTCCTTCATTCGCTGTTTTTAATAACTTCTCTATCTCCACTATCGCAGATTGACATTGATCTTTGATAAACTGAGCAGTTAACTCTTCTACATCATGCTCTGGATAATCAATATTCACTTCAATATGCGCAAGCAGTTCAATTACAGTTTGTCTTAATGCAGCTATTTTACGAGAAAGTACTCCTTCCGATTGCTTTTGGGCGATAGAAAACGCACGATCAGAACGTGAACGAATAACGTCGATGACAGCTTCTGCCTGCATCAAATCTATTCTACCATTCAAAAAAGCTCGCTTCGTAAACTCACCCGGTTCCGCAATCCGTACATCATCCATTTCCAGTATAACATCCATCACTTGCTTTACAGCAATAATACCGCCATGTGTATTTATTTCCACTACATCTTCTGCGGTAAATGATTTAGGACCTCGCATAACAGAAACTAGTACTTCATCAATAATTCTATCTGTTTTCGGTTCCACTATATGACCATAATGAATCGTATGTGATGGAGCTTCTTCCAAACTTTGTAGTGACTTGTTTTTCGCTTTAAAGAGGTGATCAGCGGCGCGAATAGCTTTCGGTCCACTAATACGTATAATAGCAATTCCTCCTTCACCTAACGCAGTTGAAATAGCTGCAATCGTATCAAAATCCATGTGGCGTGCACCCTCCTGCTTCACTAATATCTATTCTATTAACGGAAAAACAGCAATGACTGCATAGAGCCATTGCTGTAATTACGTATTATGCTACTTCTGCACAATAACAATGCGACGATTTGGTTCTTCACCTTTACTATACGTTTTAACTTTTGGATGACCTTGTAATTTAGAATGAATAACTTTTCTTTCTAACGGTGTCATTGGCTCCAAAACAACTTCTTTTTTTGTACGAAGTGCTTGTCCCGCCAGTCGTTCTGCTAAATCTTCTAACGTCTTACGGCGACGTTCACGAAAATCCTCAGCATCAAGTACGATTCGAATATGACTGTCTGAGAATCGATTGGCCACTATAACAGTAAGGTATTGCAGTGCATCTAACGTTTGTCCACGTCGCCCTATCAACATCCCCAAATCTCCACTGCCTGATATCGCCATGTACATCCCATCTCTGGTTTCTTTCCGTTCAACAGTAATATTCAAGCCCATCGCTTCTGCTACTTCGCAAATAAATCGTTCCGCTTCCTCCATTGGATCGGGGATCAATTCTAACTCTACTTTAGCTTCCTTCACACCTATCAAACCAAACAAACCTTTGGATGGCTGTTCTAAAACAGCTACTTTAACACGGTCTTCAGTTACTTGTAGTTGCGTTAATCCAGTACGAATAGCTTCTTCAATCGTCTTGCCTGATGCGATGATTTTCGTCATTTAGCAGCAACCTCCTTACCTTTGCGAGACGCAGGTCGATAGTACATAAAGTAATTTTGTACAATCGTGTATAAGTTACTATAAACCCAGTACAACGGTAATGCTGCTGGGAATGACAATGACATTACAAAAATCATAATTGGGAAAATGTTCATTATCATTGACATAGCAGCCATTTGTTGTTGCTGAGGCTGACTTTTTTGCATCATTTTCGTTTGGATGAATGATGTAGCAGCAGCTAACAACGGCAAGAAATACCACGGACTTGGTTCTCCAAGTTGTAGTCCAAGAAATTCATGTAACCGTAAGTCTTGGTTCCAATATATCGCGTTATAAAGCGCAATAAAAACAGGCATTTGCACAAACATCGGTAAACAACCTGCAAGTGGATTAACTCCGTTAGCTTGATATAGTTTCATCATTTCCATTTGCAGTTTTTCTGGATTATCTTTATACTTCTTTTGTATCTCTTGCATTTTTGGCTGAATAGCCTGCATAGCTTTTGAACTTCGATATTGCTTCAACGTAAGTGGTAATATCGCCGTTCTTACTATAATCGTTAACATTAATACGGCTAGTCCATATGAATTACCGAACCAACCCGCAAATGTATCCAGTGTCACTGCAAAATAATAGACAACATTTTTCTCCCAGAAGTTACCGTTGATTAAATCACTGGTTTCTTTCGTGCCATTAACATCCACACCACAGCCTGCCAATAATCCCATTAGCATGACTAAACCTGCTACTAGCAGTAATTTTCTTTTACTTTTCCGAGACAACATTAAATCTCCTCTCTGAGAGCCCTTGCAAAGTGATATCGCAGTTTATATTTCAAGATTGACTATAACATAATTTAGCCCTCAAGGAAACTACTCACACTAGTGGGTGGAATCATTTTTTCTTTATTAACGCTGCTCTACGCAATACATGTGCGATACTTTTCTCAAGTTCTTGATAATGCATCGTAATTGCTGGTTTTCGAACAATAATAATAATATCGATATTAGGCTGCAACTTCCCTTCATACCGACGCATAATCTCTTTTACTATTCTCCGCATTCTATTACGGACTACTGCATTACCAATCTTTTTACTTGCCGATACTCCCACACGAAACGGATCAGCAACTTTTTGATGTGACCAATAAACAACAAACTGGCCATTTGCAAAGCTTTTGCCATTTCGATATATACGACTAAAATCGGCTCTATTACGAAGACGAAGTTTTCTTTGCACGACCTTGGTTCACCCGATCCTTTGCTTAATAAAAAATAGTATCGCCAAAATAAACGTTCTTTATATAATACATATCTTCACTTTTTACTACTGCAAAGTATATGTCTTCATCGTTTTAACAAAAAAAGACCACTATCAGTGGTCCTTCCTCTAAAATATAAGGATTTTATAAATTGATACTCCTACAAAAGCTTATATTTTTTCAAGAAACCATCTGCTTCTAAAAAAGCAACTACTGCTTCTTTAATTAAGCGCTGATTACTTTTCTTCCTCTTTGACGACGAGCCGCTAATATCTTACGACCGTTTTTCGTACTCATACGTTTACGAAAACCATGATTTTTAGCTCTTTTATTCAAATTAGGCTTAAATGTTGGACCCACTTCGCTGCACCTCCCGTTTTACACAAAAATGCTTTTATAATTAAACCATTTACAACGCAAAAAGTCAATGTCTCAATCTACCGCAGTTTTATTACTACTCCAGTTTATCACTGTTCATAACTTTCTTCGCTCATTTATCATTATCCACTATAAATATCTAAATTTCTACAAAAACAGATAATAACATGTGGATAGTATTTTATAGGTCGCAAAAAAAATGTCGAACTTTTAACAATTTATAAACAATATCTTGTGTTGTAGATAACTTTTATACACAAGTTATTGAGATTGTGGATAAATATCTAAATACCGTTGAATTATCAAGGAATTTTTGCTATGATTATTATGTTTTCCTTGTGGATGACTAAATCTTCGTGTAAAGTTATTAACAACCTGTGGATAATATTGTGAACAACCTTGTCCACCGTTTATAACTTCTATGCTTGTAATTCTTTATAATGTGGATAATACTACTCTTTATTCGTGTATTCGACAATATCATTTTAAATATTAACCGGATAAACATATAAAATATTTCAATTACCCTACAATTATCTACGTCTTTTGCCAACAATTGCGCAAGACGTTTCTTCTTGTCCTCAGCAAACGATGGTTATCATTTTAAAGGAGTGACATTTTTTGGACAGTCGTACATCTGATTTATGGCAGCAAATACTTTCCATTATTCAAACAAAATTAAGCAAACCGAGTTTTGATACATGGTTTAAAGCTACTAGAGCTGCTTTTGTCAATGAATCTTTACTAGAAATTATCGCTCCCACAGCGTTTGCAGCAGAGTGGCTAGAAGGACGCTATACAAAATTAATTCGCAATACACTTTATGAATATATCGGTGAACAAATTGATATCCGGTTTACAATTGAAGAGCCGATGCCGCATGATCAAAATTTTGTTGCCCCACCAAAACAACCAATGGCAAAAATAGCACTAGATGAACCTGCCGTTCATATGTTGAATCCAAAGTATACCTTTGACACATTTGTTATCGGCGCCAATAATCGGTTTGCACATGCCGCTTCACTAGCTGTTGCGGAAGCACCCGCTAAAGCGTACAATCCATTATTTTTGTATGGAGGCGTTGGACTAGGAAAAACACACTTAATGCACGCAATAGGACATTATATTATGGAACATAATCCAAATACGAAAGTACTCTATATTTCATCCGAGAAATTTACCAATGAATTTATTAACGCCATTCGCGATAGTCAAGGGGAAAGCTTTCGTACAAAATACCGCAATATAGATGTACTTCTTATTGATGATATTCAGTTTTTAGCTGGAAAAGAACAAACGCAAGAGGAGTTTTTCCATACATTTAACGCTTTGCATGAGGAACGTAAACAAATTGTTATTTCTAGCGATCGACCACCTAAAGAAATACCCACACTAGAAGATAGACTCCGTTCACGCTTTGAATGGGGACTGATTACCGATATACAACCACCAGATTTAGAAACTCGAATAGCTATTTTACGTAAAAAAGCAAAAGCTGAAAACTTGGACATTCCTAATGAAGCGATGAACTATATCGCCAGTCAGATTGATACGAATATTCGTGAATTAGAGGGAGCTCTTATTAGAGTAGTAGCTTATTCATCGCTTATTAATGCAGATATCACTTCCCACCTTGCTGCAGAAGCGTTAAAAGACATTATTCCATCAAGTCGACCTAAAATGATAACCATTCCAGATATTCAAGCAAAAGTCGGAGAATTTTACGGGTTAAAGTTAGAAGATTTTAAAGCAAGGAAGCGAACCAAAGCGATTGCCTATCCTAGACAAATAGCTATGTATCTTTCTCGAGAACTAACTGATTTTTCTTTGCCGAAAATAGGCGAGGCTTTTGGTGGACGAGATCATACGACTGTTATTCATGCGCATGAAAAAATAAGTACACAATTGAAAGATGATGCTGAACTATATAAAATTATGCAAAATTTAATAGAAAAAATTAAAAACAATCTATAAACAAACCGTACAAGCCTATGCACACACTATACACATGTGGATAGGCTTGTCATATATAACCTTTATCCACTTATCCACATAATCACAGCCCCTACTACTACTACTAAAAATATTTAATAAATATCTACATAAATAATTCGCAGAAATTACTCATTTATCGGTATAATAGAAACTATCAGATATATTCCATACAAAGAACCAAATATTAATGAAACAGGTGAAATAATGAAATTAACGATCAATCGCAATTATTTAAATGATGCTATTCAACAAGTGAGTAAAGCTGTATCTTCCAGACCAGCAATGCCTATACTTGGAGGAATTAAAATTGACGTTACGCATCAAGTAATCGTACTTACCGCTAGTGATACAGATATATCTATTCAAAGCTTTATCCCAATAGAACAAGATCAAATGATTGTTGCTACTATTCATGAACCAGGTAACATTATTTTACCTGCCAAAGTATTTGTAGAAATGATTAAGAAATTACCAGCAGATCAAGTTAGTATAGAAGTGGAAGATCATTTTCGAACAACTATTCGTTCAGGATCAACAGAAATTCAAATGGTTGGTTTTGATCCAGAAGAATTTCCATTATTACCAGCTATCGATCAAAATGAAATTATCCAAATACCTGGAGATTTGTTAAAAACAATGATCCGTCAAACTATATTCTCGGCATCTACTAGTGAACAAACACCTGTACTAACAGGAGTATTATGGAATTTAAAAGATAATGTATTAAAATTTGTATCTACGGACCGACATCGATTAGCTAGTCGAACAGCTGCTATAACTGCTCCAGATCAATATCAATTTAATCACATCGTTATTGCAGCAAAAACATTATCAGAACTGTCTCGATTAATTCCCGATCAAAATACAATGATCGACATAGTTGTAGCAGAAAACCAAGTTTTGTTTAAAGTAGATAATATATTATTTTATACGCGTATTTTAGATGGAACTTATCCTGATACGTCAAAAATTATTCCACAAACGTATGAAACAGAGATGGTTATAGATACAAAAAGCTTACTGGAAGCTATTGATCGGGCTTATTTAATGTCTCGTGAAGAAAAAACGAATATCGTTCGATTTATGACGATCGATGAACATACAGTTGAAATTAGCTCTAGTTCGACAGAATTAGGCAAAGTAACAGAGCAACAAAAGGTTCAATCTTACAAAGGAGAACCACTAAAAATTGCTTTCAACTCTAAATATATGATCGATGTATTAAAAGTAGTCGATAGTGAACAAATTTTTATTGGTTTTTCAGGTACGATGCGCCCAATCATTATTAAGCCGTTAGATCACGACTACAACACCTATATTATATTGCCGTATCGAACGGTTAATTAATTGCTATTATACGTATAAAACAGTAAAATTTTTTTAAAAGAAGGTGTCATAACGAGTGAAACAAGTAGCCATTCACACCGAATATATTACGTTAGGTCAGTTTTTAAAGTTAGCGGATTGTATTTCAACTGGTGGTCAAGCGAAACCATTTTTGAGTGAATATTCGATTTCTATCAATGGTGAACAAGATCAGCGACGAGGTCGTAAATTGTATGTGGGTGATCAACTAGATATTGAAAATAACGGGAAATTTACCGTTGTTAAAGGATAGTGACTAGGTGCCGGGAGGTTCCAATGTGTTTTTAAATCATATACAATTGCAAAATTATCGAAACTATAATCAACTGGAACTGCCGATCAAACATCAAGTAAATGTATTTCTTGGACCGAATGCGCAAGGGAAAACCAATTTATTAGAATCGATATTTACTTTAGCGCTATCTAAATCACATCGAACGAATAAAGACAAAGAGTTGATTGGCTGGTCAGGTGATCATGCAACTATTCATGGAACGGTGCAAAAAAAGTATGGCACAGTAAAATTAGAACTTTTACTATCTTCACAAGGAAAAAAAGCGAAAATAAATAGTTTAGAGCAGCGCAAATTAAGTAATTTTGTCGGTGCTCTGAACGTTGTTATGTTTGCTCCAGAAGATTTGGAAATTGTTAAAGGTACGCCTGGTATTCGCCGTCGCTTTCTAGATATGGAGATTGGACAAGTGCAACCGGGATATCTTTATACTCTGCAACAATATGCTAAAGTGCTCATACAACGAAATAATTTTCTGAAAAGTGCTGCTCATTCGTCAGTTGATCAAGCGATGTTAATGGTGTGGAATGAACAGTTAGCTACTTATGGTGTTAAAATTATGTTAAAAAGGCAACACTTTATAAAAAAACTAAAAAACTATGCCAAAGAGATACATGCAGGTATAACAAATCATGCAGAACAGTTAGATATTTACTATCGTCCATCCTTCGATGTGGAGCTAGATGTAGAAGAAACTGTTTTATTTCAGCATTTTATGATAAAGTTATCACAGGTGAAAGATGGGGAATTTCGGAGAGGCGTTACTCTTGTTGGTCCACATCGAGATGATTTGAGTTTCTTTATTAATGACAAAGAAGCACAAATATTCGGATCACAAGGTCAGCAGCGGACGACTGCATTATCTATTAAATTAGCCGAAATTGAATTGATTCGCGAAGAGATTGGTGAATATCCAATTTTATTATTAGATGATGTATTATCTGAGCTGGATCACAATCGCCAAACACAACTTATAGAAACTTTTCAAGATAAAGTACAAACATTCATTACAACTACAAGTTTGGAAAGTGTACAACTAGGTAGTTTAAAAGATTTAGGTGTATATCATGTAATGGATGGTAAAGTAAGTTCTTAAGTGTGCTAAATGAAAGGCGGAAAAAGCGATGTACATTCATTTAGGCGGAGAAAAAATTGTACGTGTTAGAGAGCTTGTTGCTATATTTGATATATCTATTGAACAATCATCGAAATTGACCAAACAATTTATTACTAGTGCGAAAAAACGAAAAGATGTAGAAATAATTGGAGATGACGAAGCTAAATCGATCGTTGTTACAGAAAATGTAATATATTATTCTCCTATATCTTCTACAACTCTCAAAAAAAGAGCACACCAGTTTGGAACAAGCAACTAACCGTAAGCTAGTAATTAGGAAAAGCAGTTGAGAGGAGTAGTGAACTTGCATGTCTTTAGAACAGCAAATGTATGACGAGAGTCAGATACAAGTACTAGAAGGTCTTGAGGCAGTCCGTAAACGACCGGGTATGTATATTGGATCGACTAGCGTAAAGGGCCTTCATCATCTAGTATGGGAGGTTGTCGATAACAGTATAGACGAAGCACTTGCCGGATATTGTGACAAAATCGAGATCATTATTCATGACAATTATAGTGTTACGGTTATAGATAATGGACGAGGCATCCCTGTTGGTGAAAATACGAAGTTGAAAATATCCACGCTAGAAGTCGTCATGACTGTTCTTCATGCAGGAGGAAAGTTTGGCGGAGATGGGTACAAAGTTTCGGGTGGTTTGCACGGAGTAGGGGTATCAGTAGTTAATGCTTTGTCAGAGTTGGTAGTCGTTGAAGTGAAGCGTGATGGAAATGTATACCAACAAGAGTATCGACGCGGTGCACCACAATATCCAATAAAAATTGTTGGACAAACAGAGGAAACCGGAACAAAAGTAACATTTACTCCTGATGAAGAAATTTTTACAGAAACAAGAGAATTTGAGTATGAACTTTTGCAATCTCGTATTCGAGAATTAGCCTTTTTGAATAAAGGTATCGAATTAGTGCTAACAGATGAACGAGATGGTGTAAGTAATACTTTTAAATATGAGGGTGGAATTAAAGAGTTTGTTGCATATTTGAATCGTAATCGTGAAGCACTTCATGAAGAACCAGTTTATGTAGAAGGTATGAAAGATACTGTTCAAGTGGAAGTGGCACTACAGTATAACGATAGCTATACAGAAAATATTTATTCTTTCGCCAATAATATTAATACACATGAAGGCGGAACGCATGAATCTGGATTTAAAAGTGCGCTCACTAGAATTGTGAATGATTACGCACGTAAAAATAATTTACTGAAAGAAAATGATACTAATTTTTCAGGGGATGATGTTCGTGAAGGCTTGTCTGCTATCATCTCTGTAAAAATACCAAATCCGCAATTTGAAGGTCAAACGAAAACTAAGCTTGGTAACAGTGAAGTGCGCGGTATAGTAGAGTCTTTCTTTGGTGAAAAATTGATGCAATTTTTAGAAGAGCACCCTGCTGTATCAAGAAAAATTGTAGAAAAAGGTTTACAGGCTGCTAGAGCAAGAGAAGCTGCCCGCAAAGCACGTGAGCTTACAAGAAGAAAAACTGCACTTGAAGTAGGTTCATTGCCAGGAAAATTGGCAGACTGTTCTTCGCGCGATGCAACGATTAGTGAATTGTATATCGTCGAAGGGGATTCCGCAGGTGGATCGGCAAAGCAAGGACGAGATCGTCACTTTCAAGCGATATTGCCACTACGTGGAAAAATTTTGAACGTAGAAAAAGCTCGTTTGGATCGAATTCTTAACAGTGCAGAAATTAGAGCTATTATTACCGCGTTAGGAACTGGGATTAGCGAAGATTTTGATATTACAAAAGCAAGATATCATAAAGTCATTATTATGACGGATGCCGATGTTGATGGAGCGCATATTCGAACGTTACTGTTAACATTCTTTTATCGTTATATGCGAGAAATTGTGGAAGCAGGCTATATCTATATTGCGCAGCCGCCACTGTTTTTGATTGAACGAAATAAAGTAGCTCGTTATGCTCAAACCGAAAAAGAACGTGATGAAATTATAAAAAATGAATTCGGTGAAGGAACAAAGGTGAAAATTCAACGTTATAAAGGTCTTGGAGAAATGGATGCTATTCAACTTTGGGATACAACGATGAATCCAGATTCAAGAACGATGCTACAAGTGACGATTGAAGATGCAATGGAAGCAGACGTAATTTTTGATACGCTGATGGGTGATAATGTAGAGCCACGTCGTGATTTTATCCAAAAGTTTGCGAAATATGTCACAAACTTGGATGTTTAAATTACGCAAGCATAGGTAGCTAGGAGGTAAAGCATGGAAGAGGAACGACGTATTTCAGTAAAAGATCGTGATATTGGAACAGAGATGCGCACATCATTTTTAGACTACGCCATGAGTATTATAGTAAGTCGTGCGCTACCTGATGTTAGAGATGGACTAAAACCAGTGCATCGCCGGATTTTATTTGCAATGTCAGAGCTAGGAATGTCTCCTGACAAACCGCATAAAAAATCAGCGAGAATTGTTGGAGAAGTTATCGGTAAGTATCATCCGCATGGTGACTCTGCTGTTTATGAATCTATGGTAAGAATGGCGCAAGATTTTTCTATGCGCTATATGCTTGTAGATGGGCATGGAAACTTTGGTTCAATCGATGGTGATATGGCGGCAGCAATGCGTTATACGGAAGCTAAGTTGTCCAAAATTGCAATGGAATTGTTGCGTGATATCAATAAAGAAACGATAGATTATATACCAAACTATGACGGGGAAGAACATGAGCCAGTTGTGCTTCCAGCTAGATATCCCAACTTACTTGTAAATGGTGTTACGGGTATTGCTGTTGGTATGGCTACTAATATTCCACCTCATAATTTGAATGAAGTTATTGATGGAGTACAGGCTCTGATTCGTTATCCGGAAATAACACCAGTTGAATTAATGGATTATATCCATGGGCCAGACTTCCCTACAGCTGGATATGTAATGGGACGAAATGGTATCAGGCAAGCGTATTTGACTGGTCGCGGATCGGTTACAATGCGCGCAAAAGCAAATATTGAAGATGAACAAGGAAAAGCGAAGATTATTGTCACAGAACTTCCTTACCAAGTAAATAAAGCTCGTCTTATTGAAAAAATTGCTGAACTTGTTCGTGAGAAGAAAATCGAAGGCATTACGGATTTGCGTGATGAGTCCGACCGTAATGGTATGCGAATCGTCATTGAGTTACGCCGTGATGTTAATCCTAGCGTTATATTGAATAATTTGTACAAGCAAACACAGCTTCAATCTAATTTTGGTATTAATATGTTGGCACTCGTAAACGGGGAACCAAGAACACTAAACCTTCGTGACATGTTGTACTATTATTTGGAGCACCAGGTAGAAGTTATTCGTAGACGTACAGAGTTTGACTTGAAAAAAGCCCAAGCTCGTGCTCATATTTTGGAAGGTTTGCGAATTGCACTAGATCACTTGGATGAAGTTATTGCATTGATTCGTAGTTCTGCGACAGCAGACATTGCGAGACAACAATTAATAACGAGATTTGAGTTAAGTGAAGAGCAAGCCCAAGCTATCCTTGATATGCGTCTACAACGATTAACTGGTTTGGAACGTGACAAGATTGAGGCTGAATATAATGAATTATTACAAAAGATCGCAGAGTACACTGAAATTTTGGCCAACGAAGCATTGGTACTAGAAATTATTAGTACAGAGCTAGAAGAATTAAGAAGCCGTTTTGGTGATGAGCGTCGTACTGAAATTACTGCTAGCGATGAAGAAATTTTGGACGAAGACTTAATTCCGCGAGAAGATGTTATCATTTCAATTACCCATTCTGGTTACATTAAACGATTGCCAGTTACTACTTATCGTAGTCAAAAAAGAGGCGGTCGTGGTGTAGTTGGTATGGATACGCGGCAGGATGACTTCGTAGAACATTTATTTGTAACGAATACGCATCATTTCTTATTATTCTTTACGAATAAAGGAAAAGTGTATCGACTAAAAGCTTATGAGATTCCAGATTTGAGCCGTACAGCAAGAGGTACGCCGATCATTAACTTGATACAGATCGAACAAGGTGAGATGGTAAATGCAGTTATTCCGGTAACAGAATTTGCTGCTGATCAATATTTATTTTTTGCAACTCAGCAAGGAGTCGTAAAGAAAACACCTCTGGATGACTATATTAATATTCGTAAAGTAGGCTTAATCGCCATTACGCTACGTGAAGATGATGACTTGATTAGCGTCAAGCTTACAGATGGCAATCAAGAAATCATTATGGGAACAGCGAATGGTATGTCTATTCGATTCTCTGAACATGACGTAAGGTCAATGGGACGAAACGCTACTGGTGTAAAAGGTATCAATCTCGATCAAGAAGATCGTGTTATTGATATGGATATAGTAGTAGAAGATAAAGAAGTGCTTATCGTTACATCGAATGGATATGGAAAACGTACGCCAATGAGCGAGTATCGCTTGCAAAATCGTGGCGGTAAAGGAATTAAAACGTTGAATGTGACGGATAAAAATGGCTGTATCGTTGCACTTAAAGTAGTGGAAAATGATGAGGATTTAATGATCATGACTGCTCTTGGTACAATGATCCGAACAAGTATGGATGGCATCTCTACGATGGGGCGTAATACGCAAGGAGTTAGATTAATTCATACACGTGAAGATGATACAGTCGCAACGGTAACACGAGTAGCAAAGAGTGCCGAGACAGATGATGAAGAATATGATGACGATCAAGAAGTAGAAGTAACTGGAGTAGATCCTAGCAACGAGCAAGACAACAGTCAGCCAACGGAGGAATAAGGGGAGGACTAATGTGGGTAATGTCTTACTAACTCAACTACAGTTGGGAGACAAAATACAGGAAGATGTTGTAACTCCATTAGGCGGCATTTTAATGCGCAGAGGAGATACTATAACAGAACGAACTGTGGAAATATTGCAAGCATTTCTCATTGCTAGTGTAGCGATTGAAGATGGTACGGAGCCGATAGAGGAAAACAAAAACTTTATTGGGCTTAGTGATACACCAAGAGCTAGTATGGAACAGCAACCTAAGCAACAATTACAAGTTGCCTATAAACAGATGTTTCAATTACTGAAAAAGCTGTATCAATCCTATACTGTTGACCAGCCATTTCCATTGCTGGATGTCCGAGTACAACTAAATCAATTGCTACAACATATTACAACCTATAATGTACTCACATTTGTACCGGATCACTATACCGAGCAAGATTACTATATTCATAATAATGTTTGTTCAGCACTTACAGCATATAAACTTGCACAGTGGTCTGATATGAAACAACAAGAATGGATGCAAATTGCTCTTGCCGGGTTATTAAAAGATATTGGCTATGTGAAAGTTGATCGAAATATATTAGTAAAGCCGGAAACACTAACGGACGAAGAGTTAGAAGAAGTACATCAGCATACGGTTAAAGGATATCAACTTCTAAAAAACATAGCTGCACTTAATGAAGGTGCTAAGTTAGCTAGCTTACAACATCATGAGCGAGCAGATGGAACTGGCTATCCGTTAGGAATTCATGATAAAAACATTCACCAGTATGCAAAAATTATAAGTATAGTAGATACGTATCACGCTATGACTTTAAGAAATACTTACCGTCATGCCATTTCACCATATTTGGTACTAGAAAAATTGCACCGTGAAGCATTTGGTAAACTAGATCCTTACCTTGTAACATTGTTTATTGAAAAAGCTACACAATTTCATAGTGGCAAAGTAGTAAGGCTCAGTGATAATCGGGTTGGCATGATTATATTTTCTGATCGCCAACAACCGACTAGACCTTGGGTAAACGTAGATGGGCAGATCATTAACTTAATTAATGAACGAAATCTCTATATAAAAGAAATAATAGATGTAAAGTAGTTTAAACGTATATATGAGTAGCTAGATAAGAGTATCCTTACTTATACTAGTGAAAGTATGTACGTTTTTTTAATAAAAAGAATTCAAACAAATAGCTTGACCTATATATTTGTATATGGTATATTATATTTCCGGCCCAGTAATGAGCTGGAAACGAAAAAAAGAATTTTAAAAAACAGTTGCTTTTAGTTTAGCAACATGGTATAGTAATAAACGTTGCGAAAAAAATAATTCGTTTTTGCAACAAGCTAAAATACAAAGTATTTGTTCTTTGAAAACTGAACAACGAGTGAAGTAATACAAAAGCAAGTCAGCAAGAAATGAGCTACAAACTTTTATTGGAGAGTTTGATCCTGGCTCAGGACGAACGCTGGCGGCGTGCCTAATACATGCAAGTCGAGCGGGGTTTAGAAGAAAGCTTGCTTTCTT
>NZ_JBHUMH010000060.1:0-156979 GCF_042684845.1 Paenibacillus yanchengensis | reverse complement strand
GCAATTACAAATAGAATTATCCGACTATGTCCATTGGTTTAATAATCATCGTATTCATGGAACATTGGACTATCTAACACCTGTACAGTATCGATTACAAGCCCCTAAAAAAATTGTTTGATTTAGTATTGCCATACCATACTTTCTCTTTTCGCTTTTTATTGTTTATCTCAAAAATCATTTTTATTAATTCATCACGATTAATCAGTGTATTACGATTGATTTCTGCAAGTTTAATAGCTGCAGCTGTAAAATAACTGGTGGTAATTCCCCATCCTTCACTAGCACGATAATACGTTTTTGCTCCAATTATTTGTTAAACTACCTCTATACTTACATTTTTAGCATAGCGTTTTAATGGCACAGCATAGCGTGTATTATCCTTGTTCATAATCAGATCGGCACCAAAATCCCCTGAAGCCATTGTAACTTTGGTTTCTTAGCCTATTTCAGTCATGAAACTGCCCATATATTCTTCAAATGCTCTACCCTGCATACATCTATCATTTCAATATTCGTGTTTTGTATAATGTGTCGTTTACGATAATAAGGTATCAATTTGTATGCCAGGCCATCTTATCGTCACTACCCCTATAATAATAAGGCTGTATGTAAGAAGCGTCTTACTGTTGACTATAATTAATAAGAGTAATATCAATACTCCAAGCCAGTACAAAAAAAATAATGAATTCCTCAGCCTTGCTTATTCTCTTTTTCTTTTTAGCCATTACTACCTCTCTCCCCATTAATACATAAGCAACAATATACTTCTTCATTTTATATAACCGTTCATATTTTAATAATAAATAACAATTTGATGCTGTGGCTTTTGGTGTTATTATTTTTTACTCATTAATGTAGAATTTAGAAAGGGAAGATAGATGGAATAATCCATTTACCTTTCCTTTCTAAGTTAAAACACTTCTATATTGATCTTAATAATTTTCTTGGAGTGTATGAAGTAAGCAATGGTCCGAATCCCGCTCTAATCATGAATACAGATAACTGCCTCATACATTGTCCGCTACGAGCAGCGTTAGGCAATGCATATTGTGTGCTTATAGTAATATACATTTCATCTACTCCAAAGGATATAATAAAAAACTTTTTATTGCTTACTTGATTGCTTGTTGCATTGGCATAGTATCTGTTTAATTGATGAATTACTCTCCTTATTCTTCTTTGAACAACTGGATCATTAATAATATAGCTATGATGAATATTCTTTAATCTAACTGTATGATCATAATTATTTGGAAACATACTTTATTACCTCCTATATACACTTCATCTTCCTTATTTATTCTACTCTAGTCTCAACCTTCCTTCTTCCCTGTTAAAACATCTAATATATCAAACGCACTATTTATGATAGGATTTACCTTATTAATTTTATTTTGAAGTTGATTATTAGCTTTAGAAAATAGAACAGGCATCCAAACCAGAGTACATAATAACTGGTAGCTCATAATACCACTAACACTATTCAAATAGTCATTCCATGCTTCATGACGTTGATCCACACATTTCACTCGTGCTTCAAGCAACCATAACCAGGAGCATATGTATACTATCAGTCCATAAAACAGACACACCAATAAAAGCCACTTTATAATTAACATAACTACCTCTATTTCATATATGTTTCCTTCTCTAACATATCCTGCATTTCATTGATTTGTTCAGTTGTCTGCTCAATCATTTCATCTACTTCTTCATTACTAAGTAACTGATTAAACATCGCAGAAGTACTATATTTGAACCACAAGGCAGCTTTACTAATACGAACTCTTAGCTCCCTTAATAATAAGGTAATATAGTTATAGTCTAAGTAAGACAAAAATGAGACAAATTTCCATTCCTAATTTTAACTATTAATGATAGACATTTATTTTTATCCCCATTATATAAATATCGTATCAATTCTAATTAAGGCAGCTCACCATATGATCAAATAAAACACTTTAAATCGCTTAAAATCAATTTTTGAAAATTATTGGAAATTACATGCTTAATTTCATTTTATACGAGTCGGCTAACTATATTTGTTCTTGTCCATTTTCGGCTAACCATACAAGTTCATGTCCTGAGCAAAAGACAAGAACTTGTATGGTTAAATAAAAAAAGCCTTGCTATGCAAGACTTCTTAACTATATATGTTGTTGTCCTCCGACACTTATTTACTGTCATACATTATACGTGCTTGTTTATGCTGTTCCGCCGCTGAAGATCAAGAATTTCTTTCCAGGAAATCAACTTAATATTTTGATTCTTAATCCGTTCTTTCACAACAGGATCATTATAAAGTTGATACTCCATTTCACGATTTTTATAATACTTTGCCAGTTCTTTTAGTTCATCTGATACGATAGCTGGATGCGTAGTGATTTGTGTAATCGAATATCACAAGAAAGTCCTGCTATATCGTCAATCAATCGGACACCAAGTTGATTTGCTAAATCTATCCTTTGTCTAAACATTTGATTTTTGTTCTATGCTAACACTCGGGTGTTCCAATGTCCGGATAGGCAAGCAAAATAGAAGCGCATGCTTTTGGCACAAATAAAAAATAACTTCTAAAAATCGCTATTATTATAAAGACCTAAAATACTTCCTGCATGGCTATCTAAATGAGTTGGTTCTATTCTTAATGAAATAGCAGTCTGAATTTGTGCCTCTACTACCATTCTTACTTCATCTACGTCTGCATTTTTTTCAAAAACGGATACCTCAATTCTTGAATCACTCTTAACTACTTCCTACATCTTGATTTCTGTTCCAGTACTTCAAAATTGCACCGCCAATCAGACACCCAAGCGGGAAAATATCCTAATCGGTGAGCTACTCTCTGTGATGCAATGTTACTTGCGATTACGTCATAACTTGGTATCTCGCCACGTTCCAATATTTCAAAAGTTAACCTGTTTACAAGATAACTAGCCAATCCCATATTACGATATTTCGGTAATACTTCTATACCAATTTGCCACAGTTTCGCACAAGTTTTGCTTGCACCTGCCACACCAACAATTTCCCCATCTTGCTTCGCAAGCACAGCTAGATCAGTCTGCCAAGGATGACTCGTATCATAAATAATTGCTTCATTGAATCATGTGACATCAAATAAACTAACCACTTCTTCTCGCTTAATCAGTTCAAATGAAAAATAATTCAGGGATGCCATTGGCTTTATTCTTTTTACATCAGGTAGAAAATGCAAGTAAAGACCTCTGATAAATGGCAAGGAAAATATACTATCCCTGTCTTTGCCCTGCATCTGTGTTTTAGCAATTGACAACCGTTCTGGTGTAGCCGACACTACAATTGATTTCCCCATAGACACAATTTCGAAGTAATGCGTCTGCCTCGGAAATGGTCTTCGTCCAGGATTTTCTAGTCATTCTCACCATTCAGATCAGCGATCGAGCAATTCAAGTCAATTGCAAGTTGTGACTGGACAATGAACAGCATTTCTTTTTGTGTCATAATCATCGCTACCCTTCCTTTCGTTTTGCGCCACAGTCGCATCAATAACATATAGCAGTTGCTTAATCCAAGTATATTAATGCGAACTTGCTTAATGAAACAAGGTTATACAATTTAGTTATCCGATCCTACTAATAGTGAGTTCCTTTTACATATATAGGATTATTAATTAATTAATTATTCAAAGTAATTTTGAATTTCGTATTTCTCTTGGATATTTTAATTTGACAACCCCCCAATATTATCATATAAGCATCGTTAAACGGCCATTTTTTGAACCAACCTAATTGCATAAATGGATAAAACAATATCCCTAGCCAGAAGCTGCTCTTCTAGTTTCAAAACAATTCTTTTATTTGTGATGGGTTCATTTTCAGCAGAAATAACTACCTCTATCTCGTGAGATGATAGCTCCTTCACTTGCAATATTTGTTTCCAAGAAATAGATTCACCCTCCAACCAATCGATTGCTAATCCCTCCGCACCAATTGGTGATTTACCATCAAAATACTCAATATTAAGTACATGATTTGAAAAGCTAGCAATGTTATCTTTTTTATTTAACACTGAGGCTGGCTTCATTCGTTTTGGAAGGTTTATTAATATGATAACGATTAAGGGACTGACGAACGCGAGCGCTCCGATCCAAATGCTTTTAGTAAAATATGTGACGATAAAAAATACAGCTGCTGCTAGAATCGCAAGTAACCAGTAATAGAGCTCTTCTAACCCTTTCGGACGACTCTTCCTCGTTACTGAAGGATTAGGCGGTACTGATTGGGCTTCCAAAACTTGTTCCTGATCTGTTACTTTTTGGTCAACCCAAGGTAACTGCTCCCCATATAACATATAAATGTCTTCAGCCGCTTCCTGCCAAATCTTCTCATGTGAGCGATGCGGCGATTGCCAGAGCGTAACAATTGTTTGTATGTCTCTCAAATAGTTGACTGGATCATCATAGAAAGAGGAATATTGTGACAGCTCTAAGTGAATAACAGGCGTAGAATATCGTTCTACATGGGTTGATAACGTCTTCAACCATTCATAAACTGGATCAGCAAGCGATGGAAAAAAGGCTAGCGTTCTAGGTATGTTCTGACACAACTGCTTTGCAGCATCTGACCATGTAATTTGCCATTGAAAAGCTTCTGAAAACGCTACCCACTCTGGTAGTTCCTCCACATTCGGGTGATCTGCAAAAGATTGAATATTGTTCCATGCCTGCATGACTTGATCGCTATAACGTTGGAACTGTTCTTGACTGACAAGACAGAACCATATTGGAGCGAGAAAATTATTTGTCTCGAAAGCCACATGCTCATATGCAATTGAATCTGTAGCGGCGTTTGAAACGCTTAGAAACGTCCGGTTTCCCATTTGACACTTACCTCCGGTCGATGTGATCTCTTAGATGTATCAATATTAAACTAGCTTTAACTTTCATGACTGATAGTCAATATATTGTGGTCAAGATCGAAATACACAACAATCAAATGATCCGTGTATGCTGGGTCAAACGTAAAATCCATCATAAAAATCTGTTTTGATCTCTCTTTTTCAAAGTTGTTTCCAAGCCATCCCTCGCCTAAGCCACTTCCCAAACTCTTTAACATCATTAATGCAACTAAATCCGGTTCACTTAATGCCTCAGGTAAATTAGTATTTAGCATTCCTTTAACGTCCTCTTCTTCCATCTCAGAAAGGTGAAAATCAAAAAAATCATGTAATAGCTCATAGTCTGGAGCTGATTTATTTGAAAAATATCATTTAGATGTCTCTTAGCTTTGTTTACTAACTCATCCATTTGATCAAGCACATCAGCAACACGGGTGATCGCATGTTCATTTTGTGTGATCGATTCCGATATATGAAAATAAAACGGGATCTTATGATTAGGCAAAAGGTTATCTAGCCAAATAGCAACACCAGCTTCATACTCTAAACCAGGGAAATTTTTACTTGGCATTGTTTTTGTCATGTTGTCAGCTCCTTTAGTAGCTTCATTTCTTTGTCATAACACTTAATTGTTTTCTTGCTTCTCTTGTATTCTAGCATGAAACCAATTCCATTATTATGTTGGATTATTTTTTGAGTAATAACTTCTCTTTCATTATGAATCTTGTCCCTCGAATGATTCTTTATGTGATGTATATGTTCTATCGTATTATCCTGACGTGCCCAATAGATGAAAAAATCACAAACACCAATATGCTCCATTTTTTGAACTGAATATCCTGCTTCTTCAAGAACTTCCCGAGTAATCGCTTTTTCTAAACATTCTCCTTCTTCCAATCTTCCATCAGGTAAATCAAACTAGCCCATCTACTTTGCTCATTCGGATGGGAGTGAAGCAAGCAATCACCGACTTAATAAGAAGTCTGCATTACTTCATATTGATGTAGTTAATAAAGTGATAGAATAAAAAATAGCCTGATGAGGGTTCTCATCAGGTTGAGTAACAGTGGTTATACCTGTTTCTTTTTAGATCATTAAACTTTTGCGCACCAAAGCTCAATTTCAATTTTTAACTCTGGTAAACCTAGCTTAGTAATATAAGCAATAGTCATAGCTGGATATTCACTTCCAAAAAGTTCATCCCACTTAGAATAGAAATATTCCCAATCTATTTCTTCTGTTGCCCATATGTTTACTTTTATAATATTATCCTGATTCAACTCTTCAGACTCTAGGACTTTTTTTATATTTATAAATGTGTTTGTTACTTGTTCATTGAAGTCATAAGGAACATTACCGTCCATATCAACTCCAATTTGACCCGATGTTACAAACAATTCGGCATCTTTTGGAATTTTAGTGATATGGGTGTAGTTACCCACCGGTTTAGGCAAAGACTCAGGATTTTTTCTTGTGATTTTTTCGTTCATATTATTACCTCACCTACTATAGTATTTTTCTGCTCATTTTCTTATTAATTTAGACAGACTTCACCAATTTCTGAATATCTTAAAAGAAAACGGCAGTAGAGTATCCATAGCCCATAGATAGAAACGTAAGTATTTTTTTCTTCATGACTGGAACACTCCCCCTATTTTATAGTGTGAAATAACACCTTTTCTATAATAGCAAAAAACTTGTTGTTATTAAATTAATATGAGAGATAGCTTATCTTAAATTTCAGCCTGTGTCAAATAACAGACATAATCGATTATCCACCGCTAGAATCGAGTCTACTTTCAACAAGTAAATATATTGCAATGCGCAGTTTTTGTACTGACTATTTTCTAAGTTATTTAAACAATTAATAGGTCTTCTCCTTCGACAACATCTCCATGCCCCCACTATATTTCAAATAGCCTTCATCCCCTACATGAATGATTCAAGCCGGGGATGAAGGCTACTGTCTTGATGTCTGTGATGCGCAAGATCAAGCCAATTTGAGGCAATGTGTAATAATTTTCTTAATCGTATCCGTTAATGCAACAACTTACTCCGTTGAATTTCATGTTCCTCAACATAATTGCGGTAGTTTTCATCACGATAGTAATCAACAATATCCTTATTGATCTCAGGATATAGTTGAATAGAAAATAACTCCGAAATAGGGATCCATTTGACACCAATCTGATAAGGATCTGGATTTTCAGGAAGTTTGGGATGAGATCCTTGTTTCAACTTACATTCAAATGTGACACCCACCGAATGAGTATCTCCATAAATAAAGTTATTTTTCGTTGGTTGATATTCATAACCAAAAGCAACAGGACCAACCTCTACCTCGACACAAGCCTCTTCTTTTGCTTCTCGTTGTACAGCTTCAACCAATGTCTCACCCGGTTCAAGACCACCTGCTGGAAGATTGTAATGTACGCCAACACCATTATCATTTTTGAACTCAATTAGTAAGATTGCGTCGTTTGCAATGATTAATGCACAAGCGCGAAGTCTTATCTTTTCCATCCTCCATCACATCCCATTAGAAATATTGCATTCTACTCTAGTACAAATCAATGTCCCCCCCTATAAGCTCCATTCCGTTCGTGCAATCCATTTCCATTCATCTGATTCCTTAGTAAAAAAATAAATTCTCTGACCTTCTAAAAAGCACGTTGGATCATCATGATAAACCTCAACTGCCTGTACCCATACTGTCTTTTGAAAACTTTCATCTAGATATTTGATTACACGATTCTTCATTTTCATAATTAGCGATATCATTATCTGCATTCGTATCATATAAAGTTTGTTTACTTTGATATCCAATTATTAAAGGGATAACTAATAAAATTAGAGTAAAAACTCTAAATCGTTTAAATTTCATATCAATCCTCTTCTAGTTCAATCCTTCACAAACTAATATATCTCAGTTTTTTCATACGATTTAGAAATTCCGGCTTCTGCTTGATCATACATGCTTCCAAACTCAACCCGCGCAAGTTCTTAAGCTTTTCTAGCTCTGGCGGTAGCTCATGAATCGAGGTGTATTGAATTGTTAGCTGCTCCAATTGTTCTAACTCTCCAATCTCAGGCGGAATACAGTTTAAGCTAATCTCTTCCTTCGGCTTGAGTTGAAATTCTGAAGTAGGTCGATCCAAGCTCCCACAATGGATATAAAGCTGTTTCAATTTCTTCAGTTTGCCAATCGATGCAGGAATAGACTCTAAATCTGCTGTGTAAATTTCCAAAAGTTCCAGCTTACTTAAATCAAACAGCCATTCGGGAAACCGATAAATATCCTGTTCAAAAATGTGTAAATCGCGTAGCTCAGTCAGCTCTCGAATTCGCTCAGGTAATTCCGTCAGCCTATATCCACTTATATTCAACCGATCAGCTTTTTGTTTAATCGCATCATCCAACAGACAATCTAGATCTCGATGGGATTCTAACTCCAAAAAAAGACCAGTATTTTGATCCATCAATTCGATTGCTACTGCTTCCGTTACATCAATACCATACATTTGTTCATGCACAACAGAGTATAGGTAGTATCCGCCACCTTCTTTTAAGAAGCATAAGTCTTCAGGCAGATTAGGATAAATCCAATCCGATAGGTTTTTGGCCATCTTCTTCAGTATGTTCCCACTTTCTTCACAACATCTATATAAAAAGTAGGTTCCTACGCTATAAAAGCCATCACTATGATAAGTACTTCTATTTTGCGTTAATTCACCTTTATTATTGCCTTGAACTACAATTGTCTCTACCTGATAAGGTTTCAACGCTTCCAGTACACTTATGTAATGAACCCGTAACGCATTCGTCGGTATTTTCACCTTAAGTACAAAACATTCCGAGTTCCATATCGCCAAATCTATTACTAGCTCATAAGCTTCGCCTCTAGGTTCCTTATACATTCTCATCCCAAAAGCCCCCAATTCCATTCAAAGTAATTGTTAGGATACTAATTAAGCTCTATGTGAATATAGAGTTACTTGCAGTCTTCTTCCCACGAAAGTGCTATCACACATTTAATTGTAACTTTCTGTAGTTCGTTTTTATGTAGTTAAAACCAGAATATAAAGTTAGTAATATAGCTATAAACATTAGCATATGATCAATTCGAAGGTCAGTTACTAATGCGAACGGGTAGTTATTGAGTAATAAAGAAGTTATTGCAATAACTTGAAAAACCATTTTTAATTTGCCATAATTATCTGCTGCCAGAACTACACCTTTAGTTGTTGCTACCAATCGAAGTGCAGTTACGATAATTTCTCTGCTGATAATAATAGTAACTACCCAGCTTTGAATCATATGTAAATTGACTAACATAATTAAAGTCACTAACACAAGTAGCTTGTCTGCTAGTGGATCTAGTAATTTACCTAAGTTTGTTTCTATTTTGTATTTTCTTGCAATATAACCATCTAGTTTATCAGTTGCTGCAGTCAGTAAAAAAAGAAATGCACCATAGTAAATACCCCACTCATTCAAATGCCCAAAAAAAGGGATTTCAATTACTATCCATGGAGGATATGGTTGGAGCAATACGATAATTAAAGGTATTAATAAAATCCTCAAAATAGTAATCTTATTTGCCATATTCATATATTCACTTCCTTTTACATTATTTAACAAACGTATTCTTTACTCGTTTGCATCTAAGAAAATAAGGTATCCATATTAAACACATAATCGCTGATCTGATTATATCCCATGTGAAGCTTCGAACTTCTGATTCCTCGGCAAAAGCAAACTGCTGTAACATTATGTAATCAAAAATACAAATAAATAGATTTAGCGAGAAAAATATTATCATTAATCGAGGAACGATCATTTTTTTTCTATTAAATTGAACTAAAATAAATATACTGAAAATAACTGCCAAATTTCATCTGTAAAAAAGTATATTTCATGCTTTAATATTTGAAACGTAATATTGATAAGAGTAGAATAAAGACCAATTTGAATTTATTTAGTCTAATAAACTATAATCAAAAGTAGCAGCTCTCAATTGCAAGGTTCTTGTATTTATCCATTCAATAGCTTGCAATACCAAAGGTGATGAATTTTTCGGAGTCAGCTCATGAAGTGGTATCCAAATAGCCCCACCTGAATCTTGTCCTTCAAATTTTTCAATCATATGACTTGGTTCTTCCGAATCAATCTTCACTTCATACAAGATGGCAATGTGATGCACATGTTCTATCGTATTATCTTGCATTACCCAATTAATGAAAAAATCACAGACACCAATATGCTCCATTTTTTCTACTGAATACCCTGTTTCTTCATGAACTTCCCGGATAGTCGCTTTTTCTAAAGATTCCCCCCCTTCCAATCGCCCACCGGGTAAATCATACTTGCCTGTATATGGTCCTAATATTTTTTTGATTACTAGTAAACATCTATCTGATATGCTGATTCCATAAACCCCCATATGTCTCTGAAATATAGTATTATTCTGTTCCACTAGAACAATCATCCTTTCAATAAACTTACTCACCATCAACATGTTTACTGAGCGTTATTTTAATTGAATTATTGTATAAAAGTATTCTTTACTCGTTCAGATCTCAGAAAATAGAGTATCCATATTAAGCAGGTAATCGCTGATTTAATTATATCCCTTATCGAGCTTCCATCTTCTAGTTCCTTGGCAAGTGGGATCTGCTGCAACATTATGTAATCAAAAATACCAACAAGTAGACTTAGCGAATAAAATACAATCATCAATCGTGGAATTATACCTTTTTTTCTGTAAAATTGAACTAATATAAATAAAGTGAAGATAGAGAATAAAATGTTATAAACGGTTTCAAAAATAAGCGTCGGCTTCCATAATGGGTCATAGAAATCTGAGCCTTTTGAGGTTAATAACTGCCATGTTCCATCTGTGAAAATAGTTAAATCGACCGTTATGATTTGATTTAATAATTGGATCAGTGTAAGAATCAGTCCGATTTGAATTAATACTAACCATCCTCCTAATCCCGATACACCAAGTCTTACATTATCATTTCTTATTTCATTAATGTTTGGCTCCAAATGTTGCACTTCCTTTTAATTTTTTTATAAACTTCATGTAGCTTAATACATTATAACAAATATTAGTTTTTATGGAATTATATAATTTTATCAGTATCTAATTCATTCTTTAAATTAAAAAAGTGCACGTATGGCTAGTATTTCCACCAAACTTGCACTTGAGAATATAGTTCTATACACCCGAATATGCCATAAATCCACCATCTATAGGTACCGTTATACCAGTTACAAATCCGGACGTTTGTTCATTAACCAACCACATTAACGTACCGATAAGTTCTTCTGGATTTCCGAATCTTCCCATCGGTGTATGGGCAATAATTTTCTGAGAACGTTCGGTAAGAGAACCGTCTGCCTCCACTAGCAGATTCTTGTTTTGTTCCGTTAGGAAAAAACCTGGGGCAATTGCATTGACTCGAATTCCTGCTTCAGATAGGTAGACAGCTAACCACTTCGTTATATTATCGATTGCCGCTTTGGCAGCGCTATACGCTGGAACCTTTGTGGCTGGACGTGGAGCTGCCATCGAAGAAATATTAATGATTGTTGCTCCTGTTCGATTAATCATATGTTTACTGAATATTTGCGTAGGTATCCAAGTCCCAAGTACATTCAGATCTAACACATCACCAAAACCATCCACTGTCATATCAAATAATGTTGAAATATCAGGGTTACCGATATCCCCCAACTTAAGTTTTTCATTGGTTGTATTACCTCCGGGATGTCCACCACCTGCGCCATTAATAAGAATGTCACAAGAACCAAATGTAGCAAGCACTTGCTGCTCTGCTCTCTTTACACTTTCCAAATCGACTACATTACATGCAATGGCTATCGCTTTAACTCCAAATTTTTCAATTTCTTTTGCAACCTTCTGACCTTTTTCTTCCGTCCGATTTAAAATAACGATGTTCACCCCGTATCGCGCTAGCTCTTTCGCCATCGCTTGACATAGAACCCCACTTCCTCCAGTTATGACCGCAGTCCTTCCCTTAAGATGATCGTAGGTAGTACTCATTATTATCAACTCCTTATGTAACATCGCATCTTTCATTTACTACTTTATTTAAAGTTTATTACTTGCTACCCCCAACGAAAATATCTCGAATGGTGGAAGAATCAAGTTGATATGGCGCCAATGCAGATGTATTGAAAATAATCCCGTGTCCTGGCAGTTGTGACGGGATACCAATACCGTTGTTTACTGTAATAGGAACTTCTAATAATCCTAGTTCAGTAAGCGAACCACCGACTACATTTTCAAGCATAAAGCTATTTTGTACACCACATAGCAATTGCAATGATAATTCCATCATAAAGTGTGGCGCAACAAGTTTGCCGAATGCGTCTGCTAGATGAGCAATTTTATGCCATTCCGTAATCCCTCCGACAAATGCCACATCCGCTTGCACATAGTCTACTGCATCTGCTTTGAGATACTCTAAAAATTGGAACCTACTGTACATACTTTCACCAAGTGCAATCGGCGTTTTTATTGCTTTCTTTAAATTACGGTGGCTTTGGATATCTTGATAGAGCATTGGTTCTTCAATCCATCCGAGGTTCAGACGATCAAGCATTCCGCATTTCTGCAATGCCTCTGCTGCACCCCACTTTTGGTTTAAGTCAACGAATACGTTTCCCCTTTTTCCAAGAAGCTCTTGAACCTTCATGATACGTTCGATATCCTCTTCTATATCTTCTTTTCCAATTTTGATTTTAACATTTTGATAGCCTTGTTCTATGTAACCGCCTACACGCGAAAGCAAACCATCTACTGTATCGGTACTACTCAAATTAATTTCACTAATATAGGATGAAATCTGTTCACGTGCGCCCCCCAACAATTTATAAATCGGTTGATTATAGTGCTTACCCATCAGATCCCAAACCGCTATATCAATAGCAGCAATTGCCATCGAATTAACACCTAAGCCAAGCCTTCTGGACTGTCTTTGCAATTTGTTCCATATTTCCTCATAATGAAGCGGATTCATTCCAATAACGAGGTTTGCCAAATAATCTTCGATTAGCGTTTTGATGACTGTTCCGCCGATATCGACGGTATAACTGATTCCTGTACCTACTAAACCATTATCTGTATGAAGTTCTACAACGATAAATTCAAGCCCTTGCACTTTATTCGTCGCATCTTCCCAAGGCGAACTAGGCGGCATACGATAAGCATTGGTGACTACGTGTTCTATTTTCACATTGATCTCTCCTATTTGTCTTTTTTATAATGTAATAACCGCTTTTATCACACCATTTTTAGGATCTAGCCAGTTTTCAAACTCATTTGTCATTTCATCCAAAGTAGCTCGGTGGGTAATGTAGGGTGTGATGTCTATTTGCCCATCCTGCATACAATCAATAACATAAGCAAACTCCTCACGAGTAGCCGCACGACTGCCCAGAAGTGTCAGTTCTTTCTTATGAAATTCGGGGTCATGAAAAGTAATATCCGCTTGTACCAAACTAACAAAGACCACTTTCCCTCCAGCAGCTGCATACCCAATCGTATTCATCATCGATGGCGCATGCCCTGTCGCATCAATAACCGTTGTTGGAAACTCCCCATCCGTAAGCTCAGCCAATCGATTCATCACATCAGATGAAGCTTCGATAATCTCATCAACACTAGCCCAACTTTTGCAAAATGCAAGACGAGAGAGATTCAGATCCATAGCAATAACTCTTGCTCCAGCCAGCTTGGCGAACTTCATCACAGATAATCCAATAGGTCCCGCTCCTATAACTAATACATTTTCTCCAGATTGCACTTGTCCACGGTTAACCGCATGTAATCCGATACTGAAAGGCTCGACCATTGCAATCTGATCTAGTGTTAATGATTCCGTCTTGATGAGCTGTTTTTTGGGAACCTTCATGTATTCCCGCATGCCTCCATCGATATGAACCCCTAATACTTGCAAACTGACGCAACTATTTTCCTTACCTTTTCGGCAGGCAATACATGTACCGCATGAGATATAAGGTATCACTGCAACTTGATCTCCTATACGTAGTTCCGAGTCCTCTTCGATTTGAACAATTTCTCCTGCAATCTCATGTCCCAAAATCCTTGGATAACTAAAAAATGGCTGCTTTCCTCTATAGGCATGTAAGTCTGTTCCGCATACCCCGATGCGTCTCACTCTAATCAACGCTTCAGTCGCTTTAGGGATAGGCATCTCCACTTCCTCAGTACGAAACAAATTAGGTTGTTCACAAATGATTGATTTCATATTACACGACACCCCACCATTCATTTATTTAACATAATGACTATATTTTTTCATAATCTCTGGTCGAATAAGCTCTAGTACACGAAGGTGGTCAAGTAGTAAACGCTCTATTTCGGTAACATGATTATCTTGCAAGGCTTGGAACAACTTCTCATGTTGTAAAATCGCTTGCTGCGCATGCTGTGCTTCTTCCAATTCTAAGTATCGCATTCTATTTAGATGACCTCTCATCTGATAGACAACCGATAATAACGTTTGATTTCCTGCTTGCTCGAGTACAGCATTATGAAAATCTTCATCCAAATGAACAAAACGAATGTAGTCTTTTTTCGCTGCTGCTTCTTTTTGAAATTGAATGATATCCAAAATCTTACTTTCCGCTCGTTTAAACTGATCTAGTTCTTTATCCCAAATTTTAGCCACATCTGTAAATGCCTTCACTTCTAAAGTCTCACGAACAACTTGAGCTTCATTTACTTTTTGCTCCGAAATAAATGCAACACGCGCTCCACGACTAGGAAGGATTTCAATTAGTTCTTCTTTGGCTAGCATGGAAAAAGCTTCACGGACTGGCGTACGACTTACTCCTAATTTCTCCGCTAAATCAGGCTCATAGATCATCTCCCCAGGAGTCATACGTAAGGAGATAATTTCGTCACGAATCGATAGATATGCTTTTTCACCCAACGTATTTCTTTTAATGGAAACATTTTTTAAAGTCACAATGGCCTCCTTAAATAGTTGTTAAAATTATTTTACTTGTTTGTATTATACCGGTATACCGGTATAATTACAATTGTTTTATGAGTTATAAGTTAGTAACCATCACCCTAACTATAGATAAATATATAGCACATAAGAAAGAAGCAAGTTATGAGCATACACCTGCTTCTCTATCCATTAATCGATGACTATTTTATTTGCTACCAATTGTAATAACTCCAAATCAAGTATGCCTGGTGATGCAACTGTGAAGATGTCATCGTCAGTAATCATATGTATCTGCTTTCTTGTAACACTATCTTCTATTAAAATGATATATTTGTCGTATTCTTTTATTTGATAAGAATCAACAGTACCTTGATATGTATACAATTCGTGAACAGCTTGCCTTACATCTCCTAAAGTGTTTATCGTTTGCGATACGATCACTTCATGTTCTCCATCTGCTAATTGATAAAAAGCAATAACTCCAGACGTCGTACCATTATCTAAACCTTTTAATTCAATTAATGTAGTAATTTCATTACCACTACTTGACATAATCGATTGTTCTGCGAGATCTAGTGGAATTTTCACATCAAACTTATCCGCATCAACGACTTCATAAGGATAATCAGCATCGTCTACATTCGATCCGTCTCCTAATGTAGGAGCATAAGTTAATACTTCCATAACATCTGCAGTTTCAGCATTACTCCTTGCAATGTGGGCTTCCATTCTGCTATATCCCCAAAAACTAGCTACTACTATTACTATAATTAATAAAAAACTACATACTAAAATCTGAGTTCGTTCTCTCAAACCTATCCGCCCTTTTCGTCATATTATTCCATTTATACATCACGGTGCTTTATTGTCTGCACAATGAAAAGACACTAAAAATGTATCTGTTTAACTGGTACTTGAATTGTAGGACAATGGGAAAATATTAATAATCACTCAGACAAATATAGAAGCAAGATTATATCTTTCAGAACTAAAATATTGAAATATTCCAATTCTTAATAAATGGTATTGGTGCATTCGTGCTGTTCATCAAATATATAAATAATACAATCACAATTAACTGTATCGCACTAATTAAATTCCTATAATTATCTTTTTTAGTAAATAATTTGTATTGAATGATCGTTAAAACTTGCGCAATTAATAAGCTCAGAACAATACTAACCAAAAACATATTATTAACTGCTTTAACAGTGCCTAAACCCATTATACTTATAGACATCTCAAACGTTATGTAATCCAAACCAATATAAATGATAATCCAATACATCCAACAGCATAATATAGAACATAAAATTAACATTGACTTTTTAATTGTCATTCCGAAATTATTCACCCTAACTCATTATATTTTCATAAGCCTATCCCATTGTTTCCTTATTTTTTGTGGACGAACAATTCATAAATTTAGTTCTCCTTAAACCTTATTTTTATTATATATACAAACTACTGAACAACCAATATTTTGTCAATATACCACAGTAAGGTTCAAATAATCTTTTCCATGCTATCACTTAAAAAAATGCTATATTATTATCCTCATAGGTAGCTTCTATTTTCTTAAATCCATAAAACTGGCTTATAGGCACTACTTGTCCGTTTGGAAAGCTTTAATTCTTCTGCCAAGATGTGTATACCCGCTTCAATATCCTGTTCGTCGGTACGCATAATGCTCATACGTAACAAGTTCATTTTTGGAAAAGAGGCAATAAATTGCTTATCGGTTGGTAATACATCAACCCCGCGTGTACTTAAACGCTTAATTAATTCCTCCGTATGAATATTTGGAAGATGCAACGTAGAAAAAAGACCTCCGCTTGTCGGGATAGAATATAAAGTCTCCATTGGCAATAATCGGCTTGAAACTTCCTTTAATTTGACCATTCGATGATGATACAAAGCCTTCATTTTCTTGACATGATGCTCATACATTCCTGCATTCAAAAATATTTCTAAAACCCCTTGCGATAGAACAGAAGTGCTTAAATCTGCTGCTCGTTTATGCTGCTGGAGAGAAGGTACTAATGAATTGGGTACTGTTGCCGCAGCAAGTCTTAATCCAGGTAACATAATTTTTGAAAAGCTTCGAAGGTAAATGACATGACTGGAGCCATTATACGCCCAAATGGGGTCCGCTTTATTGTTAGTTTCAAATTCCGCTAAATAATCATCTTCAACAATAAACACATCGTATTTTTGCGCAAGTTCTGCAATTCTTTGTTTTTCTTCTGGCTGATAGGATGTGCCTAGTGGGTTATGGAAACGCGGTATCGTATAAAAAAACTTGATCATGTTACTTTGAAAATGTCGTTCTAATGCTGCCAAGTCAATTCCATGAGGTGTTCGCTCGATTCCAATGACGGTTTGATTTTGTGCTTTTAACGATTCCAACATTCCCCAGTAGGTTGGTTGTTCCACTAATATATTCGTTTTCGCATTAGGGAAAGGCATTCCAATAAGCAGATGAAGCGCCTGCTGGGCACCTGAAAAAATAAATACCTGCTGCTCAGAAGAAAAAACTTGTTGGTTATGAAATAGTTTCACGATTTCCTGGCGTAGCGACAATAACCCTTGCGGATCGGGATACGTAAAAATAGACTCTTCAAATAGTTCCATCGCTTTGTTCAAACATTGTCGAAGGTCCATTTGGAATATAGAGGAGGGATCAGGTGCCGCTGCTGTAAAATCAATTCGTTTTTCTTGGATCAAAGGTGATATTGCTTCCTGTGCTACAACAAAGTAGCCACTTTTAGGGCGTGAATAAATCAAATATTCCTTTTCTAGTTCTTGATATGCGCTAATGATTGTATTTAGACTACAGGCTAATTTTTGACTTTGCTCTCGAATAGAGGGTAATTTCTGACCAGGTTTAACGTGACCATTAATGATTTCCGCTCGGATATTATTTATAATGTTCTGTTTTTTATTTGTCATAACCTCACCTCGCAAATCGAAATCTGTATCCATACAGATGCATATTAAATACCTACACTTCCATATCTGTAACTATTATAATACATACTATCGTACAAAAGTAAATACGGGGTGATGCACAGAATGAAGAAATCGACAAATGGTTGGATCAATGGATTTTTAGGTATGTTAATTTTCAGCGGATCTCTACCAGCAACACGGCTAGCTGTCATGGATTTCGATCCATTGTTTCTCACCGTATGTCGAGCAGCAATTGCTGGAATAGTAGCAGTAAGTTTACTTCTTATATTTAGACAGCCATTTCCTATTCGTAGCGAGATCTTTCCGCTTGCGTTAGTTGCACTTTGTGTAGTTGTAGGGTTTCCGCTGCTAACAGCTATAGCTCTTCAATATGTCACTTCTGCGCATGCCGTTATCTATACAGGGCTATTGCCACTTTCCACAGCTATTTTTGGCGTATTACGAGGCGGTGAACGACTTAAGCCGATTTTTTGGGTACTTTCTGCGTTGGGAAGCTGTCTTGTAATAGGCTTTGCCTTAGCAAATGGAACCACATCTTCACTGCATGGCGATGCACTTATGTTAGCTGCGATAATCGTCTGTGGATATGGTTATGCCGAAGGCGCCCGTCTAACGCGGAGACTCGGTGGATGGCAAGTTATCTCTTGGGCACTACTCATTTCACTCCCCATCATGCTGATACTCTCTTTCTATATGATGCCTGCATCTTGGGGCGGTATTCAAGTTTCATCTTTCTTGAGTCTTGCATACGTCTCCCTATTTAGTATGTTTATCGGATTCGTGTTTTGGTATCGCGGACTTGCTCAGGGAGGCATAGCAGCGGTCGGACAATTGCAACTTCTCCAGCCATTCTTTGGCTTGTTGCTCTCGGCACTTGTTTTACATGAATCTATTGGATTACCAGTCTTTATTGTAAATATTGGCGTTGTTCTATGCGTCATGTTCGCAAAACGTTTCGCTTCCAAATAAGAGAGTTTGCACACAAACAATCTTTAAACAGACGTTATAAAACTACCTAAATTTATATCTTTCCTAAAATACGATTCTGGCTTAGAATTATAACTATTACATAAGGGAGTCGAGTAGATATTTAAACGAATGATTAAAGGATGTGCCATATGATGTTTACAGGAATGTCTGCATTTCCATTAACACCTATGAATGAGACGGGAGTAGATGAAGTAGCTTTTATACGTCTGTTAAAACGGATTACCTCTGCAAAAGTAAATTCCATCGCAGTATTAGGCTCCACTGGTTCCTATGTTTATCTCAGTCGTGAAGAACGTTTTCGTATTACGCAACTTGCAGTCGAACATAGTGAAGGAATTCCTATCGTAATTGGAATCAGCGCCTTGCGAACTCGTGATGTGCTCTATTTAGCAGACGACGCTCAAAAATTAGGAGCGCATGGTGTTCTTCTTTCACCGGTTTCCTATCAGCCATTAACTGATATGGAAGTGTATTCACTATATGACATGGTGGCTAGTTCACTATCTGTACCTTTGTGTGTATACGATAATCCCACTACAACTCATTTTCAATTTAGTGATGAATTACATGGTAAAATAGCTGCTTTACAACAAGTCCGTTCTATTAAGATACCTGGAGTTCCTAAGGAAATAGATGCTGCTAAAGAAAGAGTGAAACAATTACGTGCCTACCTTCCCAGTGATGTAACTATCGGGGTAAGTGGTGATCCCTATGGTGCAGTGGGACTAAATGCCGGATGTGATGCTTGGTACTCTGTCCTTGGTGGTTTATATCCGGAAATATGTATGAAAATTGCACGAGCGGCTTTAGCAGGACAATCGGAGTTAGCCGATAATCTATCTAACCGTCTTGCCCCTCTTTGGCAAATGTTTCTTAAATATGGAAGTCTACGTGTAATTGCAACAATAGCAGAAATGCTAGGTCTAACCGATACTCCAAATCTTCCCTTACCACTGCAAAGCTTAAATGGGGCTGCTCGTTTAGAATTGGAAACTATGCTTCCTATTTTGGACAATTAAACTCTTTAACAGGTATGAAAAATAAAACAGCGATAGAACAGGACTTTGTTTTGTCGTCCGTAGCATCGCTTTTGTTTTAGCAATAAAAAGCTTTTTCATTATTCATTTTTGCTAGTCTACTGGGGGCTATTTAGTAATCGCGTACTGCATCAAACCACTGTTGAGCCATCTCCTCAAGTATAGGCTCACCAATTAGATGGTGAGATTGACTTAGTTGCCATACCGCTTCAGCTAAATCTTCACGTTCCGTAGTCTCGATGCCTTTGACCGTATTAAAGCGTGTGGTAAAGGCAGTAATAGCTGCTTTAGCATCAGCAAAACTACGAGCCTTCGCTATCTCTGCCTGTGCAGCATCATATGCTTGGTTAGCCAGCTTGGCTAGACGTTTAGACCAAGATGAAAACGGTCGACCAAATTCAGTGTTCCACCAGTCTGGCTTTCTGAGTTGGCTCACTGAAGCGTAACCGGTCCACGGATGAGTCTTTTCCCGAGCTTTCATTTGTTGCCGCAGACGCTTGCCGCCACTCTCTTCTACGTTGTATGCGATAAACCTATCTAGTAATGGAAAGGTAATTAAAGAGGGCATGTTAGTTAGATCAGCCATGAAGCGCAGTTCTAAATTTATTAGCTGACTTTGATCAGTCAATACGTCCAAGTCACAGAAATTTCCCCATAAATGCAGTGATGTTAGATTTGGAAACTGGCGTAAACATTCCAGCGAAATCGGTTGTGCTAATGGCTCGTTTTGGATTGCCAAGTTTGTAACACGATGTAAATTTCCTAAGTCTGGCAATAAAAACGGAACACCGTTAATGCGGCGATTGGTAGAAGGTGCAAGCGTTATAGAGGATGGTAGATCACCTTCGGCTGAAAAATGAGCTAGATCACCTGACAATTTCAAATGAAAATAGCTAGATCCCTGTCGCTTGGGAAGCTTCAAATGCAATTTGTTGTCCGATGACTGATCCATGTTGATATGTAAATCACGAACTTGCGACTCGCTAGCATCCACTACGACATCTGTATGCAAGACTGGAACCCACGTCATATTTTCAATCGATCGCTCTCGAGCCCAGTTGAAAAATCCATCGTCGTTACCTGTATAATATAAAAAACGTGGCCAAGGCGATCCGGCGGGAGTAGCAAAAGGCTCGAATACAGTCCAATCAATCGGTGTATCAGCCTCCACATGCAAATCTACCTGTTTACCCAATCGTGACGGTCCAATAGAAAGACTACCTACACCGGGCTTCATAACAAGCATATGACTGTCAGGTCCAGTTAGATCGATCGGATATCGTCCACATTCGCTAATGGAACCAACAGGAGGATGAGATTGGTTATTATGCGACATTCACTTCATCTACCTTCCTTTATTACTTTGTCATGATGCAAAATAAAATAGAATGTTTGATTTGTTTAACTTTTTTCAAACTATACTTTTCTGCTCAGCTTTATTGCAAATTGTGGTTTCGTTATGTAGTCCATGTACTGAACACTTCCGTTATAATCTAAATACGCTTGATAACGTGTGCGGATTGCAGGCGCTGATATCATGTCAAGGACTTTGTTTTTACTTACCCAACGACTATCTGCTGTTTCATCCGATGTAGTCAGTTTTCCACCGACAGGTTTGCATACAAAATCAAACATTACCTTCGTAGGTATTATCTTTACACCACTATGTCCTTCATATGTTGCTGTGTTAGAATAAACCCCGATCAAATGGGATACTTCTACATCGATCCCACTTTCTTCGTTTATTTCTCTCACTAAACCATTCATTAAGTTCTCCCCTACCTCTACTTGTCCACCAGGAAAAACCCACTCTCCACTTCGACGAATTTTCACTAATAAGATTTCACCTTGATCATTTTCTACAAAACCTCCTGCTGCAACGATATGTACTGGCATTTGCATCTTATATTCCTCCATTCACTAAATTAAAACGTTAACATAATATCGATGGAACTTTTCAAATGAATATTAATAAGCTTACATGCTTTAATATAACAGAAAGACCTGACATTCCTGGACGAATAGTTGATTCGATCCGATTTGAACGCAGGTAAAGTTATCACTTTATTTATTTTATTATTTCATGAGATACTTATAATATGCTGGGAACTCTCGTATGATAGAGTAAATATCTCTAAATTCAAAAATTTTGGCATGAGCGGAATAAACATCTTTCAAACCGATTTTTCTAAATGCTAATTCAGTTCTAGATATATGAAAATATTGCGTAATAATCATTACTGAGTCTAAATCTAAATTTTTCATAATTTCACTAGTGTTTTGGGCGGTCATATAGGAATTATAGCCATTGTTATCCTCGATAATATTAGCTTCTGCTATCCCTTTTTCTATTAAATAATCTTTCATCACCTTCGCTTCATCGAAGCCTTCTTTTCCAATACCACCACTTACAATGATGTAATTATAATATCCTTTGTCATAAAGTTCAGCAGATCTATCTAATCTTGCTTTTAATCGCTTGGAGGGTTGTCCCGTTATTTCCACCTTATTCCCTAATACTACAGCTACATCTACCGGTTTCAATTGATCATTTAATCCATCTATAACAATAACAAGAGAATGAATAAGCGGCCACAGTACTAAGCATGTTACACCAATAATTAGTATTCGTTTGATATAATTAATTTGCAATCGCACCACTATTTTTATTTTCCACATCCTTTATGAAATAATTTTTACTTCTGTTCTGTCAGCAGTTTGTACATCAACAAGTACTATACCTTTACAACGCTGCAACTCTTTCAAAAGTTGCATGATAGTTTGTTTTGTACTAGGGTTTTCCAAAATAGTTAATACTAGTTCCATCCAATATACTTTATTATTGGTATGAAATAAATCTTGTTCGTTTGGAACGTACACCACTTCTTCCGTTGCAGTAGAAAGAGATTGTTTAGCGATGGAGCTTCTTAATATTCGCTGCGCTAAACCTGACAATGCTGTTCGACTAGCTACACGTAACAATACATATGGAACTGGGATGGTAAAGGAACGTCCTTCACTTTTTATTTTAACAATCATCATCTATCACTCAATGACTACACTAACCGTATCAGAATCTCCAGAACGAATGTCAACTATTTGCCCTTCAAGCTCATTTTCAATCGCATTAATTAGTAAGTCAATATCGATATCTTTCACATATTTTGAAGCCTGCGGAATACTCGCTGCTATACTATGACCGGCTCCAAGCAAAGCGGCTACTATTTTAATTGGTAAGTTTATGTTCACATTATCATTTTCTTGTGAATTGATGCGTATTTTCAACATTTTATCAAAATAATTCCCTGTGGACGGGGTTGAATAGTTAACATATTCACTATTCCTGGTAGTTTGTCTAGTTTGAACTTGACTATCTGATTGTTTCTCCTGCAATATGGTGATCAATTCCGCAGCCTTGTCTGCGTCAATTTTACCTTCTTGCATCATATGCAGCACTTTGCTAATCTCGTCATTCATCTTCTTCTCTTCCTCCTTGATTGTCTTTCAACATTTCTAGAGCTTCATCTGCAGTAATATTGCCGCTTTGTAACATAGAAATGACTTTACTTTCATCAGTTACTTGCTTCTTTTGTGGTTCATATCCAAGCGCTATAATAATTTCATTCAGTTTACCGCGCACCGTCGGATAAGATATACCCAGTTCTTTTTCCACTTCTTTTATATTACCTCTACTCACCAGAAATGTAATGATAAATTCAAGTTGTTCCGGGGCGAGTTGTGCTAACTTAGATAGTTCAAATTTATTCTCAATTGTCGTATGACAATGGCCACACTGTAACTTAATAGCATAAAGGGAATGGTCACATACAGGACATTGTGTAAGAATAGGATACTTCATAAGCAACTCCTTTCTTATTTAATTATAAATCAATAATATTAATTTTTAAATTAAATATTTTAATTTTTTTATAATATTATATCAATTAATTAATTATTTAGTTAATCATTATAATTTCGAATCTACCTACCCTCCATCTATTCCATAATAGTCCGTTGACTAACATAATGATATAAAATAATCGGAATTTCTCTTCAACCTTTACCTTGCATTACAAGACTAATGAAGTTATACTAAATTGTATCATTATCATGCAATACAAGGTATCTTATGTCTATATACCTTGTATTGCAAGCTACTGAAAAGGAGGGAGAGGTTTGTCATCAACACAAATGTTAAAGGGTATCATTGATGGCTGTTTATTAGCAATTATACAAAACAAAGAAGTCTATGGATATGAATTGGCGGAGAAACTGGGCAATTATGGATTTGAGTCCTTTAGTGAAGGGACAATTTATCCATTGTTAATGCGGATGCAAAAGGAAGAATTAGTTACATCAACATTAAAAAATTCAACAGCAGGACCAAAAAGAAAATATTACTCACTAACAACCAAAGGTAAGCTGGAATTAAAAAAATTTGAGGAACGTTGGATTACGCTACAGAACAACGTTAATAAAGTATTAGATTATGAATCAGATACAAAGTTTACAAAAGGAGATGAGATGATTGAAAAATGAATTACAACTTTCTAAAAAGAGCCAAGATTTCTTAGAAAATTTACGTCTATACTTATTTTCAAGTGGTAAAAACACGGATGAAATCGATGATATTGTAAGAGAGTTAGAAACCCATTTATCAGAAGCTGAAAAAAATGGTAAATCTATCGACAAAATCATTGGTAAATCACCGAAAGAGTATATGAAAATGATTTCTAATGAAATGATCATTGACTATCGAACATGGTTCAAATACATTTGTATCATTGTTTTGGGTTCATTTTCATTTACGGTTTTCCCTGATTTATTGAAAGGAAATCTTTCCTATTCTGTCTTGGAGATTTTCGGGCATATTTTAATTGGTATAGTATTTATTGCCTCTGTTTTCACAGGATTTAAATACCTTTCTACAGTTAGTCAATCTATCAGTAAACAGGGAATGGTATTAGTTGGTTTAGCGATACTGCCAATCGCTCTTTTTGTTGGTTTAATCTTTCTAAATAAAGCCATTGACACTCCCGTCATTTATTTTGGCAATACAGCGAGCTTGATCATTGGTCTAATTATGTTCCTGTTTATAATAGGCGTATCTATTTGGGCAAAAACATGGACACTAATCATTATAATAGCATTGTTAACATTGCCAGATTATTTACTGAATTTAACGTCACTGCAATATGAAACAAAATTCATTGTAAGCATGATTATAACCTTTGGTGGTATTGCACTGTACCTTTGGATATTGTCTAAATTGGAAATGAGTAAGTGAAGAGGAATACTTCGATAATAGACATTGGGGAACTTTGATCAAAATCCTTATTATAATCAAGGTTCCACGAGCTGTTTCCTATAGCTATTACATTTTATTTTAAAAGTTGGAAGGAAATAAACAAGGAACTCCTTTTCGGAGTTCCCATAACCTATTTAAAACGATACGTTTTGTAAAACCCATTGTCTGAACAATATTTTAATATGTTACGGATTTGCGCCCTTTAATTGAATAATATGATTTATTTTATAAAAATAATTTATTTATTCATAAAAGATTTGATTTCCTCTTCTGGCATGGATGAATCGCATTTCACATTTACGGTGTCACCATTCGTATAGATGAAACCAGGAACCGTTGGAATATCGTATTCATTACGGAATGCCGCAATACCTTTCATATCAGATTCTTCCACACTATTTACATAATAGATGGGAGTGTTCGTTTCTTCAGAAACCTTTTTTAATTTTTTGACGAATTTTTGACAATAAGGACATACAGCCTTACCAATATAGATAACGGCTTCACTGTCTCCTTTTACCAGTTGCTGTGCTTTTTCGGAATCAATCTTATCAAAACCAACTACATCTTTTTCATAAATAGCAATCATTGGTCAAACCCCTTTTACTATGAATTTAACCCTGCTCCGGCTTTTACTAGTGCTACTGTTAACTGACTTTAATTATATTAGCTCTGTAAAAGTTCAGGAAATAAATAATCGATAACATGCTTTGTTAATCGCCTGGACTGCCCTTTATATGGATAAACATGCATATACATCGATGGATTAAAGTTCGCTTCAATAATTCCATATGCGTTTTTATCAGTTGCAGGAACTTCTGTATGTTCAATGATCAAATCAATCCCACAAATCTTTACCCCGAGTGTAGCTACCGCATCCACTGCTATTTTTTTATAGTCATCAGGAATTTGATCGGTCACATCAATCGAATCTCCACCTGTACTAATATTAGAGTTTTCACGCAAATAGATGATTTCACCCTCTGCTGGAACCGAATCAATTTCATATCCTTGCGTTTTCAGCATAAGATTCTCTAACTCACCTAATTCGATAATTTCTAAAGGAGTCCGATGGTCTCTTCCTCTTAACGGATCACGATTCTTTTGATCCACTAACGCTTGGATGGAATGTTTACCGTCACCTTTTATGTTCGCAGGTACTCGTAATAAAACAGCAAGAACTTTATCATTTAATACAAAAAAACGATACTCCGTTCCATTGATAAATTCTTCAATTAATACAGATGAATCTTCTTTAAATGCTAGCGTAAGTGCTTTTTTATAATCTTCGTAATCCGCGCCTTCTTTGAAGATCGATATTCCTATTCCATAGTTAGTCGTTTTTGGCTTCACAACAAAAGGTTTGCTAGAAAATAGATTAAAGGAACGTAAAGCCGGCTCGATTGACTGAAATTCCTCTCCCTTAGGCACATGAAATCCATGTTGATGCAGAATTTTCTTTGTTACTGTTTTATTTTCCATAATTAAAGTGGATACATAATTATCTCTGCTTGTCATATTCCCATTTTTTACATATTCGATATGTTCTTTTAATTTTAACTTCAAAAATTGATCTTGTCGATCCAAAATTTCTACTTGTATACCTTGTTGAATCGCATCAAACATGACAATCTGAGTGGACAACTCCATATCCGTAAAACCGGCTAGTTGATATGGTTTAGCCCATGATTTTTCATGGTTTTCTTTAGCAATTGACCTAGCTACTTCAGCTTGACTGCTTTTTTCGCTTTCTTTATAAAGTCTTCCAGCTAAAGTCTTACTTGGATCTAACAGCATTTCTCTCAGATGAACGAATAACGTATCAGAAACAGGTAAATCTAAAGTATCTGCTAAATGCTCCATCTCATCAATTATCTGTTGAGCTTCTATTTCAAATTGTGTATGCGCTAATGGATGCTCAAGTGCCACTATCCCATTGTAATAATCACCTGTTTTTACCCATTCATCACTATCATAACCTTCATCTTTCCAAAGTAAATAGAGTAAGAAAAGATGGAGAAATTCTACTTGTTCAAAACTAATGCCATATGTTTCAAAAGGATTTAAATCGATATTGCGCATTTCGATATATTGCACACCATGATCTTCTAAATCTGCAACTTGATGCCCGCCTCTTAAACGAACAGCTCCGTAAAATTCCTTTTCTTCCGATAGAAGCCCTCTTTTAACCATCAAAGAAAGATCTGATATATAGTTCTGAATACTGCTGTATGAAACTTCAACATCATCCGAATTAGTGTAGCCAAATGTACTG
This sequence comes from Paenibacillus yanchengensis, assembly GCF_042684845.1. Classification (NCBI taxonomy): domain Bacteria; kingdom Bacillati; phylum Bacillota; class Bacilli; order Caryophanales; family Paenibacillaceae; genus Paenibacillus; species Paenibacillus yanchengensis. The sequence continues at coordinate 129,502 of NZ_JBHUMH010000060.1, read as the reverse complement.
TTTCTAATACTTCTTACTGCCTCATGCAAAAAGTCTTCCCTAAAAAAATTCTTTTCACTTCTAGGAGATGCGCCATAAAAATAAGTAACAAACCAGCGATAGTGTAAATAATTTCTTGCAACCTTTAAATAAATTTCCGTTTTAAATTGTTGGTAATTTTTTTGCTCCGATTGTGAGCTTAATAGTGCTTCAATCAACTCTTCGCCGAATTCAAAGTTAAAATGAATGCCGCTAACCATTTGTTTGCGCCGACCATAAGAATCCGCTAATGATTGGCGATAGCGCACATTTTCAACATTTTCTAATTTCGCAATGACAATGTCTTCTTCTTTTTCTGGTAACTGTGGTGGCATGCTTAATGGCCATAGCATTTCATTATCTTCCATCGAACGATAAGCAACATCATGTATCGCTGCTAAGTAATGAAACAGATCCTCTATTGTCTCCGTAACAGGTGTAATTAATTCCATTTGTGTTTCTGCAAAATCTCGTTGTATATATGGATGATCATCTTTTAACGTAATACTCTTAGGATGATCTGTTTTAGCTAAATTTCCCGCTAAGTCAACGCGATGACTTTCTTTTTCAATCCCATAACGTGCTTGTAATAAATACGTTTTCACACGATCATTCGCTAACATTTTTTTGAAATCCGTTGTAACGATAACTCCCAATTCATTCACCCCTTCACCAAACAGTAATCGAAAACATCCACATTGCAATTGAATGTGGATATTCTCATTCTCTCTATTCCATACTAGCTTAAGTACTTCATATGGAAAGAGAAATGGTCCTCTAAAAATGAAGATATAAAGAAGTAGCTATGGTCATAACCATCCTTTTTCTCATAAAGCACGGTTTGATTATTCTCCTGAACATTATTTAAGAATTGCGTTTCATCTAATTGTTCTGGATAAAAATTATCTTCCGTTCCTTGCGTAATGAGTATAGGCGGCATACCAGCTTCTTTGATCAATTCTGAAGCATCCCATTCTTTCCATAAAGCTTTATCCTCACCTAAATAAGCGGAGAAAGCTTTTATTCCCCATGGGACTTTCATCGGATTTAAAATAGGGGAGAATGCAGAAATCGCTTTGTATCTTTCCGCATTTTTCATACCAGTTACAAGAGCGCCATGACCTCCCATGGAGTGTCCCATTATACTCTCTTTTCCTGAAAAATGAGGTACCAATGTTAACGCAATAGCTGCTAATTCTTCTACTATATACGAGTACATGTTGAAGTTCTTTGCCCACGGATCTTGTGTCGCATTTACATAGAAACCTGCACCTTGTCCCAGATCCCAAGCATCATCGTTAGCCACATGTTCTCCCCGCGGAGAAGTATCTGGAATCATGACAGCCACTTGGTGTTTTTCTGCTAATCTTTGGAACCCACTTTTTTGACTAAAATTATCATCTGTACATGTTAAACCAGACAGCCACCAAATAAGAGGGATTTTTTTCTGTTCTTTATTGGATGGTAAGTAAATACTAAACGTCATTTCACACTGTAAAACTTCTGAATAATGCGTATATTTCACTTGTTCCCCACCGAAAGAGCGACGGTTTTCAATAAGTTTAAGACTCACTTTCTCACTCCTCATATGTTAACATCGTACGGATAGACTCACCCTTATGAAGCAAATCAAATGCCTCATTGATATCTGAAAAGTTTAACTGGTGTGTGATAAACGAATCGATGTCGATTTCACCATTCATATAATCTAGCACCATGCCTGGAAGCTCCGTTCTTCCTTTCACACCGCCAAAGGCAGAACCACGCCATACCCGGCCCGTAACTAATTGGAATGGACGAGTATGAATCTCTTTTCCTGCTCCCGCTACACCGATAATCGTACTTTCACCCCAACCTTTATGACAACATTCAAGCGCTGATCTCATAACTTCAACATTACCAATACACTCGAAGCTATAGTCTACTCCTCCATCCGTCATTTCAACGATGACTTCTTGGATTGGTTTATCAAATGTCGTAGGATTTAGGAAATCAGTTGCGCCCATTTTTTTAGCTAGTTCAAACTTGCTCTCATTTACGTCTATAGCAATAATTCGACTTGCTTTGGCTTGAACCAATCCTTGAATAGCGGCTAATCCAATAGCTCCTAAACCAAAGACGGCTGTCACAGCTCCTTCTTCCACTTTTGCTGTGTTATGTACAGCGCCAATACCTGTAGTCACACCGCATCCAAATAGACCAACTTTATCAAGTGGCGCTTTTTTATCAATTTTTGCTAAAGAGATTTCAGGAACGACGGTATATTCACTGAATGTACTTGTTCCCATGTAATGATAAACAGGTTCTCCCTTATAAGAGAAACGAGTTGTTCCATCAGGCATTAAACCTTTACCTTGCGTTTCCCGGACAGCACTACATAAATTTGTTTTACCAGAACGACAGAATTTACATTCTCCACATTCAGCCGTATATAGTGGAATAACATGATCCCCGGGTTTTACTAAAGTAACTTCATCGCCGACAGCAACAACGACGCCAGCACCTTCATGACCTAGAACAGCAGGAAATACGCCTTCCGGATCATCACCTGATAAGGTGAATGCATCAGTATGACAGACGGATGTATATAAAATTTTTACTAATACCTCTTTTGCTTTTGGTTCCTCTACATCTATTTCTACAATTTGAAGTGGCTCTCCCGGCTTAAATGCAACAGCAGCTCTACTTTTCAATCGAATCCCTTCTTTCCTTTATTATCTAACTTTACATTTCAATGATCACATATTATAATGCATTTGACAATACTGACTTTTTTGTCACTATAAACAACTTGTCATTAGAAAGAGGTCATTATATGGTCATTCACTATAAAGATAAAGCGTTTTTCACTAGTAAAGATTTGGCTTTATCCGTTATAGGTGGACGTTGGAAAATAGCAATTATATGGTGTTTACTCCAACAGTCTCCATTACGGTTAAATGAAATAGAAAAATACCTTGCTCATATCAATCAACGGATGTTAATCAGACAACTGCGGGAATTAGAAGAAGATCAAATCATTACTAGAGTTGTATACCCGGTTGTACCTCCTAAAGTAGAGTATCAACTAAGTGAAATTGGTTTACTCCTAGAACCAGTTGTAAATTCCATCTGTGATTGGGGAGATAATTTTAGAGGATTTTTAGAAAAAGATGCTCATAAAAAATCAGTTGAATAAAATTTAAGTTGATTCAAATAGGCAAGAGGATATACAGAGGCTGCAAACAATCCATTTCCCCTTGCTTTTTCCGTTCTTTATATATTCACTCTAAGAAGAGCTTCGTCAATCGACACAACCTGCTTTTCATTTACGCTACGCTCCATATATTCAACATTTCTATTAATAGCATCTTTACCAATTACGATACGAATCGGTAAACCGATCAAGTCAGAATCTTTAAATTTCACACCTACACGCTCGTCTCTGTCATCTAACAACACGTCGATCTCCCTTTTCCGTAAAGCATTGTACAGATCTTCCGCTACCTTCCTTTGCGTCTCATCCTTGATGGAAACGACAATAAGATGCACCTTGTACGGAGCGATGACTTCTGGCCAAATAATCCCTCGTTCGTCATGATGCTGCTCCACTATGGCTGATACTATGCGCGAAACACCGATACCATAACAACCCATAATGAACGAACGTTCTTTTCCATTTTCATCTAGATATCGGGCTCCGAGTGCTTCACTATATTTCATCCCAAGCTTGAAGACATGCCCTATCTCAATTCCTTTCATAAAGCGAAGCTTACCTTCTTCGCATCGCGAACATAATTCATCTTCCTTAACGTTTCGAAAATCGCCAACATGCTCTATCGAGAAATCGCGCCCTGGAACTACGTTTTTCAAATGATACTCACTTTCGTTCGCACCAACAACACCGCTCTCCATCCTTATAACAGCCTCATCAATAAAAAGGGGGATTGAAAGTCCAATCGGACCGACAAACCCAGGAGTAGTACCTGTTACCACTACAGTCGACTCCGCATCTGCAAGCATCAATAAATCAACACCTAAAACATTTCTTATCTTGATTTCATTCACGTCATGATCACCACGTACGAGGACTGCTACAGGATTACCATCCGCTAAATAAATGAGCGTCTTCATTATTTCCATAGGCTCGATTAACAAGTACTGGGTTAGTTGCTCGATTGTTCGCACTTCTGGGGTGTGGATCTTTTCGATAATAGCGATTCTATCCCTGTCACTCTCAAAATGTTTCTCCTTAGAAATTGCCTTTTCTAGGTTTGCCGCATACCCACAGTGAGAACAAACGGCGATTGTATCTTCCCCAATGTCGGTTAGCGCCATAAATTCATGTGTACCTCCTGCACCACCGATCGCTCCCCCATCAGCTTCTACTGCTCTAAATGTTAATCCGCACCGCTCAAAAATCCGATGATAAGCATTATACATAGCATGATAAGACTGATCTAATCCATCCCAAGATGCGTCAAAAGAATAGGCATCCTTCATAAGAAATTCACGACCACGAAGTAAACCAGAACGCGGACGACGTTCATCACGAAACTTCGTCTGGATTTGATAAAGTATTAAAGGTAATCTACGATAGGAACTAATTTCGTTATTCACCAACATCGTAATAACTTCCTCATGTGTTGGTCCTAGTACAAACTCACGTTGATGTCGATCCGTAAGTCGCATTAGCTCGGAGCCTATGCTTTTATAACGCCCCGATTCTTTCCATATCTCTGCTGGCTGCAATGCTGGCATGAGCATTTCTTGTGCCCCAGCTAGTTCCAGTTCTTCGCGTAGTATGCGCTCGATATTACGTAGAACACGCCGACCGAGAGGCATATACGTATAAATACCAGCAGCAAGTTGACGAATAAAACCGGCTCGTAGCAACAATTGGTGGCTTGCGACTTCTGCTTCCGCCGGCGCTTCTCTTAATGTATTTACAAATATTTGAGATTGACGCACGTTTGTTTCCTCCCTTTTTTCAATATAAAAAAAAAGACACATTCGTCAGGGACGAATGTGTCGTGATACCACCCTAGTTTTAATCGCCTATAAAAGACGATCCTCCATCCGAATAACGATCGGCTCCGGCAACGATTACTCTATTCACCGCTGCAGCTCACAAGGCAGGGAATGTAAGTTCGGGGAAGACCTTTCAGCTCGGATGGTCCCTCTCTGCGCCGCCGAATGCAATTACATGCTCCTTGATCTTAGCTGTTTATATTATTTATTGATAATGATCATAGACGATAGTTCACTTCAAAGTCAAGTTATTTTCCCTGTATATCAAATGTAGTTCCAACTGGAATGATTGACCATCTACAGCGTTTATTAGCACATTTCATCCTGTGTAGCAACTCGACTATTCCATTCCAATAAATACATTTGCTTAATTTGTTCCCCACCGTCAATTTTCACTCCAGCAAGTTCAACAGTTTGCTCACTTGCCTTTGCAAAATCATCTATTAATCCTGTTTGCGTAATGAGTTAATCCGGATTTTACTATCTATAAATTCCGGCAAATCACGTTACGTGAGAATCAATTTTACATAGTGAAGTTTTATTGAAATGAGGTATGATTGAAAAAGATTTTAATCTCGTTATTTTTCCAAATGTTTACCTGTGATAGAATGTTCTGCTTTGGCCATTTGCACAGGTGTTCCTTCGAAAACAACTTGTCCACCTTTACTTCCGCCATCTGGACCCATATCTATAATCCAATCCGCTTGACTTATTACATCCAAATGATGCTCAATAACGATAACACTGTTTCCTGCATCTACAAGTCTATTCATAATTTGAATGATAAGACCAACATCAGACATATGTAGTCCAGTTGTTGGCTCGTCCATTACATAAATACTACCTTGCTTATGAAGTTCACTTGCTAGTTTAATCCGCTGACATTCTCCACCCGACAACGTACTGAGCGGTTGACCAAGCTTAATATAATTTAAGCCGACATCACTTAGCGACTGTAGTTTACGAACAATTTCTTTCTGTGTAAAAAATGATAATGCAACTTCAACCGTCATTTCAAGTACATCCGCGATTGATTTGCCATGCAACGTATAGGTTAGCACTTCTTCCTTAAATCTTTTTCCTTCACAAATTTCACAAGGTAACTTTACCTGATCTAGGAAAGCGACATCGGCATATACAACGCCTAAGCCTTGACAGTTCTCGCATGCTCCTTTTGAGTTAAAGCTAAACAGCCCCGGGCTAACTTTATTCATTGTCGCAAATGTTTTGCGAACATCGTCCATTATTCCCGTATAAGTAGCTGGATTGGAACGAGTGGACACACCAATTGCTGATTGGTCTATAGTTATTGCTTCGGGATGTTGTTGCAAAAAGACGTCATGAATTAAAGTACTTTTGCCAGAACCAGCAACACCAGTCACTACAGTTAGTACGCCAGTCGGTATGGACACAGTTACATCCTGTAAATTATGCTTCGTTGCATTAGCAATAACTAATTGTCCGATTGGTTCTCGCACTTGTTCTTTAAGTTGCATCGATTGTTTCATAAACTTAGCTGTTAATGTATCGGATAGCAACAGTTGTTCGTAACTTCCTTCAAACATTATCGTACCACCATTAGTTCCAGCGTGGGGTCCGACATCAACGATATGATCGGCAATTTGGATAACATCGGGATCGTGTTCTACTACAATTACTGTATTGCCTTTGTCACGAAGTTTTTGTAGCAATTTATTTAATCGATTAACATCGCGAGGATGGAGTCCAATACTAGGTTCGTCGAATATATAAGTGACATCCACTAAACTACCGCTCAAATGTTTGACCATTTTCACCCGTTGCGATTCTCCACCAGATAACGTATCTGTCTCACGATCTAATGTTAAATAACCAAGACCAATTTCTACTAGGTGTTTCAGTCGTTCAACTAGAGATGTAACGATCGGTTTTGCTATTTCACTATCTAGGCTCTCCATTATAGTGATTAGTTTACCTACTTCCATTGCCGACATGTCTGCAATGTTATAGCCGTTTACTTTACTTTGTAACGTATGCTGACTTAATCTAGCTCCGTTACAACTATTACAGCCCCCTTCTATAATAAAGGGAGTGACGGCACGCTGTGTCCGTTCAGACATCGTTTTTAAATCACGTTTAATATATTTGTTAGTAAATTTTTCTATGCAGCCTTCAACTGTTATGTTCATTGATTTTCCACCGAACTGTACAGCCATTTTTTTAGCTTTTCCATATAATAATTGTTCTAGTTCATCTGTAGCGTAGTCTGCCAATTTTTTATTCGTATCAAATGGTCCAGACTGCACAAGCATTGTCCAATCAAAACTATCTACCGTATAATCGGGTAATTGCATTGCACCTTCCAAAAGCGATTTTGACATGTCGATTGCTTTATCCATATCTACTATCATCTGTCTACCTAGCCCAGAACAATCGGGACACATACCATGCGGATCATTAAATGAGAAAAGATGCGCTTTTCCAATATTAGGCTCTCCAATTCGTGAAAAAAGCAATCGCAATAATGGCGAAATATCCGTAATCGTACCCATGGTAGAGTGTGAACCACCACCCAGCCTTTTTTGATCGACGATAACAGCCATACTTAAATTTTCAATCGCATCTGTATCTGGTTTCGGATAACGTGGCAGAAAATTACGAACAAACATACTAAAGTTTTCATTAAGTAAACGGGCAGATTCAGCGGCAATCGTATCAAATACAATAGAAGACTTTCCTGAACCGGATACTCCAGTAAAGATTGTTATTTTCTGTTTCGGAATACGTAACGATACATTTTTCAAATTATTCTCTCTTGCACCAGAAATCTGAATATACTTTTGCTCATCGTTGTGCATGGTTATTATCCTCCGATTGCTCCGTATTAAATGCCATAAAAGTTAGTGCTTTAGTAATATAGCTATAAATGAGGTAGTTGTCAACAAAGAACGTTAATCTTCTAATGAATGCAAAGTTACTTGATAAGATTTTCCATCTATGGCATCTATCTCGATTGTTGTATAGTTATCTTCTATTAATACTAACCGAATGGATGTATCAGCTGTTACGATATCCCATTCACCTATTATAGTAAGCGAAATAGTTTTCATCATACTTGACTGAGTCAGAACGGAAAACGGCATATTATTATTCTCATGTTTTCCAAGTCTTAAATCAGGATCTGCGATACTCAGTTGTACTGTTCCATCCGCAAATCGTTGCTCCATTACAAGTAAAGGATCGCTGCTTTTGTATAAAATACCTTTATCGACAACTAGAGAATGATCAAAAATAGCATATCCGATTACTTCAACGTCATTATCTTGTTGCTTTACAATATGAGCATATTGATCGTTTTGTAAAATGGTGTATGATCTATCCATCGCATAAGATGCAGTTACACTTGCACCAGCTCCAACTTTAATCGCATACTCGTATGATGCTTGCTGTGGCGCATAATCGTGCTGAATATAAGCAGTTGTGTAATAACCTGAAGTAGCTTGTTTGTCCGTACTTGAACGCGATGTTTGTAATCCTCGTTTTATCGTTACTCCTTTACCATTAGGAATAATATAACCATGCCCATAAGGATCTACCAACCAGCTCATTGTTGCAGTTGTTTGCACATCATCATATGCACTTGCGGTAATAGCTGCTGAGTTATTATGCCAAAAAGGCTTGGCACTATGAGACATATAAGATTGGAATAATATCGTTTCCGTCGGCTTTACTTGATCGGTATTATTTATATTTGAACCAACACAGACAATAAGATCACCGAAAAAAAACATGGACTTGTGAGCAGAAAAGGTTGGATCAACAGGATCTTGTAACAATAAGGAAAAAAAACCATACTGATCTGCTGTTGTTACCCCACCTACAAAAGTGCTCTCTGTAAATATTCTTGAATAATTAAACCTATTAACCAATTCGGACAACGGCATTGTTTTAATGGTTGTACCTGGCCACCTGCTCCAATCCCAGCCTGCCCCTACATGAATACCACTATCTTTTAGACTATCACCTTCACTCTTGCCGATAAGCAATAGATTCCCAAAATTTTGATAGTATCCATAAACATTTTCTTTATTAGTCATTTCAGCATTCCAAGTATATTGTCCGAATCCTTTTGTTGCTGCAACGTAGTCATGGATACGGTTAACAGCCATTGCGCCATACGGCATCATCCATACCCCTTGCGGATTTATCTTCGGAACACCTGTTTGTTGCGCTAAGTCAATTGCCATTTGTAATCCACCTAAAGTGTCCAAATATTGCACACCATAAGCATCTGCTTGACGAAATACTGCTTGTAATGCAGGTGAGTCTGGTTGCCATTGCCTTTTAAATCTAGCTGCCAAATCTGAATCTATCGGTGTTGAAGCAGATGCTAAATAAACATAACTGAATAAGTAAGCTGCTATATTCGTTTTATCTGGAAACCGACCCGTCGCCCCAATAGGCATTGTAAAACTGTTTGTTATCTTTTCTAATGTTAGTAAAGAATTCTTTAATGTAGAATATACTCTATGAGAAAGTTGCCATACCGTTCCATGCAATAAATAGGCAAGTAAAGTAGCAGATTGCAGCGCTGGTTCTCCATATGCATTCAAATAAACAGCCCGATGATGAAACATTGTTCCATCTGGCTTGAATAAATCGGCATACCCAGGTACAACTTGTAATCCTTGCTCATACCACTCCATTAAACCTTCCATATATTGTACTTTTTTAGGGGTATGTTCCATGGCTAAAACATAGAGCAGTAAATAGATAAACTTTGTCCGAATTTCATCAGCTGTTGTTTCAATATAAACGGAGTGATCAAATGTTCTACCAAAAGAACCGTACCAAAAAATAGTAGATAATTCTCTATCTAACTTACCGACTGCTATTAATTCATTCCTCATTAAAAACACACTATGAAAATAGCCACTATGTCGATTAGATTCATGATCTAACGTTCCAATTGCACTGCCATCTGCCCATCCTTGATCATGCATATAATCAAGTGCATCTATATATTTTTGTTTGCTCGATATATTTCCATTCCATTTGTAATCATAGACTAATGGAAGCAATACATTTCGGCTAAGTTGATCACCAAACTTAGGAGTTTGCGGATCATTTTGGGCATACAATGGTTTTCCAGTTATTCGTCCATCGATATGACGGACAATGTTCAAACTTGAATAAGCTTGTAATCCCTGAGTAATGTATTGCTGCAAAGCATTATATCTAGCCAATAGAGGTCCTTCTATATTAGAAATAACGATATTATCACCATAAATCCATTGTTCATACTTGTTAGCTATTGCTTCGAATCCATCTATCTCTGCTTGTGTTATTTCCGGTTTTAACGGAATAGTAGGTTGTTGTTGACTATAATAATACACATTATCCCAACTACTAGCACCTACATCTATACCTGGTTTGGGCAACTGATAATCCTCAGAACGTCTCTTCACAATCGTTGTCAAAAACTCTACGTTATCAAAATAAAGTTTTCCACTAGAGACAGATGCAGGAGCTACAATTTCCATTACTTCAAGCGGTGAGGAATGAGTGCCCGTATAGTTTGAATTATATCCTTCTTCACGCAATTTCACCCAAATGGCACGCCAGCCCGTAAATTTTAATCGTACTTGAAATATAAAATGATGATTTTGTTGTGCAATTTCTGAATATGTTCCAAATTGAAAAGTAACCACATCATCCACTTCTAGTTCATTGTATATCCACAGCTTTAGCCCACCATTTTTCACATTTGCAGCAGCAAGTTCAGGATGACTAGAAATTTGTACTTTTGCTCCATTGCTCGTCCAATTCCAAACCAAGGAATGCTGACCATCTTTAAAGCGATCACTCGTTTGTTCCAATGTTCCATTATTCGTAGCACTCCAGTTCACTTGCCAACTATTCGTTTCAAATGATTCCATGATACTAACAACCCCTTCTAAAAATCTGTATTCTATCAAATGTTAGGAGATTGCTTTTAGTATATGCTAGATTTCAGAAATGCTGTGGACGTTCACTAAAATAAGCAGTCGTTCAGTAAAAGCCTACTATTCCACTTGCAAATTTTTTAATTTCACTATACTAAGTGCTAACATCCATTATGTGGTAAGCTTGATATAATGTAATATTTGGTTTAATTAACACCATATTGAATAAGCAGGGGGATTGATCATGAAAGAGATCATAAGAGATAAAAATGCAATTATATCAAGTGTTTGGAACTACTATGTACTACTGCATGAACAAACATTTGATCTGCGTCCCATTGAAAATTTAGCTAAATATATGGAAATAATTTCAAACGAGCGTGCGAAATTATGTTATGTATCGACACTTGATAAAATAGGCGTGGTACCATTAAATGATCATTCGAAACATAGTGGAGGACTAGTTCAGCAAACTGGGGAGTTACTAGTAGATGCAGAAAGTTGTATAGAAGCATTACAACATGCTGTACCAGAAATAAAGCTGGCTGCTATTCGAAACTTACAGTTTCTCTCAGAAATTATGGATAACCTACCACTAGCTCAACAGTGCAGCGAAGTTTTATGGAACTTAGGTATGGAAGATGAAAGTAAACGACTACTTCAAACTTTACTATAGAGTACTAAAAAAGAGCACTCTATCACTCACATCCATGGATGTAAGTAGATGGAGTGCTCTTCCCGTTTCACACCGGACATTAGTTCTATAGCTATTGAAATGGGCTTTCTTGCAATAGTATTGTACCCTCGGCAGAATCAAGTTCGACCATTGTGCCTAATGGCAAAATTAATTTCGGATCAGTATGACCAAAGTCAACATCAAATGCAATAACTAATTGATTCAATCCAAACTCCACTTCTACTATAGATAAAATGATTTTTTCAAGCGCAATATTTTCTTCACTACTATAGTCTTTTGCTCTGCCAAACAGAATTGCTTGTACTTTATGTAAAATACCTTGCATGCCATAATTACGAAGCATATACCCTACTTGCTCTGGACTTGGTTTTTCTTCTGATGTTTCAAAAAGTAATATTTTGTCGTGCCAAAAATCCGGTGAAGGCCAGTAATCTGTTCCTTTCATAAACTCCAATACTTCTATGCAGCCACCCCATAGTTTTCCTTGTACTGTAGTTGTGCCTTGTAAAAATCGCCAGTGCGGATAATGCTTATTTTCTTGAAATGGTAAACATTCTCCTAAAGTGTTAAGGTCACTCCAATCACGATAACCATTAGTCCATTGTGAAGTTGCTTGAAGCGGGAACGGATATTTATCTGAAAATAGAATAGTTTTCATCTGTTCTAGTGACTTTTTAGGTAGATTTCTTAGTTGTGCAATACCAGCCATGACAGAAGGACCATAGAATGTCACTAAACCTAATGTATTTAAGTAACAAAGAAAAGTAGTTGCATCAGAGAAGCCCATAATGAACTTTGGATGCTGTAATATAAGCTCTGTGTCTAAATAGGGTAGTATTCTAATGGACTCATATCCACCAATGGATGTAATAATGCCATCTATGTTAGGATTGGCAAAACATTCATTAAGTTCTTCTGCTCGCATTTGAGGATTGCGATATAATTGCTCTGATGACATACGAGCAGTTGGCATTTCTACTACGTTAAACTCAAATAACGCTCGTAAATTATTTAATCCCAGCTCATAAATTTCCGGAAATAAATAAGGTAAACCATTAGATGGTGATACGACAGCTATCCTTGCTTGCTTCGTTAAACATTTCGGCTTGATATTCATCCTATTCTCCCCTCCCCTTCGTCGCAATCCTTCTCAACTTCTCCATACACTAATTACTTACTACTATGCTTTATTCTTCGTATGAAACCGAATCTGTAACTGCTTTACTTGTTCTGCTAATTCTGGTACTGGTCCTTCGACTATTGCATCATGAATGACATCTTGAATAGGTAAGTTTTTAACTGGACTGTTTGCTACGCCTAGCTCGGTTAACCACTCTACTAATTGCTGGGAACTACTAGCATAGACAATTCTGCCAAGTCCTACCCAACCATGCGCCGCAGCACACATCGGGCAATGTTCTCCTGAAGTATAAACAGTCGCTTTTTTTCGTTCTTCTGGCGTTAAATGATTCGCCGCATAACGAGCAATTTCAAATTCAGGATGCCTTGTATGATCTCCATCAGATACCCGATTATGATCTTCCATTAATACTTCACCTGATTCGGACACAAGTACTGATCCAAATGGATGATCTCCTGCTTCTAAAGCTATTTCCGCAAGTGCAACAGCACGTTGTAAATGCTGTATATCCTTATCTGTAATCATATTATTAATCCCCTTCCATCTATTCTTTGATCGCTACTACACGCATTCTGCTAATATTAATATGCCATCTATCATTCTGCATTAAAACTGGGGCTGTCATTGCTTCTATCTCATTATACATCATCTCTATATCGCTTTCGGCACAATCATGGAAAAAGTAAGCTGCGTAACTCTCTATCCAATGACGAATCGTTTTTTCTGCTGGCAGAGGCTGAACTCCATCAAAGTGATGCGTATACAGTACCCGAAACTGATGCTGTTCCAGTAACTGACTATATTCTCCAATCGTTGGCCAGTACCAAGGATGGCGATTAGTTGTATGATAACCATAGTTCTTTAGCACCTGGTAGATCGCATCCATTACAATCGATACATTACCGGCAGCAGCAAATTCCGCAACAACTCTTCCACCGACTTGCAATACAGCTTGCATCATTTCTACTAACGCTTTGGCATCCTGTATCCAATGAATAGTTGCGTTAGAAAAAATAGCATCAAATAATTGTACCCTACGAAATGTTGTAGCATCTACTGTAACAAACGGTAGTGAAGGGTATTGTGCTTTTGCTTTCTCAATCATATGTTCAGACGAGTCAATTCCTAGTACCGTTGCTCCCGCAGCTGCAATTTGAGCTGTCAAATTTCCATTACCGCACCCGAGATCGAGTATATGTTCACCTGACTTCACCTGTAGCAACTCCATTAAAGGGAGTTTAGCTACTAAGGCATCGTGGTAGAATGTATTAGTCTCCATTTATATCACCTTTTCCCCCTCAATTAACCTGAATAATTACTATTATTTCTTATCATATCGATGTTAAATCTCTTTTGTCAAAAAAATAAACAGCTCGTAGTATAACTACGCACTGTTTATTCCACTGTATATTACCTATTCGTTTCATATGTATTGCCAATATTAACACAATGAATTTAGTTAACAGTCTCTAACTGTAGCTGACAAAACGTCATATGACAACCAGGTCCTTGTGGAGATTGTGCAACAACACCTGCTTTTACAGCTTGCTGCTTGGATGGTAAAGCAAAATATCGAATCATCGTCCAATCTATCCCATCTTCTGAAAAATAAAAATGAATGACCTTATTATTGCTTGTCATTTTCAAAAAAGGATGATCCGAATATACTTGTTCTGAGTAACAATCATCAGAAACACCGTCTCGTGTAACTACGGTTACGATAGAAGCATGTTTTCCATTGAACTCATAACAAAGTTTAGCCCAATTGTTAGCGTCTATCATTATCATCAAACAGCCAGAATCATACTTTTCTTTCATATTAACTGTTAACTCCGTCGTTAATTCAAATGACTGATCTAACTCCAAATATAAAAAAGGAGCAGAATTAGCAAAGTGCTGCCCAGCAGGATCACAAAAAAAGTCCGCTTTAGCAGGAGCATCTATAACTAATTGATCCTGTTCATTGAATTTCCAACTCGATGGTTCATTTATCCATTTTAATTGCGTTCTATCATTTGGAAGAAATACGTTTCTCTTCATCTCATTCGTCTCCTCGTGCACCATATAGCATTCAATTTTTTGCAGCAAAATAAACCTTTACTTGGTAATTATCACTATTTTGTAATTTTAATGGCTATGTTACATCAAGTCAATAACATTTCACACAGATGAGAATTTCATCCTTTTATTTGCTTTGCAAGTCACTTTGCTGGTTACTCTCCAACAAGACGACGTAAGTATGGGCTCAAAAATATACCTTTAGCATCCATCACTTTCCGAACTTCTCGAAATGCATCCCACTTGGGGTATAGTTTTTGTAAATCGTCTGTTTGTAAAGTATGCATTTTTCCCCAATGGGGTCTACCTTGGTAACGTTTGAATATTTGTTCCATCTTCGCAAAATAACGTTCGTACGGCATTCCTTTATACATATGTACAGCAATATAGGCGGAATCACGCTCAAAAGCAGGACTTAGCCATATATCATCAGCAGCTACATACCGACATTCAATCGGAAAATGCACATGAAATTTCTCTGCTTTCATCACTCCACGCATTTCTTTTATAATAACTGGCAATAGTTCTGCTGGCACATTATATTCCATTTCCAGAAACCGAACATTTCTTACCGTAGCAAACAAACGATAACTATAATCTGCTTTCGATACGATTGGGATTCCGGCAGCACTAATTTTACTAGCAGTAGAACTAATACTCGGCACTACTCTACACAACGCTGATAATAAACCAAATAAAGCATTTTCCAAAATACGTCCTTTTATGTAATCTTTCACTGGTGTTGCTTTTGTCGTCGTGTCCGATTCGTTCATCATTTTTACTTGACACGTTTCAGCATAGGGGAACCAATATATTTCAAAATGGCGATGACTATTGGCGTATTGCTCTAAATGTGGTAAACAATCTGCTAATTTCATTCGTTTACTTTCGTATTTCATAATATAAGATGATTGCAATCGCAATGTAACTTGCACTATAATACCAAGCATTCCAAGTGAAATTTGTAGTGCTTTAAACAATTCCGGATGCGACTGTTCCGAACACTCTATCACTTCCCCTTGTCCATTAACTACCGTTAGCCCAATCACTTGTGTAGCAATCGTCCCAAAAGTAACTCCTGTACCATGCGTACCTGTACTAATCGCACCTGCAATGGATTGTACATCGATATCTCCTAAATTTTCTTGTGCAAGTCCTTGTTCATGTAATAGCTGCCCCAACCATTTAAGCTTCGTCCCTCCCCACACTTCCGCAGTATAAGATTGTTTATCTATGGCTATGATCCCTTGCATTCGATCTAAGGACACAAGTATTTGATCAGATGAAGCTACAGGGGTAAAGGAATGACCACTACCAACAACTCTTAAATAGTGACCATTTTCATAACACGTTCGCACCAGTTGCTGCACTTCCTCTATAGAAGCGGGATAGACGATTTCTGCTGGAGTAACGACAACATTACGCGACCAATTCCGAAAGCGATTGGCTCGTATTGGAGAATACGCTGACTTTTCTCTCATAGAAAACATTCCCCTTCCCCACGATAAGTTACTAATTCATCCACTATTTCGCCATCTGAAATCGCATACAATTTTGTAAAACGCTCACATAATTCGCCTGCCTTAGCGTGCCTTAAAAAAATAGGGTCTCCAATATTTAATTGTAATCCTGCTGGTACTTTCAGTGGTGTTTGCACTTCTCCAGCACCTTCCGTTCCAATCATTTTGATCCCTTGTGGTAGATGAATACTAGGCGCTTTGTCTGGTCCAGCAACTCCCGACGCTGTATACCCTCCACCCAAACATGTCACCATATGTGCACTCGGCTTACGAACTACTTCTATCGCATATCCAGCTGCTGGAAAATATTGAAACCCACGATAGTGATCAAACAAAGTAGGTGAAAAAAATCCAGAGCCAGCAGTAATTTCCGTGACACCAGCTTCCAAACGTGAACTTGCTAAACTACCTGTACCTCCAGCATTAACAAATCGTAAATTTACTCCTAATTGATTAAGCCCTGTTAATATTTCGGAGCGTCGCCGAGCAACGGTTTGAACAGAACGTGTCTTTAAAAACCGAATAACTGCGCTTTTCATTTTTTGCGATGCAACATTATCACCAAGCCCAGCAATTTGCGCTTCATAACCCATTATTCCGTCCAAATGAATATAGTGATTGTGCAAAATCTCCTGAACGAGTGGCTCTGTTTGTGCCCAACTAGTTAGTGGGGAACGATGAACGCCAAAGTGCAAACCCGGATAACTAGTAGACATATCAATATCCAAGCAGATATTCGCCACGACCGCTGCCTTCTTCGCTTGTTTAGCAAGTAAATGAAGATGATCCATACTATCAACCATAAATGTAACCGTATACAAATCTTTCGATGCCATAAGCAATTCATATATCTCTGTTGCATTATATACCGGATAACCTAACAATAGATCATCAAATCCATGCTGTAATAAAAACAATGCTTCTCTAGCGGAGTAGCACATCACGCCTTTAAACACATCTGAAGCTGCAAAAATACGTGACATTACTGGTACAGACCGAATGGACTTACTTGCTACTCTTATTGTTTTGTCTCCTGCAGCAGCCGCAATTTGACGGATATTTTCATCTAATAAGTCTAAATTGACATAGGCAAATGGTCGCGCAGTATGAGCAAACGTTCGTTTGTATTGTTCATAATCAGGTAAAGAAATCATAGAATGTCAGCAACCTCCTTCTTCTTTATATGATAATGGCATGTCAGTATATCGATTGTTCTATCCCTAATAAAAATAGCTTTATTAGATCATACGTCATCTGACACACTGACATGCCATCTCGTTAAAAATATGCATCCTTTGCATTTTCGACAATAAATGCTAAAATCCTGTTCATATTGCAAAATTATTTATAATTGAACTGCTTTTGTTGCAATTCGATTGCAAAATTCACGATCATGCTCTACAAATAGTATCGTTGGCTCATATTCCAACAATAATTCTTCGATTTGCATACGAGAAATAACATCGATAAAGTTGAGCGGCTCATCCCATATGTGCAAATGTACTTGCTCACTTAAACTTTTGGCGATAAGCACTTTTTTCTTCTGTCCCCCACTATACGATGCCATATCTTTTTCAAACTGCACTCTAGAAAAGTCTAGCTTTCGCAAAATAGCTTTAAATAAGCTTTCATCAATATCGTGCGCTTTGGCATAATCCGTCAGATTTCCTTGCAAATCCGATGTATCTTGTGAAACGTAAGATATGTTTAACTGACTACCAATATATAGCTGACCATCATAAGGAATATCTTCACCTAATATTAATTTGATGAGACTAGACTTTCCAGAACCATTAGCACCTGTCAAAGAAATACGGTCACCTTTTTCAATCGTAAAGCTAATATCACTACAAACAGCTTGTTCATCATATTGAATTGAAATGTGGTCTAATGCTACAAGCTGTTGTTTATGATAAGGCACTTGCGCAATTTTTAATTTATCTGCTGTCTCTACATTTTTTAACAAACCTGTTCGTTCCTCTAATGCTTCAAACTGTCGTTGCTCCAATGATTTCGAACGCTTCATCATCTTCGCTGATTTGTGCCCAATGTACCCTTTATCTACTTTGGAACCAGAGTTACGTACACCATTTTTCGTTTTCTCTACTTCATCCGACCAATTACTCGTTCGTTTTGATGCTTCAGCCAATCGTTTAATATCTTTTTTCAAGCGTTCATTTTCATTTCGTTCATATTGATCTTGCCGCTCTTTATTTAACCACCAATCCGAAAAATTACCTTTTTGAATTTCTATATTCGTTTTATTAATGGATAATATATGATCGACACAACTATCCAAAAAACTGCGATCATGCGAAACTAATATATATCCTTGCTTGTTATGCAAATATTCACTTACTTGCGCTCGAGCATTAATATCCAAATGATTCGTTGGCTCATCAATGAGTAGAAAGCTATTTTCTTTCAAAAACAAAGCTGCTAATAACACTTTTGTCTGCTCACCATTAGACAGCGTATGAAATGGGCGATACAATACATCTTCAGAAAGCTGTAGCAATTGAAATTCACGATTAATTTGCCACTGAACAGCGTCTGGATATATTTCTTCAATTACATCCATCGTCAAATATTCCGGGTGCTGCACAACATAAGGAAAGTATTCGAAACTAACATCAGCCTTGATCTGCCCTTCATACTTATACTTACCTAGTAATAAATTTAAAAACGTCGTTTTACCCCGACCATTACGCCCCGTAAATCCTAATTTCCAACCTGTATCCAACTGAAAACTAATGTTTTCAAACACATTGTCATAACTGCCATCGTAGGCAAAAGTGACGTTACTTACTTGAATGGTAGCCATTAAATATACCTCCTTCGTAAGCATTTTTCTATGCATTTGACATACAAAAAAAGCTGCAGGAAAGTACCTTTCCGCAGCTTCGTTGTACCACAAAAGAAAATCATATCTGACGGAGTATACAACTCACCCATCTCGATATTATTCCATATGTGAAACCGAATAAGCGGAACAGATAAGAAACCTTCTTGCTATTGCATGCCAAAATAAAACAAGCAAACGAAAAATGCTGCATGTTATATTATGATTAGGCATGATAAGCAAGTGGTCTACATTATACTGTTCAGCTCCTCTTCTATATTTGTATAAACCATATCATAAAAATAAGGAACAAGCAAATTACTGCTCTAACGCTTGCTTCATTTTGTCCTCTTTCCAAAGCACCGATAATAACAGCCCGATAAACATAACGACCGCTGCAAATAAGTACGGATAGTTAATATTAACATCAAACAACGCACCACTAATGGAAGGACCAAATATTGTACCTAAAGATGTATAGGTTGAGTTCATCCCAGCAACAAACCCTTGCTCTTTACCCGCTGATTTGGATAAAAACGTCGTTAGTGCAGGTCGCAACAAATCAAATGCTAAAAATATAAAAGAAGTAACGAGTAAAATAACGACAAACCCTTTAATAACAGTAGATAGTGCTGCAAGTACAACAGCAACTATTAAAGAGATTTGAATCAATCGTTTTTCTCCAATTTTCTGGACCATTTTATCAAATAAGAACAATTGTACTAATGCGCCAAATATAGAGCTGATCGTAATAATAACCGCTATATCTTTTGGAGTGAAACCAAATTTAATATCTGTAAACCAGCTAAATACTACTTCATATGCCGATAATCCAAAAGCCAGCACTAATACTAATAGAAAGGCTACTAAATAAACAGGCTTCAACGACTTCTTAATATCGCCCAAAAAGCTCGATTTTTTACTAATTGCCGAAATTTCTTGTAACTCTTCTTTGGATAAAGGTTCTTTTAATATAAAAATGGAAAACGCACAAGCAACAAATGCGATTGCTGCTGCAAAGTAAAATGGTGCTCGAATGCCTAACTCAGCAATAAAACCACCAACTGCAGGACCAATAATAAAGCCGGTACTAATCGCTGCTGACATATACCCCATCGCCTTTGGTCGTTCTCGAACAGAAGTAATGTCAGCCAAATAAGCTGTAACTGCTGGCATCGTAAACGCTGCACTGATACCGCCAAGCATTCGCGAAACATACAAGATGGAAACATGTTGTGCTAAACCGAATATTAGTTCAGAAACCCCGAATAGAAATAATCCCAAAATAATCATTATTTTACGCCCATATTGATCTACCCAACGACCAGCCATTGGCGATATAACTAGCTGCGTTACAGCAAATGCTGAAACTAAGTAGCCCATCGTTGTCCCACTCAAATGCATTTCATCTTTAAATGACGGCATAATTGGAATAATTAATCCAACGCCTAAAAATATAATAAAAATATTACTCAATAAAATAATAAGAACTGTTTTTTGTTCACGTATAGATTTTTGCATATAGAATCCCCATTAGCTGCCAGTTACCTGGAAACACCTCTCCAATATATATTCCAAAAAGCTTCAAGTTTATGGTGAAGTATTTTTTCTTCTTTCCCATAAGCTAATTCAATCATTAACGCATCAGTAATACCTAAAAAAGCTCTTGCTGCTATTTCTGCATCTTGCTCATTCAATTGCTTTATTTCAATCCAATGCCGAAATTTAGCTAAAATAATTTCATAAATTTTTATTTCCATATCCGCAACGTCGACCGCAACTAAACTTGCTAAATGTGCTGGTGGAAAAAATGTCATCCGAAGCCAAAATTTTAATTGTTCATTTTGCTCAAATAGTTCAATAATAAATACTAAAAACCCATATAACTGTGTTGCAGGATTTTCGGTATTCGATTCACAAAAATATTGCTCAACAGCTCGAAGTTCTGTCTCCTTAGCGTCGTGCAACACTTGTAAGAACAAATCATCTTTCCCTTTAAAATGGGCATAGATCGATTGTTTGCGTATTCCAGCATCTTCCGCTATCAATGATAACGAAGCACCTTCATAGCCATGTATAGTAAAATACTTTAATGCTGCATCTTTAATATCTTCACTTCTAATTCTCTCTCCCTCCCAGATGAACGAACGGTCGTCAGCCTATTTTAGCAAAAAAAAAACAGTAGTTCAACTACTGCTTTTTAATAAAGATATATGTTATTGATTAGCTGCAATGGATGTTGATCTATCTGCATTTTTCATAAAAGATGAAATATTGTTCAATAGTTCTATAGAAGCTTCAATTTCTACTTTACGAGTCGATAAACTTTCAACACTACAGCCAATCGGAATACCTTTTTCCAGTCCAAAGTAATACAATTCTTCAAATATTTTTTGTGATTCACGAACAGATCGTTCCAATACATCTCGGGAATGTTTCAAATCGTTATCTAACCACTTTGGAATACTTATCCCCAGCCACTTCATAAACTCTAACGTTTTTAATGAACCACACGGAGCTAAATTAAATAGAATAGGAACAAACTCTAGTTCGTGCTGCTTACAATGATAATAATAATCGGATAAAAAGTTTTTGGAAGCTTCCACATTAAATGTCGCTTGCGAAATAAAATATTGACATCCTTGTTTCACTTTAGTGTTTATTCGGATATGCTCATCATTTTTTACCATATGTCGCTCTGGTATAACGACACCTCCGAGCACCAAATCTTCATTTATCTGTTTACTCCATTGATAAGCATCACCTAGCGATGTTTGTACTCGTTCTTTACTCGACGATGGACCGACATAAACAGAATAGCGTGATTGACCAGGCTTAGCGGTAATGAACGAATATAATGAAGGTATCGTATGTTTCCCTACACAGCGATACACAATTTTAGGTATCTCCAAACGATCTAAATAACGTTCACTAAATTCAAATGGATCTACTGTCCTCATAAAAGGAAACGGTCTATTCTCTTCAATTCGTTCACTTTCTTCCTGCACATCATATAGAATAAGTCCATCAATCGGTATATTGGCTAAACGTTCTTGTTGTAAAGTAGCAATCTCAGCTATTCGCTCGGCACCGTTTGATTCTTTCGGAGGTGTCATACCATAGGTCAGTATACCCGCTTGTTTTCTTTTAATTTTTTCACCTAACATAGAATTCTACCTCCGACAAGAAATTTTATTATAACAATATTATTAAACTAAACTAGACGTATAACGAGCACGAGCAACTTCTGTAGCTTCCACCATGTTTTTTAGAGCTGCAATTGTTTCTGCTTGACCACGCGTTTTTAGCCCGCAATCTGGGTTAATCCAAAATATTTTCGGATCAAGTACACGCAATGCACGATCAATCATTTGTGACATTTCCTCTGTTTGTGGAACACGAGGGCTATGAATATCATATACACCAAGACCAATTCCTTTGCTGTACGTATCCACTTCAAAACTATGAATAAGTTCTCCATGGCTACGTGATGTTTCAATGGAGATAACATCCGCATCCATCTTATCAATGACATCAATCATGTCGTGGAATTCGCAATAGCACATATGCGTATGGATTTGTGTAGATGGCTGCACAGATCCAGTCGTTAAGCGGAATGCTTTGACTGACCAGTCCAAATAGGTTGCTTGCTCTTCTTCTTTAAGAGGTAAACCTTCACGAACGGCTGGCTCATCTACTTGAATGATTGCAATACCTGCTTGCTCCAACGCTTCCACTTCTTGACGAAGGGCATACGCTAACTGATAAGCAATTTGCTCACGAGGCAGGTCATCGCGGACAAATGACCAGTTCATAATCGTAATCGGTCCTGTCAACATACCTTTTACAGGCTTGCTTGTTAACGATTGTGCATACTTTGTTTCGGCTACAGTCATCGCTTCTTCAAAAGCAACGTCAGCATAAATAACTGGTGGTTTTACACAACGAGAACCATAGGATTGCACCCAGCCATTTTTCGTAAATGCGAATCCTGCTAGTTTTTCTCCGAAAAACTCGACCATATCTGTTCGTTCAAATTCACCATGAACAAGTACATCTAGCCCTATTTCTTCTTGTAATGCGATCCACTTATCAATTTCTGCATGAATAAACTGTTCATACTGTTCATTCGACCATTCTTGTTTACGCCATTGTAATCTTGCTTTACGAACTTCCGCTGTTTGTGGGAAACTACCTATTGTAGTTGTTGGAAATAACGGTAATTGCAAATGAGCTTGTTGTTGCTCATAGCGCTTAACAAAAGGTGTGTTACGTACAATCGGTTCACTAACAATTTTTGTAATAGCTGCACGAACTTCTTCTTTTCTGCGATTTGCAGAAGTTTGAAAGCTTTGATAACGCAATTCATTTTCTTGCAATGTGGTAGCAAACGCCGCACGATTAGCATTGTTGACAATTTTCGTTAACGTAACAATTTCATTCACTTTTTCATCTGCAAAAGCAAGTGCATTTTTTAGTTCTTCATCTAAATTAGTTTCTGCTTGCACCGTTACTGGTACGTGTAATAAAGAGCAAGAAGATTGAACAACTAACTTCTCATTTGAAGTAAATGTTACGATTTTATCTAACAAAGCTACTTTTTCCGTTAGAGAAGCTCCCCATATATTTCTTCCATCAATAATTCCCGCGCCTAACACTTTATCCGAAGGAAAACCGAAACGTTGCAAGGAAGCTAGGTTACCTTCCGATCCTTGTGCGAAATCTAACCCAATTCCTTGTACGGGAAGTGCAATAACTTGCTCATATTGTTCTACCGATTCAAAATAAGTTTGCAATAAAATGTTTATGTTAGGTACTTGTTTCGCAAATGTTTCATAAATATATTGTAGAGAAGCTAGCTCATCTTCATTCAATTTTGTGACAAGTACTGGCTCATCTATTTGTACCCACTCTACTCCTGCCGCTTGTAGTTGTTGTAGTACTTCTACGTATACAGGAACTAGTTTATTAATCCACTGCGATAAGTCGGATTTATGATAGCCTTTTGCCAGTTTTACAAGTGTTAGCGGTCCTACAATTACTGGTTTTCCGTTAATTCCTAGTTCTTGTTTCGCTTCTTCGTAAGCAGCTAGTGGTTTGTTTTCTGTAAGTTGAACTGTTACATTCGTTAGTTCTGGTACGATATAATGATAATTTGTATTAAACCATTTTGTCATTTCACCTGCTGTTGCATCTGTTGTTCCTCTAGCAATACCGTAGTAAGTCTGTAGTGAAACAGGACCTCCGTTATATGCAAAGCGCTCTGGAACAATTCCGAACATCGTTGCTGTATCCAAAATATGATCGTATAAACTAAAATCATTTACCGGTATCCAGTCTAATCCACTTGCTTGTAATTTACTTAAATGTTCTAATCTAATTCGCTTTAACTCGGCTGTAAATGCTTCTTCTTCTAACTTACCAGCCCAATATGCTTCCAGCGCTTTTTTCCATTCTCTATTTGCACCAATTCGTGGATAACCTAAAATACTACTCTTTGTCATGTTCCATTCCCCTTTGCTTTTTTCGTTGCTATTAACATAACATGGTTATTTGACCAATAGGTAACTGTAAAATACTATGATTAGCTATAGCCAAAATGTATAACCGATAACATATACTACTTTTTGCTAATACAACTATAAAAAAACCGAATACTCTCCGAAGAGAATACTCAGTTAACAAATAATTTCTTTCGAAGTATTATATTTCAAGTACCTAAATATATAATGGATATAGTAATACCTGGAGCTTGAAATGGAATTAGTCCTAACAGAGCATACATTTGTAGTTCTAGATATTGCCCTGCTGATATTTGCATAATCGTCTGAGCTTCTAGATGAGTAGATAACAAGGAGCTTGCTGAACCACCAGATACAGCACTCCCATTTAACAATAATGTAGATGTTACAACTAGATTAGTTACAATTGTATTGGCTAATTCGACCCGATAATCAACAAAATAATCACCAGCAACTGAAAAATTAATTCGTTCACTATTAGAAGTTAATGTTATTCCAGTTCCGATTCTTTGGTTAACATTGAAAGGAACTTTGGCAGTTCCTAAAATTGGAAGAGTAGCTAAACCATCTAATCTTTGACCAAAGAAAAAAGTTTTAGTCGTATCTGGACCTAATGCTCCACGCGTACCAATAGCTCCTGTTAAGCCAGTCGCTCCTGTTGGACCTAATGGTCCAGTTGCGCCAATTCCACCGGTTAGACCTCTAGCTCCTGTAGGACCTATCGCACCTTCTGCTGCCAACAAGGCGTAATTAGCAGATTGACCTGGCAAACCAGTTGGCGGTGTTTGTCTTACGACATAAGTTGCACCTTCGTACGTTACAACTTGCCCCGCTACATACGTACCTATATCATTAATATCAAAAGGTACTTGCCCCGTCATTCCAGGTGCTGTAGCACCTTTAACTCCTGTGTTTCCCGCTACTCCAGTAATTCCTGCTATCGTACCTGTCATACCAGTTTCACCAACAGAACCAGTTATACCCGCCTCACCCGTATCGCCTACAGCTGCTAATAATAAATAATCTGGTGATAATCCTGGTGTGCCGACCGGTGGAACATTAACGACAGAATATAGATTGCCACCATACTGAACGACTTGATACAATGGGTAATTACTAGCATCTAATGGATTATAGAGTAATTGTCCATTCATTCCTGCGCCATTGGCGCCAGCTGGACCAGCAAGTCCTGTTGGTCCTGTCACTCCAGCAGCTCCGATGGTTCCCCCAGCTCCAGTAATCCCCTCTGTACCACTAGCCCCTACTATACCCGCTAACCCTGCCAAGCCAACTGGTCCTGTAGCTCCTGTTGGTCCTGCCGGTCCTGTAGCTCCTTCAAACGACCCTGTAGCTCCTGTAGCTCCTACTGCTCCTGTTACACCTCGGATCGTCGGAATTCTCATAATATCTTTTAATTTTGAATCTAACATCATCTGATTAATACCAGCTGTATCAATTAAATCTTTCACACTATCATTAATAGCTAATACTTCTTCAAGTGAGGAAGGTTCAGATAGCGGCTGGTCAGTTAAAGTCCCTAACACATATTGAATCTTTTCTCCCTCAGCGTTTAAAACATGACTAAGTCCCAATTCCTCCATCGCTACTGATGCAATTAACAAATTTACGGCTTCATCTCTCGTTAACGTAATCGATGGAGTTATGGGAGGGATATTTGCTTGTGACATTGTTATTATTCCTCCCCAAATATATACTTTTTTAAGTTTTAATTTAACCGTATTATCGAAATAGTTGCACCAGGTGCTTGTAATCCTATCGATAGAGCTGTAGTTACTTGAACTTCCACTGTCTGACCTGCTGCAATTGGTACAATAACTTGCCCTCGTAAAGTACTACTTAATACGGATGCTGTTGCCGTACCTGGCACAATAGCTCCATTAACTAATATCGCCGATGAGCTGACAACACCAGCTGTAAAGTTAATATTGTAGGTAATATAATAATTGCCATTTTGTTGAATAGTAAATGTTTTATTATCGCCACTCAACGTAATTCCGGTACCTAAATTAATATTATCAGGGTAATCAACGATACCTGAGCCTAAAAGTATTAATAATGTACCAGAAGTGTTTTGTGCAAATGCCCGATAGTTGGTTACAGCATCACCTGTCGGACCTATTGGACCTGTTACACCCTGTATTCCAGAGAGTCCAGTTGCTCCAGTGACACCTGTTGGACCTGTAGCTCCTGTTGCGCCTGTCGGACCTGTCGGACCTATCGCTCCACGTGCCGCTATTAATGTGTAATCGACAGAAGCGTTTGGTGTACCTGTTGGCGGAGTATTCACTACAATATACGAGCTTCCATTAAAGGAAACTACTTGCCCTAGTTGATAATTAGGAGCCGCTGCACTGTTATACATAATAATATTTTGCATGCCGACTCCAGTTGCGCCGGTAGCACCTGTAGCACCGGTAGGACCAATTGGACCTGTGGCACCCGCTGGACCAGTCGCACCAGTAGGACCTGCTAAACCTGCTGGACCTGTGGCACCGCTACTAATCAGTAAGGCATAATCAGGAGAAGAACCCGGTATACCAGTAGGTGGGGCATTAACAACAACATACATAGATCCGTTATATGTTACTACTTGATTCACTCCATAACCCGGAGCTAGAAAGACATCATAAGGTGAAACGCCTTCTAATCCAATACCAGTTATACCTGTAATTCCTTGTACACCTTGCGCTCCTGTCGCCCCTTGCGCCCCTGCAGGACCCGTTGGACCTATTGCTCCAGTTGCTCCTGTAGCACCTTGTATTCCAGCAGGACCTGTTGGACCTGTTGCTCCAGTTGGACCTTGTGGGCCTGTTGCCCCCGTTGGACCACCTGCTGGTCCTTGTGCTCCAGTCGCTCCAGTATCGCCTGCTGGACCAACTAAACTAGGTGTTTGCAATACACTTTTCATTTTGGATTGCAAAAACATTTGCTTACGTGTTGCACTATCTAAAACGTTCGCAACACTATCATTGATTTGTAATAATTGATCAATCGTCGGATTAGTACCTGTCATGCCGTTTAATGTACCTAGTACATACTGAATCTTTTCTCCTTCAGCGTTTAATATATGACTTATCCCAAGTTCCTCCATAGCAATGGATGATAATACTAAGTTAACAGCATCATCTCTTGTTATCGATATTTGAGGATTAATATCAGGAATATTAGGTTGTGACATTGTTATTTCCCTCCCACTACATTTTATATACATAGAAAAAAAGTATATAAGCTATAGTATGCAAAAAACTCCACTTCTCCTAAACTATCTATTGATTTAAACCACACATTCTCAAGAAAAACTACTTATTTACGCTAAAAACAAAAAAATGAGCAAACTGCCTACACGGCTGTTTACTCAGTCTTCTAATCCTATATTACTTATAACTGCAACGCTGTTTCGGAAAATTGACGTGCTAGTGCTTCTAGTTGATCAAATTTTCCTTCTGCTATCCATTCCTTATTAATCAATTGACCACCAATGCCAAATGCTTTTGCTCCAGCCGCATAGTATTCATCCATATTCGATAAATTCACACCACCGGTTGCCATCAATGGAACATGGGATAGCGGACCTTGTAGTTCTTTTATATAGGATATACCTAACGTGCCAGCAGGAAATACTTTAATCGTTTGTGCACCACTTTCCCATGCCCGCACTATTTCACTTGGCGTCATTGCTCCAGGGTACATCGCAACATTATGCTCGACACCATAACGAATAACAGCTTCCTCTGTATTCGGTGTCACGATAAACTGCGCTCCAGCTGCTACTGCTTGTTTGGCGAGTTCCACATTAAGCACCGTTCCCGCTCCTACAAACATTTTCCCGTCATAATCGCGACGCCATTTTTCTATAATTTGTAACGCACCATCTGTATTCATCGTTACTTCCACAAAGCGAATACCACCATTGTACAAAGCTTGTATAACAGAATCTGCATCTTTTTGTGCAATACCACGTACAATTGCTACGATTTTGTACTTGAATAATTGTTCCGTCATTGTCATTGTTCAAACCCTGCCTTTTATTATTGTGCTGTTCTGCGATCGCTTGCTACATATAGATTACCATTCCGTAACAGAACCGTCCACATTTCTCCAAACAGGATTGCGCCAACGATGACCAATCTGTGCCATTTCTCTAACTTTTTGTTCATTTACTTCAATTCCAAGCCCTGGAGCAGTTAATCGCTGTACAAAACCATCTTTATAGTCAAATACAGATCGATCTGAAATATAATCTAATAAATCTGAACCTTGATTATAATGTATTCCTAGACTTTGTTCTTGAATAAATGCATTAGGTGTACAGAAATCAAGTTGTAAGGAAGCAGCGAGAGCGATAGGACCTAACGGGCAGTGCGGGGCAACAGCAACATCATAAGCTTCTGCCATTGCTGCTATTTTTCGTACTTCCCATATGCCGCCTGCATGACTTAAATCTGGTTGAATAATATCTGCGGTTCCTTCTGCTAACAATTGCTTGAATCCCCAACGGGTATACATTCTTTCACCTGTAGCAATCGGAATAGAACTCATTAAACTCAATTGTTTTAATGCTTCATTATTTTCAGGGAGTACAGGCTCTTCAATAAACATAGGTTTGAACGGCTCTAGTTCTTTAATTAATGCTTTAGCCATTCCTTTATGTACACGACCATGAAAGTCGATACCAATCCCTATATTATAGCCAACCGCTTCGCGAACTGCGGCCAAATTTTGTACTGAGTCCGCTATTTTTTCATTTGAATCGATCCATTCCATATCCGCTGTTCCATTCATCTTTAAAGCAGTATAACCAGCCGCGACTTGTTTTTTCGCTTCGCTCGCTACATCCGCTGGTTTATCGCCACCTATCCACGCATATACCCGCATTTTGTCACGTACAGCTCCACCAAGTAATTCATACACTGGCACACCAAGCCGCTTTCCCTTTATATCCCATAACGCTTGTTCAATTCCCGATATCGCACTAGTCAGTACAGGACCACCACGATAAAAGCCACTACGGTACAATACTTGCCACAAATCTTCGATTTGCCCAGGGTCTCTACCAATCAAAAAATCAGCCATTTCTTCGACTGCTGCTTGTACTGTTGCTGCTTTTCCCTCCACGACGGGTTCGCCCCAACCAACAATTCCTTCATCTGTCGTTATTTTTAAAAATAACCAACGAGGTGGTACTTGAAACAATTCTACTGCTGAAATTTTCATTTTACATTCCTACCTTCTGATTATATTTTATTATGAACTAACAAATTCTAGAATGGTATAAGTGGGCGGATAGACCGCCATCCTGTAGTATTTCTGTACCGGTGATCATCTCTGCAGCATCAGATGCTAGAAATACGGCTAGCTTACCAACATCGTCTGGTGTGCCAATTCGTTTCGATGCATGTAAAAAAGTTAACTCTTCCTCTACCTCTGCACGCTTCCCGTCCCGATCTAACCACTTTTGAAAATGGGGAGAATTTGTAAATCCAGGGCAAATAGCATTAACACGTATACCATATTTCCCTAAACTTAGCGCCATACTTCGCGTCATGCCATTGACGCCTGCTTTTGCAGCAGCATACATTTCCGTATCGGGTAGTGTTGCTACAGCATGATTGGAGGATATATTAAGAATGACACCTTTTTCTTGTTTCTTCATATACTCCGATGCGTATTTACTACATAAAAACGCGCCTCGCAAATCAATATTAATGACCCGATCAAAATCATCAATAGTCGCTTCATGCAGCGGTTTAAATACGGTCACTCCCGCATTATTAACAAGACAATCAATCCGTCCGAACTTTTCTATCGTCATGTTCATAAGTTGCTGAATACTTCGTTCCTCAATTACATCTGTTTTAACAAATAATGTTGGTGTTCCGAATGTCTCGTTTAACTCATCACTTGTCCTCTGTCCGGTAGTTTCGTCAATATCTGCGATGACAACTGTTGCTCCTTTCTGAGCAAACTGTTCAGCAATACCACGACCAATTCCTTGTGCCGCGCCCGTAACAATTACGACTTGCTTTTCTGACATTACTAACTCCTCCTATTCTCCTTCTCAATGAATGCGTTTTCTAACAGATGAAGATGGAACTTTCGATAAAAAATCTACAATAGACCACAGGATTTTCATTCTCTGTGGTCTTTTTAAACAGTATATCATTATATTTATATTAATAGATTATATTTATATTAATGCGGATAGAAATTATCAAATTCCTCACCACATGGACCACCGTCAGGATTATCTCCTACATATTCAGCAATTTCACCATTTGCTCTATATAGCGGTTTGTAATGTTTTGAAATACTTGTAGCAGAAGCATTGGCATAATGGCATATAAACGCTTTTCGGAATTTATCTTTTGTTTTGTTGCGATAAGAACCATGAATCAAGTTACCATTAAAAAACAATACGTCTCCACGATCCATCACTGCTGGAATAGCTTTTTGCTCTTTCGGAGGCTTCACAAAATGAGTAGTGAACGATTCCTTCGAATCTGCTTGTTCCGGGCAAACAATATCATAGTCTTGTGTTTTCGGCACAACAAGTAATCCGCCATTTTCTTCATTTGCTGCATCCACTGCTGTCCAAGCTGCTATACAATTACCTGGATCTACTTTCAAATAAAAGTTATCTTGATGAAGAGCTTGCCCTCTTGAGCCTGGCGGTTTGTAATAAAACATACTTTGAGCTGCTAATGCTTCCTCTTCATATAAATCAGCTAATATATCCATCACTGGTTGATGCAGCATATATTTCATAGCAACATCATTAAACCGATGTGGATGCATAACTCGTGGATAGCGGCTTAATGGATCCGTTACATCCGCGTCCAGCTTCGGCTCAAAATACCCGGGTATCGTTTGGTGACTAATATCTTCAAATGTAGTATCTATTTCTACTAACTGTTCTTCTGAAAACAGCCCTTTTATAACCAAATATCCCTCGTTTTCAAATTGTTGTTTTTGTTCCGTTGTTAATACTCGCAATGTCGTAGACATTTCATTTCCCCCTTCACCACAATCCATGATTATAAGTTTATTATAAAATGAAAGCGATATATCAGGAAGTAACAAATACGCTAACAAGTCACACAATCCTGCTATTTTGTTTTTAAGCTAGTTATATTATAATGACGATAAGTTATAATAATCACACCTACTACAAAGATACTACAAAGGATGGGGTATCATTGCCTTCAGATCAATTAATAATAGAATATTCATTAACTGAGCGTGAAACGGTTATCGCTGGACACTTCCAAGAGTCCGATAATTATTTTACCAAACGGGATATAGGTATTCGAGATTGGCTAATAACGTATACGATTGATGGATCAGGATACTTTCATACACCTGAACACGAAATAATATGTCGTAAACAGGATATAACGTTACTCAAATCAGATGTAAGCCATCAATATGGAACAGTAAAAGGAGAACAGTGGAATTTTGTTTGGGCGCATTTCGATGCCTCTACACTAGCTAGTCGCTTAGTACCAGATACGTCACTAGTAAATATTTCAATTGACAATGAAACACTACAGCGGAGAATTAAACAATCGTTGCTAAAAGTAGTCTTTGATTTTCGAGAACAGCATGATTTTTGGAATGAGTTATGCATGCAGTCGATACATGAAGTTTTACTATTACTTGCTCGTAAAAGAAAACAAAAATTTGATAGTAGAGTAGAAGAAACATTACACCGGCTTGCCCAAGATTTCCGCCAATCAATCTCTATTGAGCAATTAGCTACTGCCGTTAATTTGTCACCGTCCAGATTATCTCATCTGTTCAAACAAAGTACGAATAAATCTATTATAGATACATTAAACCAAATGCGAATACGAGAAGCGGCATTGCTGCTCGAACATACCGATCGCAATGCCGCCGAAATTGCCTATGAAGTTGGGTTTCATAATTACAACCACTTTATTAATCAATTTCATAAGTGGTATGGAACAAGTCCCAGTCAATATAAAAAGTCTAAACGTGAAAACAAGCTCTAAACCAATCGGATTACAATAACAAATGTATGATCCGCTTTATCCTGCAACGTCTCGTTTCGTAAACATGATCCATGTAATCAGTTGAAAAACAATGTAATAAACGGCTAACACGATAATCGAAAATGATAAGCTCATATCCGGTCGTAAAGGTGTGTTTGTCATATATTGTGAGAGATTTATATTAGCAAACAAAATGTACTTGACCCACGCATACTTAGCTAACATACTCACAATCATATTACCCATAAAGATTGCGATCAACGAAAAGCTAATCGCCATCGTCGAACTACGAAATGCAGCAGAAATCATAAACGCCATCGTGACGTACATTACTAATTCAACGATACCAAAACCATATTTTTGCAAAATCGAGATTAACATCGATTTTACTTCAATTTGGTTCGCTGCATTAACTGTTACCTCTGCTACATTCCACGTATCTAATCCACTTAGAATGGCACCTGCTCCGAAAGAAACAACAAAAGAAGTGACAAGTAATAACAAAGCGAATTGTAACGTCGCTATATATTTTGCAGTTAATATTTTCGAACGTGTAGCAGGTCCAACTAGTAGCAATTTTATAGTGCCCCAACTAAACTCTGCTGCTATCATATCAGCAGCTATGATAACCGTTAAAATTGAAATCAGCACAATTAATAACGATGCTGTATCCATATAGCTCCATAGCGATATTTTGTTCGGATTAATTTGTTCTGATAAGTAATAGTCGTTCAGTATAATTTGTCGTTCCCACTCTTCGATCATTTGATTCGATTCCGACTGACCTTGTTCCGCAATCATTTTCGTTAGTTCCGCGTTATGAGCTACTATTTCTTCCTGCCAATTTGCTGATGGCGGATATTTGACCTCATCCCATTTCATAATTCCTGCCATTAAAGCAATAATCGAAACTAGAAAAGCAATAATAATCCATGTACGTGGTCTACGATATATTTTTGTGTTTTCATTCCGTATTAACATAGCTAAACTAGACAATTTGCTCACCACCCGTCAGTTGTAAAAATTGATCTTCTAGTGATTGCTGCCCTAACTGGATAGAGAACAAATCTATTTGCTGGTGCACAAGATAACGGACAACTTCTGGTATAGTCGATCGATCAATAACCAATTGGATGCTATTACCTTGAATGACTACAGCCAAATCAGGATAAAACGCTTGTACATGCTGTTGAGCAGCTATGGCGTCACTTACTTCTATCGTGACCTGTTGAACGCCAACTTGCTGTCGCAACTCATGAATTTTTCTAATATCAATCAATTTACCATTTTGAATAATAGCGATTCGATCGCACATCAATTCCATCTCCGATAACAAATGAGAAGAAACGATAACAGCGATTCCTTCTTCTTTCGCTAATTTACGCAAATAGTCTCGTAATTCACGTATCCCTGCCGGATCTAATCCATTGGTTGGCTCATCGAAAATTAATACCGATGGTTTATGTAGCAGCGCTTGAGCAACTCCTAAACGTTGACGCATACCCAATGAGTACTTTTTTACTTTATCGTGAATTCTATGCTGTAAACCTACCAATTGAATAACTTCATCTATTCTTGCTTTTGTCACTTGCTGATGTCTTCTCGCAAATAACAATAAATTTTGATATCCCGATAAAAACTTGTACATTTCCGGATTTTCTACTATTGCTCCAATATGAGTCATTGCTAATTGAAAGTTATTTTTAATTGATATTCCATTAACGATAACCTCACCTTTGGTCATTTTAATTAATCCTACTATCATGCGGATCGTTGTCGTTTTTCCAGCACCATTGGGTCCCAAAAAACCGAACACTTCACCTTTCGGAACATCGAATGTTAGCTGATCTACTATTACTCGTCGCCCAATTTTTTTCGTTACATTATGCAGTTGCAAGACTGGTTCACTACTCACTACAATTCCTCCTAAGTTGTTACGTTCCATTTACTATAAATTATTCAAACGAATCATCTTGTTCGTATTTAACTATACAATAGTTACAAAGGAGCAAGAACAGACTGCGGTCTAATTTGGATACTAGACTATAGGCGGGCGACAAATCTAGAAATTGCAAATAAGAAACAGCTGTTTGACAACAATCCGTCCAGACGGTACACTTTGGATGAGGTGAGTAATTTTGAATGAAAAGCAACGGAATATTTTAAATGCAACTATTACGATTATAAAAGACCATGGTGTAGAACGTTTAACATTAGATGCTGCTGCTAAAGAAGCGGGCATAAGTAAAGGTGGTCTGCTCTACTATTTCCCTAGTAAGGATGCCTTATTGTCGGGTATGTTTCATTACTTAAATGATCAATTTAATAAAGATATGGAATCAAAGGTAACTTCGCTTCCGCAGCAACATGGAAAACGGGCGCGTGCTTACTTAGAACAAGTTCAAGATGATATTAAGGTAGGTAACAACTTTGGGCAAGCTTTAATTGCTGCTTTATTTGCAAATCCTGATCTACTACTACAATTACAAGAACAATATAAAGATTGGCAGCAGCAAATTGAAAATGATGGGATGGACATCATTGACGCTACTATTATTAGACTTGTTGCCGATGGTATTTGGTTTTCTGAAATTTTAAATTTAGGTAAGCTACAGCAGCCGTTACTAGAGCAGGTCATTGCAAGAACGTTGCAATGGACAGAAAGTGAGGATTTTTAAATTGAATGCTTTTGTATTATTAGGATTAGCGATCATTTTTGAAGTTTTCGGCAGTACGATGATGAAGTTATCTAATGGTTTTAAACGATGGTGGCCCGTTCTGGGGTTAATTGTTGGCATGTCCATTTCCTTTATTTTATTTTCAAAAGTGCTGCAACAAATTCCATTGAGCGCAGCTTACGCTATTTGGTCAGGTCTAGGAACTGCCTTAACTGCTTTAGTAGGTGTTTACCTATTTAAAGAAGTAATGAATCGAAAAAAAGCGTTAGCATTACTATGTATTATTGGCGGTGTAGTTCTGATGCGACTAGCTTAATTATAAACGTTTGAAATGGAAGGAGATTACAATGCGACTAAAAGGAATATTACTGTTAACAGGAGCGATAATCTGTGAAGTATTCGGAACAACGATGTTGAAATTAACAGAAGGGTTTACAAAAATAACGCCATCGATATTATTCATCCTTGGTTTCACACTTGCTTTCGGATTTTTAACAATAAGTATGAAGTACATTCCACTTAGTTTTGCTTATGCTATTTGGTCTGGTGCAGGAACGGTGCTTACTGCTATGATTGGCTTTATCATCTGGAGCGAGCCTGTCAACATATTAACAGCGATGGGAATCATTCTTATCGTTGGCGGTATCGCTTTACTTAATCAAGCTGATCGTACAGCTGCCACCGTATCCAGTTCTTAAACCTAAATAAATCTCATGACGCTATACAGCACGTCATGAGATTTTTCATATAGTATTGAGACTTTTTCTATTCTCCTAGGTCAACGTTATGATAAACCTGCTGTACATCATCCAGCTCTTCTAGCGCATCGATCAACTTTTCGAATTGTACCAAAGTTTCCCCGCTTAATTGCACCTCTGTTTGTGGCAGCATCGTTAGTTCCGCAACAGAAAACTCTGTTATACCAGCAGAGCGAAATGCCTCTTGAACATCAGAAAAATGCTCAGGCTCAGCATATACAATAATCTGATCCTCTTCTTCCATAATGTCACGAACTTCAATATCTGCTTCCAATAACATTTCAAACGTTTCATCTATCGTCATTCCACTAATCCCAATAACAGCCGTTGTATCAAACATATAAGCTACAGAACCACTGACACCCATATTTCCACCGTTCTTATTGAATGCGGAGCGGACTTCTGGTGCAGTTCTATTCACGTTATTCGTCAATGCATCAACAATAACCATTGTTCCATTCGGTCCGAATCCTTCATAACGAAGTTCTTCATAAACTTCATGAACACTGCCTTTTGCTTTATCTAATGCTCGATCAATAATGGCTTTCGGCACATTATATGTCTTCGCTCGCTCTAAAACAACTTTTAATGCTCGATTTGATTCGGGATCTGGTTCACCTTTTTTGGCAGCAACATAAATCTCTACGCCAAATTTGGCATAAACTCTACTTGTATTAGCGTCTTTTGATGCTTTTTTTTCTTTAATATTATTCCACTTACGACCCATAATGTACCTGCTTTCCGTATGTAATATATATTATAGTATACCATCTTTTTATTTTTTGAAAAACTACAAACATCACATTTCCAAATATCTTTATTCACAAAATGAATAAGCAATGAAAGGGTAACACAAATTAAAGGGATAAGTGCAATTTAGCCATGTACTTCCAACCAGAAGTGTTGTAGAATAACTATAGTACTTACCTAAGCATGCAAGCTAGGCATGTGAAGCGATTTATCTATTTTATACTTACCGGTTTTGAAAGGAGTCATGTTTCAATGAAATGGATCATGTCTGTTTTGCTGGGAGCGACCGCTTTATTTACAGTGTACTTGATGGTCTTCGAATTTCCAGAGAAACAGCCAACAGAGCAAAATCAAGCATTTGAAGTACCAGACTTGCCGGTTGATGCTGAAGCAGCACAATCAGTTTACAAAAGCAACTGTATGAGTTGTCACGGGGAAGAATTCCAAGGGAAGAACGGACCTGGGTTAAAAACGGTTGGTACTACGATGACTAAAGAAGAGATTTATAAGAAAGTTATGAAAGGTGGCGGCATCATGCCTGCGTTTGAAGGCAAGTTGCCCGAAGAAGAAGTTATTAACTTAACGAACTGGCTAGCCACTTTCAAATAAGTACTCCATTTAATAGTGATAACGACTATTACAAAAAATGCTCCATCACTTGCACTCATTATTGAGTAAAGTGATCGGGGCGTTTTTTTGTGTCATCTTATTTTTTTCCATATAGATCATATAGACATACAGCGTGCGCATATAATTATCATATACAAATTACTTCATTTTTCTCGGATCTGCACATTATTATGTCGATAAGTATTACTATTGCGTCTTGTTATTTTGACAAACATTGCAAATAGGCTTTGATATGATGGAACTTGTTCTCTCATCGTTGTTTACTTGTATAACAATATTGAAGCGATTTACCATCACAAAAGGAGTGTTACACATCATGGAAATTATTGAAAATGAACATTTTGAAAATGAAACAATTAGTTTTGATGGGTTCACTTTCCAAAATTGTTCTTTTCGCAAATGTGTTATCTTCATTCAAACGTTAGATTTTAATTTTAAACGCTGCTCTTTCACAGAATCTATGCTGTACGTTGACCCAAGTTTACCTATATTAGACATACACTTTCGCTTAAATCAATCTACTTATGATAAAACGACTCACTGCATTCGCAAAGATTGTCAGTATCCACGTACGCTACTGCAACTACCGACTCATTAATATACGTTGGAAATAAAAACAGCTGTACCTCTGTATACTACGATGAAAACATATCATCATGTATAGGTCCAGCTGTTTATGTTACTTTAAAATAGATTCGCACGATGTAAATCCTTTTAATTGTTCGCTTTCAATTTGACAAACTTTCGCTATACGGTCAATAACTAATACATGGAGCGATTTCGGTGCTCGTTCAATAGATAATTGTTCCGACAACGCTTTAAACTGGGGAGTTCTCCGCGCATTATCGAGTTTCTCCAAATCTTCTGCTGATTGTGCAATGATACTTCCTTCAATAACATCATACGTCTTGCCAACTTCAATTTCTCCGCGGTCAAACATCATAAAAAATACAATGACGATAAACGAAACAATAAAAACAACTTGTAACACTCGACTAAGTGTTTGTGCTTTTCCAGTAAACATAGCGTTCCCCTTTTGATTTTACTACTTTTTCCCTCTCTTTAGTCTACACTAACACGCCTCTATGCTCAACAGTACTTATTATCTTGTCTTCGGTATAGGAGATCGCTTTTTTCGAGTCAGCTCAGGTATAACAATTCCAATGAGGACAAGGATAACGCCCATCCACTTGAGTATACCTACTTCTTCTTTCAACACTAACATAGACATAAAAACCGCTACAGGAAGCTCCACAGCTCCTAATATGCCTGCTGCACCTTCCCCTATTTTAGGAATACCGTATGCAAACAATAATGGTGGAATGAATGCTCCAAAACAGCCCAATATTAGTCCGAATAATGCTAACTCCGAAAATAGACGACCATTAAATAAAAACGTAGGTGGATAAATAATCGATAAAGTTATAAAAGCTCCTGCAATCATCCAAAAACTTCGATAAACCGGATTTGCTTTGGGATAGACATTTCCACTAATTAATAAAAATAATGTATAACTCACCGCTGCTAGTAAACCAAACCCAATGCCAATCATACTAATATTCGCAAAGCTATCTTCCAAAATGCCCGCTGCAAACACTGTGCCGACAATGACAACTGCAAGTGAAACGAGTACCATTGCCTGCGGCCATTTCCTCTGTCGGATAGATTGTATTAACACGCTAATCCAAACAAATTGGAACAACAATATAATCGCTAGCGAAGCAGGCACATACTTTAACGTATGATAATACAACAATCCTGTTGCCGCCTGAGGAATACCTGCTACCATTAATAGCATCGCTTTTTTACCATCCAATCGTACATGTTCATCATTTTCTCTAATGGTGATCGCTTGCTGTGACTGTAACTTATTTTTTTTCTTTTCTTTCCATTGCTTCGCTAGTACGAGACAAGTAATGAGAACAAGTCCGAAAAACAATTGAGCTCCTACTACTTCTCCTAGTTGAAAACCTCTGTCATACGCTAATACTACAAATGTAGACAAAATACCATAACTTGCTGCTCCCCAAAATACAGCCATAATATGTTTCACTTACTTTTCCACTCCTTCTTTCAACATAAAAAACCTAGCTACGACAACAGCATCTAAATGATAGATGCGTTGTTATTCGTAGCTAGGAAGTAAAGGCTTCCTGTAGAGACCCTCACCCTGTTTCGAGTTTAGTGAGGCTATACGAGATCACTTCATGAAATTACACAAACTAAAATACATTTTGCAGCTTAATAAAAGAAAAGTCAAGTGACTACTTGAAAATATAACTAATTAGGTAAAGGGTCTCCTCGATGATCAACCAAAATAGTGTCTGCCATATAGGAGCTTTTACCTTCTGCCATATCGATAATCGCTGGTGCGTGATCATGTGGCTCTGTTGGGGCAGCCTCGCCCCCCATATCCGTTTTTAACCAACCGGGATGGATGGCAAAAGCTTGTATCGGATAAGGACGCTCGATTAAACGTAATTGATAGTTAAAGAAATTTAGCGCCGCTTTCGAGATCGCATAAGGATAATCACCGCCATACGCTTTATCGTAACTTCCAGAAGCAGATGATATATTAATAACTATCGGCGATTTATCCTGCACTAATAACGATGAGAAATGTTTAAGTATGCGGATCGGACCATATAAATTAACATCCATCGTATGAGCTACATCATTTAGGTCTACTTGTTCTAACGTAGAACTACGACCTAAAACGATAGCTGCATTGTTAATAATACAATCCAGAATGACTTTGTTTTGACGTAATTGCTCAGCTGCCGTTTGCACGGAAGCTTCACCCAAAACGTCCAATTTTACGATATTTAAATGATTCGTGTATTTTTTTTGGAGCTGCTGCAAGTCACTACCATCTACCACATCTGCTCTAACAGTAGCCCATACTTGATGTCCCCGCTCTAATGATTCAGTTAAAAGTGCTAGCCCTAATCCACGATTTGCTCCAGTTATTAGTATATTCATTCTGTTCACACTCCGCTCATTTATTTAACATGCGTCCATAGTAAAACTACCTGAATCCATCGTTAAAGTCATTACTTCTGCATTTTCCGATATCGTTGTTACAGTTGCTGGAATTTTCCATTGTTTTGTTGCTTTTAGCTGTCCTTTATGTAACTTTACTTCACAAATAGTGTTAGCCGGTACAGTAACCCGCAATTTTATATCGCCAAGTTCATTTTTCTCCCAACGAACCGCAGCATCACCAGCGCGTAAACGTTGCGAAGCTGCTGCCCATTGCAAGCTGTCTGCAAAATATGGTTCGACAACCATCTGAAATTGTTTAGTCTCGTAGTTAAAATGATAATCCAAGCCCGCTAGATGATTGTAAAACCACTCCTCTATATGACCAAGCATAAAGTGATTTTGCGACTTGCCTACGGTTGGCCCATCCCAAGCTTCTGTTAATGTAGTTGCACCGTGTTTAATTTGGTATCCGTAGCCTGGAGAATCACTATTTTGCAACATTTTAACAATAAGATCATTATATCCATGCCTGCTAAGCGCTTGCAATACATAACGATGCCCTACATCACCAGCAGTCGTTTGGTACCCTCGCTTCTCCATTTGTTCCGCCAACTTGCTAGTAAGCAACGATTGATGACGTTCAGCAACTAAACCGAGTACCAATGGCATGGCTAATGCTGTATCACTTCCACCAGCATACGTTTGCAGCTCTTCATTCCAAAAGTGCGCCTGAAAAGCTTCGTATATATGTTGTAGCTGAACTTCGTATAACTTCCTATCTTCCTCCAAAGCTAATAGATTAGCTATTTTTTGCATAATGTCAGTCAAATGATAATAGATCGCTGTTTCCACCAAAGAAACTGGGGTAGCTTGCGAAAAGCCCGGTCCTTCGGGACCAATATCATACCAATCTCCTAAGCCACCTTGAATAATATGATTTTTTGCTTGTTTTGCTAAGTAGTCTATATAGCGCTGCATATCTTTGTAGTAGGTTTCGATTAACTTGCTATTTCCATAACGCTGCAATACTTCCCATGCCATTAAAATAAAGGAACCACCCCATGGGGTCGCATGTCGAAACATGTCCCATGGTTTTTGGAATACGACATACTCTGGAGCAGTAGTTGGTATCATACCATTATCCAGCTGCGCTTCCTGCATATCTTGCATCACTTTGTGAAACATAGCTTCCATATCAAAATTATAAATTAACGAAGGTCCCATCAAATGTACCTGCTCTAACCATCCAAGTTTTTCACGATGTGGACAGTCTGTAAAGACACTTTTCGTATTGCTGACCATTGCCCAATGAATGATATCGTGCACACGGTTAATTAACGAATCAGAGCAAGAAAAACTACCTGCACGATTAACATTAGTAGATAACATTTCACCTTGTATCTGATGGACAATGACCGCTGCGTTCGACTTATGACTTTGACATTGAGTAAATAAGGTGTCGCATAAAGTAGCACCTTCTATTTGCAAATAACGGAAACCACTATACGTAAATTTGGGATTCCATATTTCTACAGTCTCCCCTTTTAAAGTGTAATTAAATTCGCATGGAGACCCCGTCCATTTTTGATTTACCAAACCTTCATCCGTTAGTAATTCTCCCGGTATAAGCTTCACTTGTGCACCTTGTTTGCCACTCACTGTTATTTTCGGCCAACCCGAAAAATTTTGTCCAAAATCAATAATATAAGTATTATCGTTTAGTTGGTTCACTTGCTGCGGTTGAAACGTTTTCAGTACTTGGATGGCAGGGATCGATTGTGCTTGCAGCTTTCCTTTGGGACCATCAATTACTATCACCTTGATCCACGTTAAATTATTTTCAAGCAAGGCATTATAATCTTCTCCACCATAAATACAGCTAAATATGGTAGGACTAAAACTTGTTACCCACTGCTCATCCGTATAAAACGTTGTTGTTGAACCATCGACATAATCTACAACAAGATTTAGCCGGCAAGTGGGTGTTCCGAACGAGTCCTTAAACTTCGTATAACGACCACCTACAACATGGTAGAAGCCGTTACCAACTTCAATAGAGATGCTGTTATTTCCACAGTTTAAATCATTTGTTACATCATATACCGTATACAACACAGATTGATCATAATTGGTCCACCCAGGCTCCAGCTCATTGTTTCCTACTTTGTTTCCATTCAATTTTAACTCAAAATGCCCAAGTCCGCATACATACATTCTAGCTTTTTTTATATTGGGCTTAATATCTATTTGCTGCTCAAATAAAGTAGCACCCTTGTTTGTTTTTCCTTCCGGATGAGCAATCCATTTTCCTTGCCAATTTTCTTGACGCATCAGACCCATTTCCCACCAAGCAATGTAACTATTATATTGTTCTCCCGCAGCATCATAGACGCTCACTCGCCAATAATAGCGCTTACCTGGTTGAAGCAACGTTCCACCATATACAATAGA
Source organism: Paenibacillus yanchengensis (assembly GCF_042684845.1). Lineage (NCBI taxonomy): Bacteria > Bacillati > Bacillota > Bacilli > Caryophanales > Paenibacillaceae > Paenibacillus > Paenibacillus yanchengensis. Next base: position 86,485 of record NZ_JBHUMH010000060.1, on the reverse strand, counting down.
TGTATGTTCATTGCTATTCACGATTCCGCTATCCCACATATCCACTTGGTTTTCCCACAATAACGCTTCACTAGATGCTACATTAATACGATAGCTATGTGGAGTAAAATCGTTAGGTAGATCATGCAAGTAAGACCAACTCAATCTAGGTGTCGCATTATCTATTCCTAGTGGATTTTTCAATCCGTCTGTCCACATTTCCGAAACGACCAACGGCTTAGATGTAGCAACAGCAATCGTTCGAAACTCCGGAAAAAAGTTACATGTGGCATCCCCAGGCTGCGGTTTCCGACAAGCGGTATAAAAATGATATAAAATACCATTATGCGTAATGACGGATGGTTTATGTGCATAGGAAGCATCTAATTCCGTGCCAGTGCCTACTTCTATAATCGGTTGTTCATATTTTTCCCAATCTAGCAAATTATCCGAAATAGCGATGCCTTCTTGTGCTTTCTTAAAATCAAATCCAAAATAGAACATAACCCAACGAGAACCATCCTGTAGTACACATGGATCACTAGCAAACCCACTATCCCATGCGCCTTCTGTTACTGGCAATACCGGATTTTGCTGATGCCGCGTCCAGTTGATTAAATCAGTAGACATAGCAATACCTGTTTGTTCAATCCAACGCCCGTGATCTTGATTTTTCGCATTATAAAACAAATAAAATTGTCCTTCATGTTCCACTAAACATTCTTTATACAATCCGCCTAGCTCCCAAGCTTCCCCATCTTCCGGCACAAGAATCGGATCTTCTAACCGATGCCACTCTAACAGATTTTCATCTTCTGTCCACGCTAAGCCGATTTTCGCTGAACCCGTTTCATAACCTTCGCCAGGATAAGCGTGATACACCAGCCAATATTTTCCTTGCCATTTTTTCAACTCCGCTGATCCATGCAGATTATTGTCTCTTAACATCCAAGTGCCAGCCACATTACGAGCATCCCAACGACTCTCATCTTCACTTCTGGTCAAAATTAATGCTAAATGCTCCCAGTTTAGTAGATCATCACTAGTTGCAAGCGCAGTCTGATAGCCAATTCCATCAAATCCAACATACATCATATAAAACCGATCATTGTGACGAAATACAAAAGAACAATCAACAGCATGATAATCAAATGCACCTTTTATACCTGAACCAACTAGAACCGGTTCCTTCCACTTATAGGGTGTTAAACAATTGGCAATATCCATTATGTCCTCCTCTAATTGCAAAAATCATATAAAATTAATTAAATTTTACTATACAAAATAATTTGTTTATATAAACTGTTTATCATACCATTCATTATACTCATAAGTTATATCATCATCAACATCTTTTGTTATGACAAGTTAAAAACAACGTGATTATGCTAATATCAATCATTTATTTGCTACCTTTGTTCATTAACTTCTTCTGTCATTTGACTACCACCAAGTTTCTTCCAATCCATTACAAACTTATCAAACTCATCAATTGACGCAGCTCCATAAATAATTTTTGAAAACGTTTCAAGTTCTAGTCGTTCTAACGTAGCCTTTTTAGTAGCCATTGTTGTAGTTGGAGGAGCACTAAACTGATTGAGTTTCAGTAAATCATTATCCATGTAATATTTAACAACAGCAATTGTGCTTTCTGGTCCGAAAATACGTTCATACACCCATTTTGAACGATCTGTTCCAGAGCGGTATGCTTGAATAAACTCATAATTACTCCATTCTTCACGATTTAGATTACTGGTATCCCCGCTTTGTAGCGCATTCACGACATTCTCATAAATCAGTACATTTTTATTAGGTTGCAACATTTTAAATGGCGTTACTTGAAATCCCTGACCACCATCACCTAAGTATTTGCCCGCTTCTTGTTCCGCAGATTGTCCGTATAATTTTTCTACAGCAAAGTTCAACAATTTAATTAATGCTTCTGGATGAGCAAAATCTTTACGTACTACAAAAACGGTTGCGTTTTGGATTTCACTAGGTACAACAGTCGGTTCACCTGTTTCAGACGGAATAGGATAAGCCATCCAATCGATAGTTTCATCTTGCATCATGGTTCCAATGGCAAAAGGAGAGGCTAACGGACCGAAAAATATACCAGCTTTTCCTGCCATAATAGACTCAGCAGCTTTATTGACATCTTTCGTCCCAAATTCCTGATCTATCACACCTTGTTTGTATAATTGTTGTAATTTTTCAAGTGCCACTTTCATTTCTGGTTGAATACTACCATAAACGAGTTGCTCCTTGTCATCTTTCACCCAAATTCGAGGAAAAGCACCATAGGCGTTGGCAAAACCATTCATCTTCATCGTCCAGCCACCGTCTAGATCTTTATTAAACTGAAAACCATACGTATCTTTTATATTATTCTTATCCGGATCTTGTTCTGTAAATGCAGTAGCAATCATAATTAAGTCATCTATTGTTTTGGGTGGTTTTAACTGTAGGTTTTCCATCCAGTCACTTCGAATATATACCATCGGCGCTGTATCTACTGACCCACTATAATCAGTCAATCCATACAACTTATCTTCATGCCGAACCGGTTTCAGTCCATCGCCTCCCATACTATAAAAAGATTTAAGCTGCTGCGAAGCGTACTTGTCAAAAACTTCGGTTAAGTCTGTAATTTTTCCAGCTTCTAGTAATTGCTTGAATTGCGTATGTCCAACTGCGAATATATCCGGAATGTCTCCGCCAGTCAGTGTAACATTCAGTTTGCTTGAAGCATTCGCAGCTTCAACAATCCAATCAAATGTAAGTTTAATATTCAACTCTTCTTCATAACCACGCGTCCAAACGTTATTTTCCAGCGTATCACCTTCTGAAAGAAAATCTTTGCCTACATCATTCATGACTGTACGAACAGTCACTGGCACCGCATATTTTGACAAAGGACCGTCATCTTCAGAAATAATCGAAATTGTCTCATCACTTTTTGCCGATTCAGTAGTCTTTCCGTTAGAACATGCAGCCATAAAAGTAAGCATTAAAATCAGTATTACGGAGTAAGTCATGCGCAAATAATGTTTCATAAAAAAGCCCTCCTTATAATATGCAATCTAATTCCTGTACATCTATATTGTATATAACCGTTATTTTCACCAATAGTGGATAGTCCTTACATTACGTATCTTTCTATTACTTTCCACTTAATTACTAAATTGATTACGATATTCTTGCGGGGTACAACCAACGTTTTTTTTGAAAAAACGATAAAAATATTGTGTATCGGCTAAACCAAGTTTTTCTGATATTTCGTGAATTTTACACGTTGTTGTAGCCAGCAACTCCTTACTTCGTTCTATTCTGACTTCTTGGATGAAGTCGGATAGCGCATGTCCACACGTTTGCTTATACCACCGAGACAAGTAAGAAGGATTTAGCGAAACCTCTCTCGCAATAGCCGAAACCGAAACGTTGCGGTGTAAGTTATTGCGAACAAAATAATGAATACGACCAATTAAATTGGATTGTTCCAACTGCAAATGATCATTCCGCATCGCTTGCATCCATTCCAGCTGCAAACGATAAAACGAAATAATTTCTCGCCATGAAGTAGATGGATCAATTTGAAATAGATATAATAAATTGGACTCCGCAATCGCTTTATCCTTAAGGCCTAGTTCCTCTAAACATAAAATTGTCTGACGAGTTAATGCCTGAACAATGAGCAAGCGATCAAACGGGTCCATTGGGCCATCTTCTGTAAACAAATTTACAAACTTTTGAAAATAATGAGGCCAGTCTTCTCCTTGTTCTTGCAACAAACTTTGATGCATTTTTTCTAAAAAATAAAAAGCTGCTTGTCTACCCCTTTTCTCTTCGTGGTTGTTTAATGGTTGAAAACTAGTAATTGCCAGTCTCTCATTCCCTCGAAACCGATCACTGAGCAGTACTAATCTTAATCGATTAACTTCACTTGAAAGCTCGTTAAACGGACGTAACTGTCCACTAGCCGCAATGGAAATATGGAGGGTAAACAACTCTCTGCTCGTTTGTTGGATGACTTCTAAAGTACGGTGAACGAATGGAACATATCCTTTTTCCTGCTCAAGACCCCTTCGTTCCACTCCTTCTTTTTGCAGTTGAATAACTGCCGCAATAGTATAACCATCATATTGTACACACTTCACAGTAACCCGATCAGCAAGCAACTCTTCTACGATATTACTGATAGCGAATAACATAAGATCCCGTTCTGATGTCGTCTCATATTTTCCCCATTGTTCGATATGTAACATGATTACCAATACAGATTTTGTAGTGTCAAGCGGTAATTGCAAAGCAGTAAACTCGGTTTGTAACTGTCTATTTCCTGTTATTGGGACTTCTCGCAAAACTTCTCGCAATAATTGTTGCTGCAGCTGCATTAGAGCTTGTGGCAACTCTTCTTGTAACCACACTTTATGATGATAAACCGATAATTCTTCTCGAATGACATAAAAAGCATGCTGTACAGATTGACCAATCTTCTCCATTCCTTCTGTCTTTAATATATAATCAATAACATTAGCACTCCTAAGTGCTTGGTGTGCATATTCAAATTCATCATGTCCAGTCAATAGAACCACTTTGCACCTTGGCCAAAACTTTTCTATCGCTTGCAGTAATTGCAATCCATCTAGCTCAGGCATACAAATATCGCTAAGCACAACATCAATATGGATGGACTCTAACCAAGTCAACGCCTCTTTCGCAGAATAAGCGGTTACAACTTCTACATCGTTTAGTTGTTTTTTTATAAAAAATTGCTGCAAACCATTTACAATAATTGGTTCATCATCCACGATGAGCAAACGTCGCATATAACTACTCCCCCTCTTTATTTTGAAGCGGCAATGAAACGACAATTTTTAAACCACCTAAACTACTGCGTTCTAATGTAAGTCCATACGTTATTCCAAAGTACATTTGTAATCGTTGATGAACATTCATTAACCCTGTAATTTCTCCTTGTATACCAGTAGTCGTTATGTTTCGTAGTTGATTTTGTAACTGAAAAAGTTTCGTATCCGTTAAACTTCCTCCATTATCTGCTATAGTAATGGTTAAAGCTTGTGGATGAGCTTTCACGTTCATGTACAGGTAGCCACCCGAAGTTATATTTGCCAGCCCATGTTTGAATACGTTTTCTACAAGTGGTTGCAATATGATTCGGGGTACTAGTAAAGAGGCATAGTGTTTTGGTAATGGTTCAATGTCCATCGCTATACGATGTGAAAAACGAATCTCCTGTATATGCAAATAAATGAGAGCATGCTCCCATTCTTCCCCTAATTGCATTTCTTTTTTGTAATCTCTCGTCATAAATCGAAAATATTGTCCTAGATAATCAGAAAACTGTTTTATATCTTCTATATTTTCCAATTCAGCCATTTGTTTGATCGTAAATAAACTGTTATACAGAAAATGAGGAGCAATTTGTGATTGAAGATGTTTAAGTTCAGCATCTTGCATACGAATCCGTTGCACATAATTATCTTGGATCAAAACATACAATTTTTTTTGCATTTTATCAAATTGCTCATACAAATATCCAAACTCATCTGTCCGCTTCTCATCCCGTAACAGTGCGATGTCCCCACGTTCTACGGTACGAAACCCTCGGACAAGTCGAAATAGCGGTCGGTGAATAAAAAGATAGATACCGTAACTAAATAACACCACCAGCAAAAAAGACACCATCGTTAATAGTAACATCCAAAAATAATAGTGACGGATTGGTTGTAACATCACCTGCTTTTGTATGTAACTTACGAGTTCAAATCCATAGTTAGGATCAACAATAGCGTAGAAAAGGGTGTCTTTCGATTCATATGGGATTACACCTACCTTATAATCAATAGGATTAGAAGGCTGATAGTGCGTAGCTACTTGCAGACTCTCTTCATCGCCCAGTTGAAAAGCAAATGGTGTAAATTGAATAAACGCACCACTATCTGTTCCTTTTCCAATTAAGTTTATTTGTTTTAAAAGTTCCTTCTTCGATATTTCGGCAACTAGTATAAAATTTGGAGTTAGAGAACTATCCAGTAAAGTAGGAACAGCATGCATGACATATAAGTGATTTTCGTATACGACAATATTGCCACTTAAGTTCCCTCTTGTTTTTAGCAGCCCCTGCCACTGTTCGTCTGCTATAGTCGAAATCCCTTGTTTGGCAGATACGATCTTTTGCGAGCTAGGTATATAGAAACGAACATCCGCTAAATAAGAACTGCTAGCTTTCATTTGTTTCATTTTTTGTAATATTTCATTTAATCTAAAATCTTTTTCATAATTCGATAAAATAGGTACTAACGTGTCAAAATCTGCGATAACACTGTCAACAGCATATTCTAACAGCAAATCGCTCATTCGTTGTAGCTCAAACTGTAATGTTGCATAATGAAATTGGAGCACGGATTGATTCGAATGCTCTAGTTCGCTATGCATTTGTTTTGAACTGTATTTAGTAAACCAAATACTCGCACCATACAAAGGGATAATAAGCAATAAAAACATAATTAATATTTTTACAAACATAGAGTTCCAACGAAATTTCATAGTTTTGTCCCTCATTTGCTAGAAAGCTTTCATCCTTTCACACTACCAAGTACTAGACCTTTAACAAAATATTTTTGTAAAAAGGGATAGATAGCCAATATGGGAAAGGCTGTAATGAAAATTTGAGCGGCACTCACCGTTCGATTAGAAACCGACTGCAATGCCTGCACTTGCTCTAATGTCAAATTGGTTTGTGGAATGGCTGTTTTATTAAGTACAGATTGTAAATACGTAGCCAGTGGATATTTGTCGGTATGATTCATATACAACATCCCATCAAACCACGAGTTCCAATGCATCACTAAGGTAAACAGAAAAATCGTAGCTAAGCTTGGCAAGGAAATGGGTAAATACACTTTAACCAACGTTTGGACATGATTTGCACCATCCATAAAACTAGCCTCTTCTAACTCCTTTGGTAATCCTCGAAAAAAGTTCAACATCAATACGATGTTAAAAACTTGCACACCAGACGGCAATACTAAAGCCCATATGGAATTTAGCAAACCTAGTTCCTTTATTACTAAAAAGCTTGGAATAATACCACCACTAAATAACATCGTAAAGACAAATATCCATGCATAAACAGTTCGCTGTGGAAAAGCAGTACTTTCCTTGGATAGTGGATAAGCAACTAATACCGTAATAATTAAACTTATAATCAATCCTAGTACTACACGCCAAACACTGTTCAAAAAGGAAATAACAAACTGACCACTTTGTAATACAAACGAGTAAGATTTCAGTGTAAACTCAATAGGCCAGAAGATAACTTCACCTGCACTAGCTGCAGTGCTAGAACTGAAGGATACCGCTAATACGTTTAAAACTGGAAACAAACACAATACGGTTAACAATACTAACATCATATTGTTTATCCATAAAAAGACCTTGTAGCTTCGAGACATTATGTGCATCGGTGTACCTCCTTTTTCGATTAAAAAATACGATAATTAGCAATACGATAAGCTAGCCAATACCCAAATCCGATTAAGCCGAGAGAAATGACTGATTTAATTAAACCAATCGCAGCAGCAACAGCATATTGCGTTTGAACAATTCCTATTCGATAAACGAGCGTATCCAAAATATCACCTGTTTCATAAACCATAGGATTGTAAAGATTGAACACTTGATCAAAGCCACCGCTTAAAATATTTCCCAAACTTAACGTACTAACGAGTACAACAATCGGTGTAATACCTGGCAGTGTAATATGCCATGTTTGTCGCCAACGATTGGCACCGTCAATGACAGCAGCTTCATACAATCCTTGATCTATCGCCGTTAGCGCAGCGAGGTAAACAATCGTACTAAATCCAAACTCTTTCCACTGATCGGTAATGACAAGGATGTATCGAAACCATTCATTACTAGTTAGAAAAGCAATTGATTCTCCGCCAAATGCCTTTACGATCATGTTGACAATTCCTTCACTTGGCGATAATACATCTACAACAATTCCACCCAAAATAACCCAAGAGAAGAAATGAGGCATGTAAACAATCGTTTGAACCGATCGTTTGAATAAAACAGAACGTACTTCGTTAAGCATGAGCGCTACCATTACAGGCACGATTATTCCTGTTACTATTTTCATAGAAGAAATAATGACCGTATTTTTAAAAGCAGGAAAAAAGTCCGGTAAGGATACCATATAGGAAAAATTCTCCCAACCTGTCCACGTTATTTTACTGAAACCAAGCATAGGGTTAAATTGTTGAAAGGCAATAATAAGCCCTGCCATTGGCAAATAACTAAAAATAGCAACTAATATAAGACCTGGAACTAACATCACATGCAACTGCCCGTTTTTACGAAATTTACTTTTCTTAACCATAAGATCCCCCTCCTACTATTAGTGTAGAATAGGGGGATCCCATATTTATAGTGGAGCATTTTTACTTCATGTATCTTTTACTTACCTCTCTGCACATGCAGTAATTCTTAAAGCCAAATAACGTTTGGCAGGTAACACAATTTGTCTATTATAAATATCACCGTAGCTATAATCATCTTGTCGTACAGTTTCAAATATTTCTGGAATACGCTCGATGGTCATATTCCACGTATTAATAATATCGACTTGAAATTTGCTACCTTCTTGTAGCAGCATATCTTTACCAGGAATTGTAAATTGCCATGTTTTCGGAGGTGTTTCCCAATAAAACAAGTAATACACTCCTTCTTTTCCAGCTACTCCCACTTGAAACCATTCATCTAACGGCTCCATTCCTTCAGCAGGACCTGCTTCCATAATGTCACGATAAAACTGTATACGTTCTGCACTACTCCCTCGCAGCTGACCTCCGATACCTGTCCATACTTCATCTACTCCTTGGTTACTCGCCCGCAATACTTCCCCGTGACCAACATAAGTACCTTCGGTAATCCCTCTCCAGTAACGACTTACTAATTGTTCTGCTAATAATCCACCCCACCGAAAACGAAGGTTTCCTTCATAACAAACTTCATCATATATAATTGGTTTTTTATATACGTTTCTTAACACAACAGCTCTACCGGGATGAGTGACTGCTAATCCATCTTGCATACAAACATGAGTAATCCAAGGTTGCCAATGTTCATACAATACAAAACCATTATGAATAGAAAGTAATTGGTCATACACATTATTTTCGGCTACTAGCTCACCTATTCGCAACCAATCTGCTTCTGTTTTATGCTCCATAAAGTCATACTCATTAGCAATGGACCACCATACGTTACGAAAACTAGCGAATCGGCTCATTACATATTTAATATAAGCATCATCGGCTTCAGGAGATAGTTTATCAAACCCCCACTGACGATTATATGGATGAAATAATATAAGGTCAGCTTCAATGCCCAATTGCTGTAATTGCATTATTCGCTTTTCTAACATTTGAAAATATAGTGGATTATACTCCAGCTCATTCCAGCCGTCCGCTGCATTTCCTACAAAGGGATAATGCACCATATGGCGCTCACTATATGGGCTATAATGTGGCAATATACACATTCGTATTTTGTTAAAGGGACTACCAGCTAACGTCTGTAGCGTTTCTGTAGCTAACGCTTCTTGTTGATGCGCCCAGCCATAAGATGTCGTACCGACTGGAATATAACGCTTACCAGTAGCGTAAGAAAAATGATAGCGATCACTAACTTGAACAGGACCTTGGTTATGCTCATTGGCAGCTATACATTCAAATGATCCGGTAATGCCTGCTAATTGCTGACAGTTACTTTCCGTTGTAAAATGATAAATACCAGTAGTCTGCGGCATAAACCGAATGCGATATACCCCTTCGCCATCATAAAAACCTGTAACGGATACTGTTTTATGTTGCATGGAAAAGGTTGCTGTCAACTGTACTTGTGTGAATGGGTTGCCTGTACTTGGTCCCAATAATTTCACCTCATACTGATCCCAAATCTCTATCCGCTCTATCTCTATCCCCACCTTTTCATTTATTTTAAGCTATCCAAATATTGTTGCAGCTGCGTATTTATTTCGCTTTCTATTTTTTCTTGCCCAACTTTCATCACTTCAGCTTTATATTGTTCTAATACTTTCTCTACATCATCTACTAAACCTAGTTCTAACAATGGTATATACTTCGACTTAGCACTGTTAACAGCAGCTAACTCTGTTTTAATCTTACTTTCATCTAACCTAAACCCTGACGTAGCCGGCTGCTTTACTTTTTCCAACCATTTATCGTTAATAACCGTTATAATTTCTGGCTGAGTGACGCTTGTTCGCTCATAATTTTCGCTTTTAACTCCCCATGTTCCTCCGCTACCAAACGGATATCGATCTTGCTTAGGACCAGCTTCCCACTTGTTGTCATCGACAGCGATCCAGTGCTCCCCTTCTACTCCCATTCTCATTAATTCGTTGTATTTGCGATCGAACTTCATCTTATCTAACAACATAAATGCTCTTTCTTTATGTTTCGATGCTGTAGCAACTGCCATCCCATCACCAGTAAAACGACTCAAAAATTTAATTGTCTGCTCGCCAATATCATAAATTTCCGGCTTCCAATCTGGATGTTCTTGTTGTACTTTTTGAGCAGTCATAGAAACGGTACCCAAATTCCAAATTAATGAAGCAGACGTACCATTTTCAAACGCATCTCGTGGTTGCGTTTTATTAGAAATCGCGTTTTTCGACCAGTAGCCTTTATCCGCCCACTCTTTCATTTTTTCAACCCATATCTTATATGGCTCTGATCCATAAATCCATGAAATAGTTGGTGTAGACAGTTCACTTTCTGCCAAAGGATGATAGTAGTCACTATAATAATTAATGGTAAACATTTCATTTAATGTAGTCAGCATAATCGAGCGAAGTTCATTATTGTTTTGTGAAGCAGCATAAGGAAAAATTCCTTTTTCATTTTTCGCAATTGCATCGTAGTACGCTTCCAAATCAGAAATCGATTTTATTTCGGGCAAACCATATTTTTCTCGCAAATCACCTCTAATTACAATAACATTCGCATTGGATACAGCACTTTTGTCATTAGGTACAAAATAAGCTTTGCCATTGATTTTAGCTTGGTCAAAGGAAACTTTCGTTTGTTGTTTATTCGTCTCTGGCATATACTTTTCCAATATTTCTTCCGTTACTTCAGCAAAAGCACCTTTGGTTGCCTCTTGATCGTACATCGCCCAATCGGACGTATAGATCAAATCTACCGCATCTCCAGAAGCGAATAGTAATGGATAACGTTGTGTCCAATCACTAAATGGTAAAAATTCTACGCGCAATGACGCATTCAAATCTTGTTTGATTAGCGCATTTAATTTATCATAAACGTTATCAAAATCAGCTGGTTTATCACCAATTAAAAACATTTTTAAGTCCACATGTTTCGAAATATCGATCCCATTACTAGTTAATTGTGGCGATTGTTCCGTACCCGATGGTTCTCCAGCTTCACTAGCTGTATTGGTGTTTGATCCTGCGGAACAAGCAGCTACCAAAGAAACGATCAATAATAATCCCAACATCGTAATTATAGATTTTTTAACGTTACGTATCATATAAATTCCCCTTTTTCGTTTTATTATCTTAATAGCAAACTATTAACCTTTTACAGCTCCGATCGTTAGCCCCTGCACAAAATACTTTTGTACAAACGGATAAAGAAAGATAATTGGTCCCGTCACAATAACCGTTAATGCCATTTTCATCGATTCCACTGGGAAAGATTCGATATATAATCCCGATTGCTCCATAATGGAGCGAATAGCTTGAATGTCACCCAACAATTTATACAACAAATATTGAAGCGGGTATAACCGTTCTTCGGAAATAAATAACATACTATGATACCAATCATTCCAGTAAGTTAATGCGGTAAATAATCCTATCGTAGCCATTACTGGTTTCGATAACGGTAAAATTAAAGATATAAATATTTTAAAATCTCCAGCTCCATCTATTTTCGCAGATTCTGAAATAGCGTATGGAATACCTCTCATAAACCCTTTCGCCAACAAAATGTGCCAAACAGAAATCATTGCTGGCAAAATAAGTGCCCATAAAGAATTTTTCATGCCCAAATATTTGACACATAAAATGTACCAAGGTACTAAACCACCACTAAATAATGTCGTGAAAAAGAAGAAAAAAGATAATTTATTACGCCATAGAAAATCAGGACGTTGTAGTACGTATCCCGTCATCATACTAATGAATACGCTCGCAATTGTGCCAGCCGCTGTAATCAATATCGTAATCCCATAGGATCGAAAAATAACTAATGGATTTTCAAAAATAACTTTGTACCCATCCAAACTAAACTGCTGAGGAATAAAACTGTATCCATTCTGTACGATAGCTTGTTCACTATTGAAAGAAGATGACAGTATTAAAATGAAAGGCAGTAAACAGATGAGTGCAAAAAAAGCAACTAGCGGGTAACCAACAACACGAAATAGTTTCTCATCGATTGAAATTTTCACTTTGCCCTCCTAAAATAATGCGTAATCACTCTTCACTCGTTTTACTATATAGTTCACTAGCATGATCGTTATAAAACACATAACAGATTGATAAAGCCCTGCTGCCGCCGCCATCCCTACTTCCGATGAATGCAATAAAGAACGAAATACAAACGTATCGATAATATCGGTTTGCGCTAATAAAGCTCCATTATTACCAATCAACTGATAAAACAATCCAAAATCTCCTCGGAAAATTTGTCCTACTTGCAGTAAAAACATGATCATCACCATTGGCATAATTTGTGGAATCATAATGTAACGAATACGTTGAAATATATTTGCTCCATCCATTTTTCCAGCTTCGTACATTTCTTTATCAATACTGACGATAGCTGCCAAGTAAATAATCATCCCATAGCCAAGCTCTTTCCACAATTTAAAAAATAAAATAAGATATTTCCATGCCCCCGGTTCACCATACATATTGACAGGCTCTGCTCCGAACATGGTTAATATATTATTAAGCAAACCATATTCAAAATTAAACACATTATAAGCAATAGAACCTACAATAACCCAACTAATAAAAAATGGTAGAAACATAACCGATTGAGTAATTTTTTTGAAATACTTCCCACCTAATTCACTCAAAATAATAGCTAACAAAATTTGAATTGCTGGAATAATAATAATGAACGCTAGGTTATACAAAACAGTATTTCGGGTAACTTCCCATGCTTGTCCTGATACAAAAAAGTAATTGAAATTTTCTAATCCCACCCAAGGGCTTTGAAATATACCTGATTGATACTGAAAGCGCTTAAAAGCAAGAATAATGCCACCCATTGGCAAATAAGAAAAAACGATAATGTGCAGCATCGCAGGTACTAACATAAGTAGTAGTATCCGATTTTTATAAAGTGTCTGTCGAAATGATTTGACGATCATCGCCTCCTTTCTTAGGTGTTAACACTTAACAAAAGGATAGCACGTTATTTCGAAACAACTGTTGCTCATTTGACAGCAAAAACAGGTGATAATTGACTTTTAATTATCACCTGTTTTTGTACTAGAAACGTTACCTTCATCATTATTGGACAATCACCATACGAATTGTCCTCCAATAACCTCACTTTCTTCTACGAAACTCACTTGGTGTAATACCTACAATGTCGCGAAATAATTTACTAAAATACTTTTCATCGGTGTAACCACACTGTTCCGATATCCATCTAATCGATCGATTCGTCCGCAACAAAAAGTTTTGCGCTTGTTTCATTCGTTGCTGCTGTACATATTCATTAAACGACAATCCGACAATATCTTTAAAACATTGATTAAAATAACTACGGCTTAAGTTCACCCGCTGTGCAACGATACCCGCAACTAAAGAATCTGCTAATTCTTCTTCTACTATTTTGAGTGCTCTCATAATGCAGGCAGTTACTTCACTAGAGTAAGTCGTTTTGGTAACAGCAGCACTTTGTTCTCGCAGTTGTGCTAACCAGTCTACATATTGTTGCCAACAGATGAACGTTGTCGGAACGGTTATATCGCCTTTAAAAATAAAGCTATATTGCTTATTCCAATGAACTACTATTTCCAACATCAATTGGTTTAAGTGAGCTATTGGTAGTTGCATCTCTTTTAATTGTTGTAATCTATTATGATATATTTGATCATTATGCATCCAATCCAAACTAATCCACCATTGCTTATGCTCCAACAGTTGTTCCTCCGTGATCACTTGTCCACTTTCTTTTATAGTAACGATAGATGCTTTGACCCACTCTCCTGGAGCAGTACATTGATAAAAAAAATACTTCAACCCATGTCGTCGTAAAGTTTGTTTCATTTCGGAGTAAGCGATATCATTTGATTCCATTAACCAACCGATGAGTAACCTGGGGTAATGTATAGTTATTTTTTCGCACACAGACTGACAATCTAACAATGAATTAGTTGTAGGCAACCACAACCACGAATAAGCATCCAGCTCCTCCCATGTACCTTCGGTAATCGTTTGTTCTAAAGCGGTGATCGTTAATGATCCTAACGGAGCGAATACAACAACCATTTCATCTATTTGTTCATTCGATAGGTGTTGTATCATATTCTCCCGCTCATCTTGCTTTTTTTCGTTCCAATATCGATCGTATATGCGCTGTATCACTTCATCCAGCTTGTCTGTTTCTAATTCTATTTTGGCTATATAATCAATGACCCCTTGTCGCAAAGCATCTTGTATAAATTCAAAATCTTGATGCAATGTTAACACAATTGTTTTTATATGTGGAAACTGTTCATTAACTATTCGAATGAGCTCCAACCCGTTCATGACAGGCATCGCGATATCAGTTATTAGTAAATCAACAGCATTCTCTTCCATAAATTTTAGCGCTGCATCTCCGTTATTTGCTTCTCCTACCACTTCCATCTTATACCGATTCCAAGGCAAAACAGAAATTAATCCTTTACGAACTAAATGATCATCATCGACGACAAGTACTTTAATCAACTGTCATCCCTCCAGCTGGCAACGTTAAATAAATAGTCGTTCCAATTCCTAATTCACTTTCAATTTCCACTTTAGCTTTCCCTTCAAAATAGGAATCTAACATACGAATAACATAGGGTATGCCAATGCCAATTCCTGCTTTTTTATGCTCTAACTGATCTTCATGCAGCAAAATGGCAATGTCTTGTTCTGAAATCCCCGTACCATTGTCCATCACTGATATAACTACGTCTTGATCTTGTTCCGCTACAGTTACACGAATGAAGCCTTGATCATCTAATCCATGATAAAGTGCATTTTCTACAATTGGCTGTAATATAAACCTCGGAACGATCGTTTGTAATACAGGTGCTTCTGCTTCAATTTGCAAATCGAACTTAAATTGATACCGAATTTCTTGCAGTAATAAATACTGCTTTAAAGATTCCAGTTCCTCTTCAATAGTAGAAAGCTCTCCTAATTTACCCAAATTATAATAAAGTAGTTTGTTTAAAGAGGATACAAGCTGATCGATCTCTTTTTGACCATTCATCACTGCAAGCCAATGTACCGTATCTAATGTATTCATTAAAAAATGAGGATTAATTTGATATAGCAATTTTTCAATTTCCAAATCCGCTCGTTTTTTCTCTTTTATTTCAACTTCTTGAAATAGTACTGCAATTTGATTTTTCATATTACGGAATTGTTGCAATAATTCATCGAATTCAATTATGTTACTTTTTTTAATAATCGGATGTAACTGCCCGTTGGACAGCCATTTCATTTCACGATGAAATAGATGTAAGGGGTTAAATATAGTTTTCCAAAGTACTCCAGCTAGTATTAACGTAATAACGATAAATAATATAAGCAGCCCTAGCATTTGTAGCACCCAATGATCCCGTTCTGCGTTATATTGCGATTTAGGAATAAGAGAAACTACTTGCCATCCTTGTGCAGTACTACTTGTTTTGAACCAGTAGTGGTGCTCATCTAGTCCATTTGTTTGCTCCGCCTGATCGTTTTGAAAATAATTGCCGACGGGATACATCTCTGGTAGTTCACTATAAGTTATCGTATTACTACTGTTGAGTAATAAATAATACGGGTTTGCTGTAACAACATTCTCTTCATTGATTGCTGTAAAGTGGTAACTAGATTCTACGTAGGCATATACTTCTTCTTGCCCAGGTAAATCTAGCTTTTGTAAAGCGGAAATTACATAACCGTTGTTATAACGTTCATTACTGAGATGAGGAGCAAAATTGCTTATTTGATATCGTGTCGATAGTGGTAGAGGTAATGCTAATAAATTAAAGTCACTTTTAGTAGAGGTATTGGCAAACAAAGCTGTCTTTAGACTGTTGAAATAGTACGTAGTCAAACTAATAGTCGGACTGGTAAATGATAGTAAACTTACATCTGTTTCTAATTCTTTTGCCAGTATACGTTTATCAGATTCATTGTCGGTATATAAGTAATCACGCAATTTATAGCCAATATTTCCGGGAATAGCTAGCTGTTGCACAATAATATTTAAATTATCATACGCATTTTCAAGTGACATTTGTACTTGGGCAAGCTGATTATATTGGCTAGATTGTAGTTTATTTACTAAAATAGACGACATCGCTGTATAGGACAACCACGCCGTGCATACGAATGGGACGAGCGTACTTAATATAAAAAACCAGGTAATTCTTGTTTTTAACGACATGAGTAATTATCACCTCAATCAGCACAGATAAGCTTCGTCCTCCCTTTATTATCATAATGAGAATACGAAGCTTTTCTATTTTACCATCATTTATTCGTTTGCGCAGCTGTTACAAAATAATTTGGTTGACCGACTTGGCCACCTTTTAGTATCAACTCAATGCCGTTTATTGTCGCTTGCTCCGCATGTACAGCACATATAGGGCTGCCCGTTTGGAAATTAGCTTTACATTGTAGTGCTTCTATTTCCATATGTTGTACTATATAACCGGAAGTATCACCACCAGCAATCACTAAACGTGGCAGCTCGAATTGATCGATCAATCGTACAGCCAACCCTCCTAAAACCGGTCCCATCAGTTTACTACTTTCGTCAATGGAAATGTTTAATGCCATTAATCTTTCTCTTGTTTCAACAACAAATGGATCATCTGGACCTTCCGCCGTATATAAAATAACATGTTTACCGTCTGCTAGTAAGCGAGCTGCATCAGCATAAATCTGCTCTATTGTTTTATCGCTACTAGACGGTGCAAGACAATCGGCAATCGACAGCTTAATACTAGCAAAACCATGTTGCTTCGCATATTGTAATTGCCCTGCTGTCACAGGAGAACAGCTACCAGAAAGGACGAGTAAAGGTTTATTGTCCTCTTGCACGGTTGTTTGCGTAACCTGTGATGCTTCCTTCGCTGCTACTGCTAGCATTCCTGTTTCCTGCCAATATGCAAGGAGCGCTTTTTCGATGCCAGATGAACCAATTACAAACAAGGGGTCCTGGTTCTGCTCTGCTTCTTCCCAAATTAATCGTCCAACTGTCAAGAGATGCTGATCATCAAGGGCATCAAATATAACAATATCCGGTTGTTCCCTGAGTACTATTTGTTCTAATCGTTCTTTTACCACATCATGCGATCCGCTTAAAGCAACGACATCCATAACTGCAATCCGGAGATTCGTCTGCAACGATAAGTGAAGGCGCAAATCCGCCTCATTCATCGGGGTTACAGGATGCTGCGACATCGTCGGATGACGATCTAACCTATAATGAGCAGGGCCCGCTGCTGCAAAATGATTGCCAAACACCGTATATCGTCCCAGATGGGGAGCCGCAGCTAATAACGGAATAAAGCGATTGGAGAACTGACTGCGACCAAGCTCCGCCACTTTTCCAATACTTCCGATATCTCGTGCCGAATCAAACGTTGAACACACTTTGTAATGGACAATTTTAGCTTGTAGTTGATACAGTTGCTTTAATATCGGACTAAGCTGCTCTTCCATGGCTGCCGGAGTTAAAGATCTGCCAATACCCGCTACACCAAACGCCAGCAAATCAGCATTCTGCTGCTGCATTTGGTGTCTTGTTGGTACTTGCAAAAATAAATGTGCATTCACTCCAGCTTGGAAGAACGTCTCTAACACATCGGTGGAACCAGTAAAGTCATCACCATAATAACTTAGCCACGGACGATTTGCTATATCATCAGTTTCGGTCATAAGCTAGTGGCCCACTTTCCCAAATTTTTCAATCGCTCGCTGGACAACTGGATTTTTATTTGCACAATCAGAGAAAGATTCCCCGCTTGCCGCCGCTTCCCAAGCTAACCGCATACTTTCAAACCCAGCAGCAGCGCCATCTGGATGAGCAAGCATTCCTCCACCAGCCAAATGCATCACATCAAGCGTTTTTGTCGCTTCATACGTTGGATGAGCCGTTCCCGCCCACTGCCCATTCGAAATGACTGGCATCGTTTCATAACCAGCATATAAAGGTGTTGTGCAAGCTTGTATAGCGGAAACTACGGATGCATTACTTTCATAAAACTTTCCATTAAGTCCATTAACATGTATATGATCAGCTCCAGCTAGTCTACATAGTTTCTGATATGCTGTAAACTCTATCCCTAAATGAGGAGAACGAGTAAGCATTCCCCATTGATTCCGGTGGGCATGAATCGGTAGTTCACTATAGTCATTTAAATAAGCCATACCAGGCAAACCAACACTCAGCACGCTGACCATCACGCAATTGCCACCAGCATTTTTTACAATATCATGATGTTTGCGAAGTTCATCCCAGTCCCCTGTAATGTTGAAGGCATACATTAATTTTTTACCCGTTTTATCAGCTGCTCGTTCTATCGCTTCCATCACCACTCGTACTTTCTCTTCAAGTGGGGCATACGTCGGATTAGCATTTAATTCATCGTCCTTGATAAAATCTAATCCCGCCAATGCCAATCGTTCTACCATCTGACCAAGTTCAGCTGTCGTTAGTCCAATACTCGGCTTCACAATCGTACCTAATATAGGTCGGTCATAGACATTCAATAATTTTCTAGTCCCGTCAATGCCAAACTTCGGTCCTTGATAACGTTTAGCGAAAGCTTCAGGTAATTCCAAATCTAATAGACGTAGTCCAGACAACTGCTGTAGCTCATAAAGATTACCAGCAACTGCTGACATTAAATTCGGAATCGATGGACCGAAATTATGCAGTGGAAACGAAATAGTTATTTTTCCAGCACGATATTTACCATCATGATTTGCTGGGACGGTTGCACCTGGTAAACCGGGTTGGTAACGTTCTTCTAGTAATTCAATTCCTTCTACTCTAGCACCGTGTTCTTCCTTGAGTCGATCCGTTTCTCCTGGTACCTTCGTAAAGGTACCAGTCGATTGTTCTCCAGCAATAACTAAAGCGGCTTCTTCTAGTGAAAAGGCTGTTTCAACCAAATAAGTAGCGATCACACGTTGATCGTTCATCTCATTATTGCTCCTATCTTTGTGTGTTATAGCTGTTCCAATACAGATTTTACTTGCATTACTCCAAGGCGTGGCGAAGAAAGCACCGGCTTGCCTATCGCTTCTTGAATAGTTTGCTCCATACGCGCCATCGAGCCTTGCGCTAACACGATCACATCAGCATCAGCAGCTGCATCTATCGCCGTTTGCATTAAAATGCGGTCATGCTCCGCAGCATTCCCACTTACTAAAGCATCGAATGCGCCTTTTGCCAAACCAGCTATCACCTTTACTTCCTTCTGCAATCGATCCGCTTGATGTTGAATTAAACGCATAGTAGGGTCGAGTGTCGTTGGCAAAGTAGCCAGCACCGCAATATTTTTATATGATTGTACTGCTTGAATCGCCATCGCCTCATCAATTTTTACAATTGGTGGTGCAATAAACGGTCTTGCCGCATCCGCTATTTCTCCAACAGAAGAACAAGTATTCAAGATGACATCAGCACCTAGTTGTTCCGCATGTTCGTAATATTGCAATAATCTACGAGCTACAATTGGAGGAACAGATCCAGCTTTTACTACTTCGCCAATGAGACCATCATCAATAATATTAATGAGTTTACAATCTGGCAGTTCTTTTTGAAATATCGCTTTCAATGGGTCTGCTAGTCCTTGCCCTGTATAAATAGCCACTACTGTTTTCATTTTATTGCCGCTCCTTTTTAGCCGATTACCAAACAATTTCTTGGTCTACCCGGCGATAATCTCCTGTACGCATTGGTGCTTCATCAAACACTTTTCGACCTGTATATAGAGGTTTACGCTTACCTTCTGGCGAAATACCAACTACATCATCCCCTCGCCATTGCACCTGGAACGTTTGCCCTACTGCATTTTCAACCGTTGTACGTTCACTAAGTGGAAACTCAATGACAATTTGTTCGCCAGCTTTTGCTTCATTTAACAACAAGAAATGTTTCTTCACCCATCTACTAGCTTCACGACCATGACCTTCTATTGTATCGCCTGCTAACTCACGAGTATAACGAATTTTGGTAAACCCTGCCCACTCAGGAATTCTAACTTCCAAACGTTTAATATCTTGATGAATATCTAGTACAATTTTTCCTTCATGCGGCAAATAACTACTTACATCTAACCACTTGGAACCTCTATTTAATAAAAAGTTAACACTAACTGTACCATTACGTTCTGTAATTGTATTACTCCAACCCATATACAAGCCGCGAGTACCAGAGCCTAAACAACAAATTTGCAAATCATTCGTATGACCTCGACCTTCTATGACATCGCATACAAAATCATTTGGTGCGGAATAGCCTGCAAAAGCTCCTCTAGTGCGCTCTCCCACTTTATAGAAACTTTTTCTTCCTTTAATATCATTGGACCGATCTGTACTATCTTCCACCCAATCCAAATCTAACAATTGTGACTCTGCTAGGTGATTACGAATAAATTTCTCGACGACACCCCAATACTCGACATAACCACTCTTTGCAAGTGTAATACCAGTAGCTATTAAATCAACAAGTGAGCATGTTTCATGTTCAAATGCTTGTTCATGCAAATCACCTGGTGTCCACCCGAATGTTGTACATTTCGTTAGTGCCCAGTCATAACTTTTTTTAACAAAAGCTAGTTTAGCAGCATCTCCTGTAAATACACCAAATCTAGCAATCGCATCAAGTGTACCCAAACGAGTATGAAAATGACCACTACGATAAGCAAGTGCATCATTAAAACTACCATCTGCATTAAATACGCCACTACGCTCGATAATCATCGTCGAAAAAAACTCGCACAGTTCAAATGCATCTTGATTGCCCGTCACTTCATGATATTTTAGCAAAGGCATAATTAACCGTCCGCTGAATGAAGCTGGATCTGGAGCCAAACGTAAATTAATAGCATTCGATGATGGCCAGCCGTCTTTCTTATGTTCCGATGCAGGATAATACCAAATATCACGTTCTTTAATGGCTACATTCTTCAAAGCTGCAACGTGTTTATCAGCTGCTTTCTTCACTTTTTCATCTTTCGTTTCAATATACCAACTTGTTAAAGAAAGAATAACTGCACGCTGATCAATAAAGTTAGCATTATCTTCCCAATCATATGCTGGATTTTTCTGACGGTAGCTTAGACCATCCTCTTTAAAAAATGAAAGTAAGTTAGCACGATATCGTTCCTCAACTTCTTTACCATACGTTTCACCCGACATATGACGTGCCAATACTAACCCATCAATCATTCTTCCATGAGTAGAACCATAATCCCAGTCGCCATGTGTCATAAATGCTGGTTTATGATTAAGATTTGCTGCAAAAAAAGGAATATGATCATGCTCTTCATCTGACATACCAATCATTGCGTTAATTGCATGTGCTGCCCGTTCCTCTAACATTAATGTATCTGGAATTTGTTTTTGTTCCATTTTCGTTTCCTCCTCAATAATTTCCGTTTATTTATATTAAATGTAGTACGTGAAATATGTTAAATAAAGTAAATTATATCCCTTACAACAAACAAGCAACTATTAAATCGCTTTCAATCCATTCACCATCTCACTTTCTTCACCTGCATCTAGCGTATCTTTAATTTTTACTAAATAACATGAATTTATTTATCTACTTAACTGAAAATTTAACATATTGTTTATGTTTAGTAAAGTGGTTTTTAGTTAATTTTAGTTTATTTCAGCTAATTTTCAGTTTATTCCTGTCAATTTCACTTTCTAGAACAATGGACTGAAACTTATTTCTACCCTTTCACTCTGTTGTAACTCCGATAACTAACGCAGAACCTCTGCAATACCTTATAATTGGATTTCAGAGCAGGTTAAAATTTGTATTTGTACGAAAATTCTTATAAACGATTGAACATATGACGCAACAGGGAAAGTTTTATACGAATAATCGTATGAAATGGCTGAGGTAGACATAATGAAGCGTAGGTTTTGTACGACAATTCGTATAAACGGGCATGGATGGACACTTGAAACTTAAGCTTTATACGAAATATCGTATAAAAAATTGAATTTGTATCGTGGAGTAGTGTTCACTGAAAACAAAAGTCTCTCCCTAATGATGTACCCTAGAAGTTAGTTTTCAACTCTAACTTTCAGGGTACATCACTATTTATAGTTGTTTTACAACTAATAAGGAGAGGTGCTCACAATGAGTAATGTATAATACTTAATACTTAATATTCAGTGTTCAGTATTTAATGTGTAACGCGTAGCACTAAACACATCACTTACTTATTCCATTTCATGAATACGAATTAGATTTGTTGCACCTGCTTGTCCAATTGGTACACCAGCTGATATGACAACGTAGTCACCAGTTTGTACGAGACCAGTTGCCTGTGCTTTATTAATGGATGAGCTAAGTAGGTCATCTGTGCAAGTAACGGATTCCCCTTTTACTGGTATGACACCACGAACTAATGATAAACGTTTCATGACATGGTCATGCGCTGTAATTGCAATGATTGGTGCTTTTGGCTTATATTTGGATACCATACGTGCGGAGAATCCACTTTCCGTAGGTGTTATAATTGCTTTCGCTCCAAGTTGCAATGATGAAGCTACCACTGCTTGGCAAATAGTTTCTGTTGTCGTGCTAGAATGGCGATTACGATTTTGCACAAACTGTTCTTCATGTTTAATCGTAGCTTCCGTAGATGCCGCTATAGCTGCCATCATTTCTACTGATTGCAATGGATACTTTCCGGCTGCTGTTTCTCCGGACAGCATAATGGCATCTGCTCCTTGTAATACAGCGTTGGCAACGTCACTTACTTCTGCTCGTGTCGGTCGAGGATTAACTTGCATTGAATCAAGCATTTGTGTCGCAACAATTACTGGTTTTCCTGCCGTATTACATTTATCGATCATTTCTTTTTGCAATAAAGGTACCTTTTGTGGTGGAATTTCTACACCTAGATCACCACGAGCTACCATTATACCGTCAGAAGCTGCAATAATAGCATCTAAATTATCAACACCTTCTTCATTTTCTATTTTAGAAATGATTTGAATGTGTTCTGCACCATATTGCGCCAAGTAATCTTTCACCTGAAGTACATCTTCTGCACGACGTACAAATGACATAGCAATCATATCTATTTTTTGTTCAATACCAAATTGTATATGCATTTTATCTCGCTCTGTAACACCAGGCAATGTTGTAATAATTCCAGGCAAGTTCACGCCTTTGCGAGGTTTTAATTGTCCACCATTAATTACTCGACAGATCGTTTCTGATCCACTTGCCGATTCTACCATTAGCTCAATTAGACCATCATCTAATAACACATGATCTCCTGGTTTTACCGCTTGAGCTAAATCTGGATAATTAACAGATACCCGTTCATTCGTACCATCTATTACTTCACTTGTTAAAGCAATCAAATTTCCGGCAACAAGTTCATAGCTACTTTGCTGTAATGTTCCGATTCTAATTTCTGGTCCTTTAATATCCATCATAATAGCAACGACAGCATTTACTTGTTCAGCCGCTGCTCTCACAGCATTAATACGTTCTTCATGATCTTTCAAATCACCATGTGCCATGTTAAGTCTCGCAACTGTCATTCCGGCTTTCATCATATTTTGCAAAATTTCCGGTTCTTGGCATGCTGGTCCCATCGTACATACAATTTTTGTTTGATTCATTTTTTTACTTACCTCCGATCATTTCAATCCTCATTGTATACGATAAAACTGACAGTGTATATGAATTATAGTACAATGAAAAGACTATAGTATAATCGAGGTGCACAATGATAGCAGTAACTAGTTGGAAAAAAGTACAAGGGATGGATTGGTTTGATACACAAGAGGAGCATGCGGAATTACATACAATAGTTGTCGTTACCTACGGAAAGTGTGTTTATTGGATAAATGACGAAAGAATTGTCGTCAGTAAAGGTGATTTTCTTTATATCCCATCATCTACTGCCTATTATAGTAAAAGTATCCCAACTGTATTTCATGAACAATTAATTTTTCAGTTTACCGTTTACAATTATGTGAATAGGACAGATCCTGGAAACAATCTACCACTACTTCACTACAAACGATGGGAAATCATTCATGCAGCAGTGTATGAGCTATGTATTGATCGGTTACGAACTGCGGTCAAAGAATTAGAGGATCAGCTCGCTTACGCACATTTAAGATGCGCTGCTGCACTGTTGGAGACAATTATATTACTTAATCGTGAGCTAGATATGAAACCAGCCGCAGTACAAACTACAACCCATATTATAAAAATGAAAAAATATATAGAGCAATATTATAAACAGCCCATTTCAAAACAATTACTTGGTGATGTGATCGATCGAACTCCTAACTATGCAGCATCTTTATTTAAAAATCATACTGGTCAAACTATTAGTGAATATGTTCATAGTATTCGTATGAAAACAGCTCTTTATTTATTAGAAAACTCTTTATTGTCCATAAGCGAAATAGCCGACTATGTCGGCTATCGTGATGTATCTTATTTTCAACGCATTTTCAAACGTTTACTCGGAGCTTCTCCCACAGAATATATACAGGATCGTCCCAAAAACTAAGTTTTTAACAACTAGTTTACTCTGTTTTGTGGTGTTTGAGCAATTAACGTTTGATATAAATTTTGTGCACCTAGCATCGCCATTTTGAAGCGAGTTGCTTCCGTTGCTGAACCTATATGAGGTAAAGTTAGAACATGCTCAAATTGCAATAATGGATGATCCGCTGGAACTGGCTCTTGATTGTAAACGTCAAGCCCCGCTCCGGCAATCCATTCCTTTGTTAATGCTTCAATTAAAGCAGACTCATCGACGGTTTGACCACGTGATACATTGATCAGATAAGCAGTTTTTTTCATCTGCTGTAATTGCTCTCTACCGATAAGATGATACGTCTCTTTCGTTAATGGAGTTAGTAATAATACAAAATCTGATGTAGCAAGTAGTTGATCTAACGAAGAATAAGTAACCCCTAATTGCTCTTCTACATCCGGTTTACGTGTGCGATTATAGTATGTAACATTCATCGAAAAACCAAAAATGGCTCGTCGAGCAACAGCTTCTCCGATGCGTCCCATTCCAATGATACCGAGATTAGCGTGATGAACATCGATTCCAAAATTTTTACGATTATCTGCAAAAGACCATTTGCCTTCTTTCACATAACGATCTAACTGTGCTACTTTTCGAGCGCACCCAAGCATAAGCGTCATAGCTAAATCCGCCACAGTATCATCCAAAACATACGGCGTATTCATCCCTATTACTCCGTAATTATCCATTGCTGGCACATCAAAATGATCATATCCAACACTAATTGTACTTACAGCTTTAAGCTGAGGTGCAGCTTGTAACAAACGTTCGTCTATCGATCGCCCTGATGTCAAAATTCCTGTAGCACGTTCCAAATAAAGTAGTAATGTTTCCTGATCTATTTTTTCTTGTTTATCCCAATAATCCAATTGGAAATGTTCTTCCAAATATATTTTTACTTCTATTGGTAGCGGTCGATCGACAAACACGATTGGCTTCATCGCTAGTTCTCCTCTGTATAATTTCCTATATTTACTTTTTATCATAGCACAAATACAGCAACTTTTTGAACTCTCATGACAATCCTCCAACTTTTTTATAATCGGAAGCGATCAAGTGTTGAAAAAGGTCGCAAACAGTTCTATCATAGAGAATAATACAAATTACAGAAGGATGGTTTATAGCAATGAGTGAACAAGGCGATTATCGCGTATTACTGTATTACAAATTTGTACCTGTACCTGATGCAGAGACATATGCAAAAGAGCATTTGGCATTTTGCAAAAAATTAGAAGTTAAAGGGCGTATCTTAATCGCTGATGAAGGTATCAATGGTACATTATCAGGTACTATAGAGCAAACAGAACAATATATTGCACATATGCGTGCTAATCCACTATTCTCAGATATGGTTTTTAAAATTGATGATACGCATGAGCATGCTTTTAAAAAAATATTTGTACGTTACAAACAAGAACTAGTGACACTACGATATGACAAACCGCTTGATCCAAACACACTAAGTGGAACAAGACTATCTCCAGAACAATTTCACGAATATCTCCAACGTGATGATGTTATTGTACTGGATGGACGTAGCGACTATGAATTTGATCTTGGTCACTTCCGTAATGCTATTCGCCCTGATCTCGATGCTTTTCGTGAATTTCCAGAATGGCTTCGGGCTAATATGGCAGAGCACAAAGACAAACCGATTTTAACATATTGTACAGGCGGTATCCGCTGCGAGAAATTAACTGGCGTTATGTTATCCGAAGGTTTCACTGACGTATACCAACTCGAAGGCGGTATCGTTACGTATGGTAAAGACGAAAACGTAAAAGGTCGACTATGGGACGGTAAATGTTACGTATTTGATGAACGAATTTCGGTGACGATTAATAATACAGACGAGGCTGTAGTCGTAGGCAAATGCTATCACTGTAATGCACCTGCTGAAACATACATCAATTGCGCCGACGATCGATGCCACCGTCAACATATCGTCTGTGACCAATGTGAGGAACAATATCATCATTACTGCTCCGAACATTGTGAAGAAAATGGACGTGCAGTTGAAAAACATGCTTAATAAGTGCTAGATAAAGTATCATGTAGCTGCTGTTACATGGTACTTTTTATGTTAGTTTTTTAAAATCACTTTTCATAATTGACTTCACTAACCCCGGCCAACGATCATCGGTTGGACAATATTTTCCAGCAATTTTTTCAATGGTTGTTAATCCTTTATTCACATAATTTTTAGAAATTAACTGTGCAAATTTCTCCACACTTTCCCCTTTTGTTTTAAAGCTATATCCTTTTTTAAACGCTTGACCATCAATCGCATTCAACCCAAATAAATTATTTTTCTTTTGTGCTAAATTGCTTTTGCCATGCCCACTTTCTAGCTTCATCACTGCAACTGTAAAAAAGGCATTAATACCGTACTCTTCTTCCATCTCCATCACAGCTGTTCCAAGGTCATGCCCTGATAATAAGGAACCACCGAACAATTGTTCCACTTGCTCTGCATCTAATCCTGATAATTGCTGCACCGCATTGGTAGGTTTAGTAGTATTCTTAGGTTGAATATCAGCTTTTTCTTGAACAGTTACTGCGGATTGTTGTTTCCGATCAGTATCGAGCTCAGGTGTGATTTCAAGTTTATCTTTGTCTGCTATTATACTTTCTTGTTCACTAATCTCTAATGGTTTTGTATATTTACCAGAAACGAATCCTCCACCAGTTAATTTCAACCAACCATTTTCCAAAATACTTTGCACTTCTAATATTGTCCCTTGCTTTACAGTAGATAAAATATCCGAATTAGCATGATGCTCCGCTCGAATATTCAAAAAGTAAGCTGTAACTTCAAACAATTTTTTAATAGGAGTACTAATAACTGTTTCTATTTCTTCCTCAAGAGGAATTGGTTGTTCTTTGACTATTTCACGATGTAATCGTGTTATTTTTGCTTCGCTTGGCGGTGAAGATAATAACATATTTCTCTTCTTCAGTTTAAACTTAGTATGTACTTGTATTGTTTCTTTTGTTTGCAAATATTGCAAGATCGCTTCTGGATCACTAATCGCTGTAGCTTGTTTGGCATAATGGTCAAAATCAATAAAATCACGAGGAATTTTATATAAACTATTAATCATTGGTTTATTTTGATTAATATGATATGTTGAAATAACTCTCGTTGCTGAACCTTTATTTTCTTCTTCTGTAGATGCTTGTGCTTGCAAATGAACAGTGACAGTTGGCAAAAGTAATACAAATAATGTGATAATCATTGTAATCCCTAACATATGCTTCATCATTTTCATCGTTTCCAGTACCTCTTTCCTATTTTTTTAAGAAGTTTGGTCTTGGAAAAGTATATGTACATGCTGTCCACCATAATACTATTTTAATATAAAAATTTTTTAATAAAGGAAATTATCCGTATGCGATGGAAAAATCAACTGCGTGTATTCGCGCTTACTTTGACAATAGGGATAGCCGCTGGTGTTATAGCTTATCTCTTCTCTATCAGCTTGAATTTCGTCATAAGTGTACAACAAAATACCGATTGGCTATTTTGGTTACTTCCAATCGGTGGTACGTTTGTTGCTTATATTTATTATCGTTATGGGCAACAAGTAATGGGAGGAACAACTGTTCTTAAAGAAAAAATTCGAACTGGTGATGGTTCTTTACCAATAAGAATTATACCGCTTGTATGGGGCGGAACGTTACTAACGCATTTATTTGGAGGCTCTGCTGGACGAGAAGGAACAGCCCTGCAATTAGGAGGCGGTGTTGCGGCTTTTTTCGTCTTTATCAATCGGGTCACTATGGATGAAAAACAGCGGAAAACGATATTATTAAGTGGGATGAGTGCAGGGTTTGCAGCTTTATTTGGTACACCCTTGGCAGCTATCATCTTCGTATTAGAAGCTATTGCCAAGCGTAAACAACGATTATCGGCAAGCTTGCATTGCGTCCTTGCTGCTTTTAGCGGCTACTTCGTAAGTACTTGGCTTGGAATACAACATACTGCGTACACAATTACGGCAATCCCTCGTTTTCATCTGTTAACCATGGTCAAGTTACTACTATTCGTTCTAGCCATTACTTGTGCCGCCTACGTTTTCCGATTATTCGTATTCGTTGTGAAGTTTGTCTTGCAAAAATATATTGTTCTTCCTTATTTCCGAAGTTTTGTAGGCGGCATAATCATTGTAATTCTCGTCTATGTAACACAATCTCGGGATTATCTTGGTCTAGGGCTTAATATTATCGAAGATGCTTTTGCTTATGCCGTTTCACCAGTAGCTGCCATATTGAAATTGCTGTTTACAACTATTACAGTTGGTTCTGGTTTTATAGGCGGGGAAGTAACGCCATTATTTTCTATCGGATCAGCATTAGGGAGCTCTATGGCTCCACTCTTACATGTTGCCCCATCTTTTTTGGCTGCGCTTGGTTTCGCAGCATTGTTTGGTGCTGTTAGTAAAGCACCGATTGCTGCTTCAATATTAGGGATGGAAGTATTTGGATTGGATGTCTTACTCCCACTGTTGTTCGTCTGTTTATTATCTTCCCTCTGCACTCAGCTTTTAACCAAAACGTTTCCGATACCCACACTTTCGACATAATTCCTCAACGGCTTCTCTTCGCGAGAAGCCATCATAAATATTTACAGCTCTCTCATCTTCTATAATATCGGCAAAATTTTTCTCATGCACATTTCCTAAATTAAGAAGTCCTTCCCCATCCAAGCAACAAGGAATTACCGTTCCATCTATTAGCACGCCCGCTTGATTACGTAGAGCATAACAAAATCCTTTGCCATCATCTTCAGGTGCATCCATAGCTGGCCAATCAAACTCCGGATCTTGATTCAAATAAATTCGTTCGGCAATTTTGACACCTTGCCCTGGCTTAAATCGCTCCTCTATTTGATAATCTAACTGGAATTCTTCTTCAATCAGTGAGAGTAGTTCCCGGTTTTTTTGCTTTTGTTGATTCACTTCATTATCTAATTCCAAATTCCATAATCGAAATGAAACAATAAGCGGGCTGATTGCCGTCGCTTCTCGTACAAACTCTAAAATTTGCCGTAAATAATTAGCCTTATTTTTCGATCCGGGATGCCCGTCAAAACTATGTAACGAAAAATTAATTTGTCGAAGCGCTGGTTTTCCTAATATTTTGTGTTTATTTTTTGTAATTAGCGTTCCATTAGTTGTAATATTCACTTTAAAACCTTTATCATGACTAATATCTAACAATTGATCTATTTTCGGATGCATTAATGGTTCGCCTTTGACATGAAAATAAATATAATCGGTAAATGGTTTCACTTGATCCAAAGTATGGCTAAAATCTTCAATGGACACAAATCCTTTTGCTCGCTCTGTTGGAGGGCAGAAAACGCATGATAAATTACATATGCTAGTTGTTTCTATATAAAATTTCTTAAATCGTTTC
The DNA here is from genome assembly GCF_042684845.1 of Paenibacillus yanchengensis. NCBI lineage: Bacteria > Bacillati > Bacillota > Bacilli > Caryophanales > Paenibacillaceae > Paenibacillus > Paenibacillus yanchengensis. The sequence goes on along the minus strand of NZ_JBHUMH010000060.1, from coordinate 55,969 downwards.
ACCAATGATCACTGTTCCTATCCTTTTAAAATAATTACTTATACTTAAGTATACACTAAGCAAGCACAGACAGAAATGGGATCACCTACAAATGATCTCATAGATAGAGGAACAAGCAATATATTGACGTATAAAAAACAGTGTGCTATTATGAAGCCATTCATTTGAAATGCTTTCTAGGGTTCCGCAGCATGAACAGCTGGACTGGTCCGAGAGAAAGCACGCAGTAATATACTGCGATGACACGGAGGGACAAAAGCCCGGGAGATATAATATCTCCTGGGCTTTTTTATATGCCGTATGAAGTGCACGTCATCATAGCATATTAACCAAATACACAAGGAGTGAGGAAAATGCAAAAAAATCGCAATTTTTATTGGATTATGCTTGTTATTGCTGGTATTTTTGAAGTAATGTGGGTTATTGGTTTAAAACATTCAACATCTGTCCTTCATTGGGCATTAACTGTTGTTGCAATCATTATTAGTTTCGGATTATTAATTTATTGTAGTCAAATTTTACCAACTAGTACTGCTTACGCTGTCTTTGTCGGTATTGGTGCTGCCGGTACAGTCATTTCAGAAATGACAATTTTTGGCGAAGAGTTTCGTATTATGAAAGTAGTACTCATTGCAGTATTAATGGGTGGAATCATTGGCTTAAAAAGCGTTACTGATGAACAAACCGATACAGAAAGTCAAATCGTTTCAAACAGTAAAAGTACGAAAGGAGCGAGTAGCTAATGAGTTGGTTATACGTCATATTAGCAGGTTTATTTGAAGTTGTCGGAGTAACCGGTATAGCTGAAATTAGCAAAAAATCCAATTTACGCAGCTACTCCATTATGTTCGTCGGGTTTGCAATAAGCTTTCTTTTTCTAGCATTAGCAATGGAAAGTATGCCAATGGGAACAGCTTATGCTGTTTGGACAGGAATTGGGACAGTAGGAAGTGCTGTTGTCGGCATTTTGATGTTCAACGAATCACGTAGTGCCAAACGAATCTTTTTTATCGGAGTTGTATTAATGGCTGTTGTAGGACTTAAATTAATTGAATAGTCATCTGTTGCACTTATACATTGGCGATGATGCCAACTAATATAAAAAAAGAGGTTGTGCAAATTATTGAAATTCGCATAACCTCTTTATGTATTTAAATGAAGATGATTGTTACAGTGTAACGGGAATAACACAAACAGGTTGCGACAATAACAATTGTTTTCCTGTATTTTCTAGCATTCCTGTTTCGCTATCGCGTTTAAATGTAACAATATTATTCGTATCACGATTAGCTGCTAATAAAAACTGGTTGTTTGGCGTTAATGCAAAATGACGTGGATGTCCGCCACCTACTTTAACAATTTGGATAGTAGTCAGTTCGCCCGTTTGCTCATTGATCGCGTATACTACGATACTGTCATGTCCACGATTCGAACCATACAAAAACTTACCATCTGCTGAAATAGTAATTTCTGCACAACCATTTTCACCTGTAAAGTCTGCCGGCAGCGTACTAACTGTAGCTATCTCAACAAGTTCTCCTTTGGCAGCAATATATTGATACGCCGTCACTGTAGAATCTAATTCATTAATGACATACGCAAATGCTCCTGTTGGATGAAACACCAAATGTCGTGGTCCAGCCCCCGGATGTAACGTTGTAACGCCATGTCGCTGAAGTTTACCTAGCTTACGGTCTACTTTGTAACTAACAATTTGATCCATACCCAAATCTTGCACAAACAAATATTGCTCATCAGGGCTGTAAAAGCTGGAATGCGGATGAGGCTTGTCTTGTCGTTCTGGATCTTTTCCTGCTCCTGCATGCTGCGCTACGTCTAATATTTCGCCGATAGAACCATCCTCCGCAATTGCTATCAAACCAATCATACCACCGTGGTAACTCGTTACTGTCAACCACCCGCTACCTTGATCACGTTGAATATGGCATGTAGTTGATGCTACGCTTTGTTTTCTATTGATGAGCTCTAATTCACCAGTTGCTGGATCGATAGCAAATGCCGCCACTTCTCCAACTTTATTACCCGCTGCATCAGCAGTTTCGCCAATCGCATAAACTCTATGATGATTAACATCTACGTTCAAAAATGTTGGATTACGGAAATCAGTGATAGACTGAAGCGGATGTAGCTCACCATTCTCTTCATTAAACTGACACACATAAATACTCGGTCCACTTTCTTCTGCATAGGAACCGACATAAACTAAAGTACGATTTGTCAATGAATGTACTCCTTCCAAAACAATTATTGTTGCTCTTCTTCCCAAACCTTTTGTAGTGTTTCAAGAAACACTTCCGGAGGCTGTGCACCAGATATTGCGTACTTACGATTAAATACAAAAAATGGTACACCTCTAACGCCCAATTGACTTGCTTCTGCTTCTTGTTGTTGTACTAGATCAGCAAATCGATTAGATTCCAACACTTGCAGTGCCGCTTCTCGATCTAATCCAACTTCAGCTGCTAAATTAGCTAACACTGCATAGTCTGCTAAATTATCATTATCAGTAAAATAGGCTTTAAGTAGTCGTTCGCCTAGTTCCATACCTTTTCCTTGCTCTTCTGCAAATTGCGCTAAACGATGAGCATCAAACGTATTAATAACGAGCATATCTTCAAAGTTAAATTGAAGCCCTATTGCTGCCGCTTGCTCTTTAATATTGGCGCTCATTTCCACCGCTTTATCGAGAGTCATCCCATACTTGGTCGCCAAGCTCTCATGCGTTTTTTGTTTCAAACTTGAATCAGCCGTTGGATCAAGTTCAAAACTTCGTAGCGTAACTGTCACGTTATCTTTATGAGCAAATTGCTCTAGCGCTTGATCTAATCGTTTTTTTCCAATATAACAGAACGGGCAAACATAGTCTGACCATACTTCAATTTTCATTTCAAACACCTCCAAAAATTAATGATGTATTACCGAATCCATTATAACATGTTACGATTCAAAATGCTGACTCCCTTGCTCTAAACAAGTTGTTGTTCTACAATAATTGATAGAGCATTACGCTCATTTTATGACAAGGGAGAGACGGCAGCTTGAACATATTAAAACAGAAAGCTAGAATAGAACTGGACAAGCAGCTACCATTGATGCCTTGGTATATTGAACAATTTATTGGCTATAAATTACCTGATTTATCACCCGCTACATTAGTAGAATATATGCGAGACTACGATATTTTTTTGCAATGGCTTATTGCAGAAGGTTTAAGTAAGGCTACTTCTATTAAAGAAGTAACTCTGCAAGAATTAGAAGTGCTACATATGGAAAGCATCGATCTATTTCGAATGTATTTGATGAATTACAAAGATATCCCTAATAGTCGCGTTACTGTATCTCGAAAACTATCCTCTCTACGTTCTTTATTTCACTATCTTAGTCAAATTGCAGAGGATGAACATTTCTATCCGTTATTGAAACGAAATGTACTGGCCAAAGTGAAGATTAAACGAACACAGAAGCCCAAAGATACAGCTGCCCGATTAGAAGGAAAGTTGCTGCAAGACGAAGAAATCGTCGAGTTTTTGCATTTTATCGATGAAGGATATGGCATTCAGATTGCCCAAAACAAACAAGCGTTATATTTTTATGAGCGCAACAAAATACGGGACAGTTGTATTATTAGCTTTATTTTACATTCTGGGTTACGGGTGTCCGAAGTAGTTAATTTGAATGTTGATGACATAGATATAAAAAAACGTTTATGTTACGTCTATCGAAAAGGTGATAATAATGATGATTTCAAAACACCTGTCTACTTCCGAACAGATGCGATAGATTATTTGCAATCTTATTTAGACTTGCGTGAGTTGCATTACAAAGCACCTCGTCGCGAAAAAGCTTTATTTTTAGCTATTGCTAATGGGAGTAAGGAAGGTGCTCGTATGAGTAAACGAGCCATCCAAGTAATGGTATTAAAATATGCCAAACATTTCGGCAAACCTTATTTATCCGTACATAAATTACGTCATTCCTTTGCTACCGACTATTATTTGCAAAATGATTTATACAAAACACAAGAACAACTCGGTCACGCTTCTCCAGAAACCACTCAAATTTACGCTCATTTAACGGATCGGACAATGGCTGAAGCAATTGAAAAACGTCAAACGGAAGATTAATTTATCACTAGTAGCAATCCAGGAGGTATTTACACAATGAATATAGAACAATCGATTATTATTGGTGCGGGACCATGCGGACTTGCAGCAGCTATTGAGCTGGGAAAAGAAGGAATCCCTTCTTTAATTATAGAAAAACGAAATATTGTCCACTCTATTTCCCAATACCCAACGTATATGCACTTTTTTAGTTCACCTGAAAATTTGGAAATAGGCAATATCCCGTTTACTACTGCTAATGAAAAACCATCTCGCTTAGAAGCTTTAAACTATTATCGAACAGCAGCACAGCGACATCAAGTAAATATTCATCCTTATCAATCCATTACAAACATCGAAAAAGAAAATGATTACTTTAAATTAACTGGCGAAGATCGTTTTCAAAAGCCGCTCACTTATTATTGTCGTAATGTCATCATTGCTACAGGTTATTTTGACAATCCTAATATGCTTGGAATTCCCGGTGAAACTAAAGATAAGGTCACGCACTTTTTTAGAGAATCACATCCTTATGCTGGTCTAGAAGTCGCTATTATTGGCGGAAGCAACTCTGCTATTGATGCTGCACTAGAATTAGAGCGAGTCGGTGCAAAAGTAACCGTCATTTATCGTGGAGCGCAATATTCACGTAGTATTAAACCGTGGGTACGCCCAACGTTCGAAGCAAAAGTAGATAAAGGTACGATTCGAATGATGTTTTCTGCCAATGTGTCAGCTATAGAAGACGATACAATTGTTGTGCAAACAACAGACGGGCTGGAAACAATAGCAAATGATTTTGTTCTTGCCCTTACTGGCTTCCATCCTGATCGTCGTTTTCTACAAAGTGCCGGTGTAACCATCGAAGCAGAAGGCTATCCTACTTTTAATGAAGAGACAATGGAAACGAACGTTCCTGGTATCTACTTAGCTGGCGTAGTTGCTTCTAAACATGAAGCGAACGAAATCTTTATTGAATCCGGCAGATTCCATGGCTGCAAAATCGCTAAACACATACTAGCTAAATAACAAGACATAACATAAATACGTATAACGTGGAGCTCACAACCTTGGAAAACAAACTATGGGATACAAACTTTGTACGAATATAACAGAGCGTGGGCAGTCGCTTGGAATACAAGCTTTATATGAAAAAACGTATAAATGGTCATCGACAGTACCTTAAAACGTAAGCTTTGTACGATTAATCGTATAAAAACCCACAATCGCAGAACCTACTGAAGGCAGCAAGCATCCAGAGCATCGACCTTACTATCTTCCGTCCTGCTATCTTCGTTACTACCTGCCTCCAAATGCTTAATCACAAAAAAATTGGACTGAAAAAGGTGCTGCACCCCAAAGGTTAGATTTTGTACTCTAACTTTTGGGGTGCAGCACCAAACGTAGTGTTCTTTCGTCCAATTTTATGTTAGGTACTTATTAAACACTCTCTTATTCACATAAGATTATTGTTTGTTTGGTTGCACAATTTGTTGCTTCAATCGCTCTGTTTGTTCATCGCTTGGTGACTGTTCCCCATATCGAGCAGCTTCGTAGTAATTTAACAGGTTACTTTCTTCTATTTTATTTCCTTCATCCGTATGTGTTGTAGCAACATCTTTTCCTGTTTCGCGTACTGTCCAATGCGGTTTAGCGGTGTATTGATGTTGTTTATTTAACCCCATTAACCATCGTTGATACAATAATCTTACTTTTTCTTTATTGTCAGTAAGCTCCGACCATCGTTTATCAAACTGCCTCAGACGGCGAAAGCTTTGCTTCTTCTGATCTCGACGTTTTCGCCCCAATTTATTTAACATCGTTAACTGTTCTTCTTCATCTGTATAATTTGCATCATCCGCTCCCACTATTTCACTTTTCCCCATAAAACGCAACCACAGCTGATACAAAATTTTGGCTAATTGTTTGATAACAATATATAACAACGTAATAATAATTGCCGCAGCTATTGCAATAGCGATAACTTTAACAATTTGCTCCAAAATAATTAACCAAGCGGCAGGCTCTCCTTGTTCCTCTAAAACAAATGGAGGCTGCATCGCAGCATCTGGTTCGTTCGTAGGCTCCGGATCCGATGGTTGAGATGATTGAATCCAGCTAAACAACCAACGAAAAAAAGCTTTAATAGTTGCCCCGATTTCTTTTTGAAATAAAAATAAAATAGTAATAATAGTAAATAAACCAATTAGCAGTGACATTAACGTTCGGTTTTGTTTTTTAGCTACTATAGCCGCGGCAGATTGCCCACCATCAACAGCTTCATTTTTAATTTGTCGCTCATTGATAAGAATAACTAAAGTAAAGAATGAAAGTACTCCACCAAACATTAACCATGAATCATAGGGTAAAACTTCCGTAGCAACACCACGTTTTAACATTTGCAATACGATATAACTCGCCAAACCGATCAGCATGTATCCCGTATCGAACGAAGAATTCCACCCTATTTTAGTCTGCTTTATACCACGAAAACTAATATAGCTACTCACCAAACCGGTAATTAACCACTGCCACCATACGAGAGCGGCCTGAAAGAAAAGTACGTATACAAAAACATGTCCCCAGCCTACTACAAGAGCAATTAACCAATCAAAAATAACTCTGCTTTGTTTCCAAAGTTCTGTTAACCAAGCTGTCAAACTAAATATAAGTGGTAATGTCAACAACCAAACATAGAAACTGGCTTGAGGCAATGAGTATACAGCTGCACTGATTATAAATGGTAAGTACAATAAAACTTCTAGAACTCCTTTTACTAACAGCAGCCAATACTTTTGATCACGATTTTTCATGACATTTCAGCCTCCTTTATTAGGGGCCAATGCGTCACAGAATTACCATTCCCTCGTAGCCGCATAGCTAAGTGTTCCAATTGCTCCGTCCAATAAGTAGATATTATTAAAATATCTTGGTTGGCAAATCCTTGATGTGCTTCATGTTCCAAAAACATAGTAAAAGGCTCTGTTCTCTCTAACACTAGTCTAGCCATCGTCTCTAAAATATGCTCCATATGTTCATATCCACTACCAGGAGCGATAACAGGCATCGGAATTTTATTCTCCAGCATCATATTAGTGCCGAATCCAGCCAGCATACCACAATCAATAGTAGTAGCTATTGCTCCAGCCGCCCACTCTATTCCTTGTTCAATTAATTCCTCGTCGTTGACCGCTCGCCACATTTCTTCGCCATCTTCTATATTCAAATAAACTAGAAGCTGTCGATTCGCTGTATAATCATATTTATGTACTTGTAATTCACCAACGCGAGCAGTAGCATTCCAATTAATATTGCGATAAGAATCACCAGCTGCATACGGTCTAGCCCCTGCAATAACAAATGGGTCTTCTATTATCCATCGCCTTACACTGTGTTCTCCTTGCCAACTATGAAACGGTAGCTCATCCAAGCTAACATCTGCCAATTTGGGATAGACTATTAATTCATCAGATAAGGCAAGTTGCTGATGACGCAACCTCATCCCTAATAAATCACCGCTTGTAATTGTAACAGTGTGCAATCTATATATGCCGCGTCTCACTGGTACAATCCGATGCGTTCGTCTAATTTTCACATACGGTTTAAGCGTAAAAAAACTACGATGATTTTGATATATCTGCCCTTTACTAACTGAAAAATTATCCTGCTGTCCGAACTGAAGATAACTAGACAATTGCGATTCTACTCTAATCCAAGGTACTGGTAACCACTTTCGATTAGATATTTCTTCAATCAGTTCTATTTGTTCTCCTTTATAGCATGCTCTCTTTTGAAACTTCCGTTCATACTCCAAACGGCGCAAACTATAACGATAAAAAATTTGACTCTGCAAAAAAAGAATACCGACTGCAATTAAAAAAAATAGAAAGAGTACCATATACAGACCTCCGGTTAAGAGATACTGACCTCAGATTCTGTAGGTACAGCAATCTGCTCCATGATTTCGTTTAAAATATTTTCTGTACTGCGCTGTAACTTCTGCATCCCTCTTAATGTCATTCGATGAGCTAGAGTTGGCTTTATCATTGCTTTGACATCATCTGGCGTTACGAAATCTCTTCCTTGCATAACGGCTTTTACTTGCACCGCTCTTAACAATGCCTGCATCCCTCGTGGACTGACACCAATCGCCACTTCTTCGCGCTGGCGCGTCGCTTCCACAATGGAAACGATATAATTTAGTAAATCATCCGTTATCCGAACATGTCGATATGCTGCTTGAGCTTCCACTATCAGTTGTTGACTAGCAACAGCTGATAACGCTTCCAAAGGTTGTTCCATCATAAACCGTTTTAATAATTGGACACTTTCGACTGTAGTCGGATACCCCATCTTAATTTTAAATAAAAACCGATCCAGTTGCGCTTCCGGCAAAGCAAACGTTCCTTGATGTTCTATCGGGTTTTGTGTAGCAATAACCATAAATGGCTGCTCCAACACCATCGACCTACCATCAATACTTACTTGCCTTTCTTCCATACATTCCAGTAAACTCGATTGCGTTCGCGGTGTTGCTCGATTAATCTCATCAGCTAACAATAAATTGGTAAACAACGGACCAGGGCGAAATTCAAAATCACTTGTCTTTTGGTTATAGTAATGAATACCGCTCAAATCTGATGGCAATAAATCTGGTGTAAACTGGACTCGTTTAAATTGTAGCTTCAATGATTTGGCTAATGATTTGGCGAGTAACGTCTTGCCTGTTCCAGGAACGTCCTCCAATAACACGTGTCCGGAAGTAATTAATGCTATTAGTAATAAATCAACCACTTCTTCTTTTCCGACGATGACCTGTGCAACACTTTCTTTCACTTGCTCCGTTAATTGTTTTATGGATCGAAATGGCATCTGTTTCTCCCTTCCTACTACTCTATATTTCATTTGCTGCTATTTCCTTGTTGCAGTTGTTGTAATTGCCGCCAACGAATCAAATGAATGTTTTGTTGTTTTAACGTTTGCTGGACTTCTTCATCGAGAAAAATATGATATTCCCAGCTTCGTTTTTCCGGTTCAAAATGGAATGCTTGTAATTCCTCTGTGTCGTATGCAGGATGGATAATTAGTTCCGATACACCACTGTGCAAATAACGTAATACTTGCATCAGCTGTTGTTTCCATGAATCGTACGTTTCTCCAACTTGTTTGTGAAATGGTAGCCCGATCAAATAATCAGGAATAATTACTCCGAGTTTGTCGGCAACCTCTGCAATTTGGGCAGCTTGCTCCGCATGCTCGATACCAGCTATTTGCCCATCCTGTTCTAATACGTAGCGTGGCATTCGAAAAGGTAGACCATATGTTGCACATATTTCTAATACGAGAGGTAAAAATGTACGCCCAGTTGCAAGTCCATACAAGCTTCCCATATGATTGTCTGCATGTGTAGGCTTCATCCCTAACTGTAATGCTCGTTCAATTTGACTCACTATTTCGATTCTCACTTGTGCTTCGGTCGCGTCTGTTTCAAAAGCTTCACATGTTTTTGGGAAATATCCCATAGGCGTAACTAATGAATCAGTGCTGCCCGTAGTAGTCACTGGTCCCCACTTATAATGATCCCATTCACTCGTAAAAGTCAGATGTATACCTACATCATATTGTGGATGCTGAGCGCTCCACAGCGCAGCTTGTGGCGCCCAACCACAAGGCATCATAATTGTTGCCGAACTTATTGCTTCTTGCTCTAACAAAGACTGAACAGCGCTATTTACTGCGTTACATAATCCATAGTCATCACCGTTTACTAATAACAATTTTGCATCAACGTCATAACCTAATCTTTCGGCTAAATTCATACGAATTCCTCCCTACAAAAAAAATCGATTGCAAATCATTACTTTCATTAATATAGCGCAGATTTTCCACTGTAGTACCTATTATTTCTAAAAGCAAAGATAAAGGACTAAGTTGTTGCTGATAACGAGTAACGACATGAAGAAACACATCGAATATACGAAGTTTCATTAATAATGGAATTTCATTTAACTCTTCCTGAGTCAATGGAATCACTTGTAAATACTCTTTCATCATAACAGCAACTGCTTGCGTAGGACAGTCATTTAACCAGTTTTCTCGATGCATCAAATCTACTGCAATTACCGCAGGTTCCATAGCACGAACATCCTGTGCTACAAATTCAAAATCTAATATAGCAATGATTTCATCTTCTAGTGCTACTGTATTTTGACAAACAATATCGCCATGAATCCATTGCTTTGGTAAATCCTCTAATCGTTTGCATTCCGTTGTAATAACGGATAGTTCATCCATAATATAATTAATGTCGCTTACTTGTTCTGCTAATAACTTATGTTCCTCGATCAAATAAGATGTTAGATCCGTTTGAAGCAAGGCAACATAGGACTCGGGTAATAAATAATATGGATCGTATTGTGCTGAGCAAGGAAGTGTAACAGACGCCATCTCAACAGTAAGGAGCGCTGCTGCTTTGCCTAAACTCACAATATGCGGATAATAACCGGCACGTGGTCGATTTCCATTAATAAAACGATACATGGCAACTAGTTTACCTTGTTCTGTAGAGATATAAGTGTTACCGCATTTACTTATCACTACTTGTGGAACTTGGATCGTTAAAGAACGCTGGTGCAGCGCTTGCAACATTTGATGTTCAACCTCAACTATACTACTCTCTTGATGATTATCATATATTCGCAACATATAATGCTCGTTATCGACAATTATTCTTTTCGTTGTATTGTTCATGCCGCTTTCCATCTCAGCTATCGTATAATGACCAGACAAGCCATATTGCAGCAAAATTGATGTTAATTGATCCGTTTGTATTTCTTTTATCATTTACGATCCTCCTCTTTTACACATTATAAACGTAGTTTACGAATGTTGGCAAAATTTCGAAGCATTTGACAGCAATTCATGTAGAGCTGTCGAATTATTAAAGTTTCTGCTACATCATGCGCTTCCCCGGGAAATAAGTACCGGTTTTTATTTTTAATTTCCCCACCCACAAAAAAACGCTACTTCACTCGCCATTAAGACGTAAAGTAGCGCTATATATATGACTAAGCAAACTTCTACGCAACATATTTAAACATTCATCAATGCATTCAACGGGCTATTATCTGGAATAATGTCCGTTAACTCATAAATAGAAATTGGGAAATATAATAAGCCGTATACATAGGGAGCTATTTCATATTGTTGAAAATAAATAACAATCGAACGATCTGCCAAATAAAAATCTTGATCCGGACGTATCGCTTGGAACGGTTCGAACGTTTCAATGTTTCTTTCTTTGATTGCACGTTTAATCGGTTCACTTAACGCTTTTACATAGTCAGCTCCTGGTTTAAACAACTGTTTTAATGTATAAGCATGACCTGTTGACGCTTGAAACGTATACGACTTCTCTATCGTTGCTCCATGCGCTCCACCTGTATAAGCATAATTAATAAGCGACACACTTAGTACATCTTTTTGATTATTTTTTACTTCAAAAAATCCGTACATCTCTGCACGTGGATCTGTTAACGGACCTTGCGTATTAACTAAATGCTGTGTACCTGCTACAAATACTTGATTCATATGAGCATCTGCTTCTTTTTTCCCGCCACTTATATGGGGCAAATAAATTAGCGCTTTAGGAAAAGATGCTTCGGCTGCTTGCACAACTACAGGTTTAGGAAAGTTGAACATGATAACACCTGCCTATTTCTAATGATAGTTCATTATATGATAAGGCGGCTTGTTCCTATTATCACTTTTTCCTCATCCAAGTTATTATTTAATCTAGTAATCGTTTTTCTCTCTCCGTCATGCGACGACCACGTATATCAATAACGATCTCACCTTTATTAAGTCCGATGATCCGATCTGCAAATCGCTCCGCCCAGTCACCTTGGTGAAGAACTGCAACTACGATAACCCCTTGCTCGGTACAAAGGTGTTTCAATTCTTTTAGCACATCTTCGGCTGTATGAGGATCAAGACCAGTGACAGGCTCATCTACAGCAATAACTTTGGCACCGTGAACTAAAGCTCTAGCCATCGCTATTCTTTGTTGCTCACCACCACTTAATGTGCCCGCTTTCTGGTGCGCTTTATCTATTAACCCTCTTTTTTCGATCATATCCATACCGCCCATATAATCATCACTGCGCATCATACCCGTCCATCTACGCCAAGCCGGAGTTTGACTGACAGAACCGATAATAACGTTTTTTAGAGCGGTTTTATTCGGATATAAATATGGTTTCTCTTCCAAATAAGCAATTTCTCTTTTTACTTTCAATTTACCTTTCAGCCCAGATTCAAATACATCTACACCATCGAACTTGAATTTACCGCTAGTCCATTTTTCTTGCAGCGACAAGCATTTTAAAAACATTGATTTACCACTACCACTACTTCCTTTAATGGCAATAAAATCACCAGGATACGCTTCGAAATCAATTTCATGCAATATTTTCGGTCCACCAGGAATTCTTTTTGTTAATCTTTGTATTCTTATCATGACATGCTTCCTTTCTATACGAACAATCGATATAACTCTAGTGTAAGCGAATTAAAAAATGGTTTCCATACGAACAAATGTTTGATATAATAGATACGAGAACAAACGTTCTAATGCAGTGCTCAGATCGTTAAATAAGGGAGGATGAATCACCATGAGAAACAAATGCCAAATGTATCGTTATGTAGAACCTAGAAGCTATGGGAAAGATTTAACGTTTAAATTTTATGACGACGGAAAACTAACCATTATCGATAACAAAACGGAAGAGGTGATTTCACCCAATAGTTTACGCGGCGCGAGCAAAGACTTTTATGTTCGGCAACGAATTAGCTTTATTAAACAAATACTACTTGCTTCTCAATTAAAACATGCGTAACACTATAAATTCTGTACCTTTAGCAGTGTATCGCTATTTATTAGCATACACTGTTTTTTATATTCTATCGCATCTAATCAGCGATTTCCATTGACGAATTCCTACATTATCATGTAGATTGGTACATATGGACGGGGTCATTCTCAATGAAAGGAGAAATTACAGGATGAAACAACAAATAATGTTTGATTTGGATGATACACTAATTTATTGCAATCGTTACTTCTTTCATGTCGTTGATCAATTTATTGAGACGATTACTTCTTGGTTCCATCCTTTTCCTTCTGTTCATGCTCTAGCAGTGCGCGATAAACAAAATGAATTGGATTTAACATTAATAGAGCAAAGCGGGTTTAGAAGTGAACATTTTCCTCGCTCGTTTGTAGAGACGTATCGTTACTTCTCTCACTTAACTGGACGAGAGTGTAGTAAACAAGAAATGGAAAAACTATGGGAACTTGGTATCCAAGTTTATAGCCATGATACGGAACCGTATCCACATATGGAACAAACGCTTACACAATTGGTTACTGCTGGTCACGAATTACATCTATACACTGGTGGCGAAGCGAAAATACAAACCAGAAAAATTGAACAGATGAATCTAAAGCGATTTTTCGAAAATCGAATTTATATTCGTCAACTTAAAAATAATGATGCACTAGAGTCCATATTACAAGATGGTAGATTTGACCGTCGCCATACTTGGATGATCGGTAATTCGATCCGAACCGATGTAGTTCCTGCATTAACTGCTGGTATACATGCTATTCATATGCAAACAAAGGAAGAATGGGAATACAACAACATTCCGATTGATATTAAACCGACGAGCGCTTTTTTCCGCTTACAGCAACTAAAAGAAATTCCCATTACAATATCTCAATTTTTAGCACAATAATGACGGGAGATAGCAGGAAAGTTGCCACGAAAATGACGATTTCCCTGCTCACCGCTCTACTTAAACTCAAACCCTACTTTCCCTTCTTCCTTCTTCCAAACTAATACTGCATCAAATGATTTTTCACCTTTTTTAAATCCTTTAATCATATTCGTTTTTCCTTTATCTAAAAACTTCTTGATTTGCGTTTCTGATATTTTTTTGCCTAATACTTTTTTCGAAAACGAAAAATCACAAGCTGGTTTAGCAGAGCAACTATAAAAATTACCTTTATCGACTACTTGTGCTGCACACTTCGGACAAGGACCAAGTGGTGAACTTGGAGCAGAAACGTTTCGTTCCTTTTTTTCAGGCTGTGCGATCGATTCCAAATCTTTAGCTGTAAACTTCCACGTCTTTGAATTTTGAATCGCATCATCAATAATTTTCTGTGATAATTTTCGTGCCTGCTCCATAAAAGAACGAGGAGATGCTTTACCTTGCCCTACTTCATGCAATCGTTGCTCCCATTTGGCTGTCATTTCAGCCGATGCTAATATACTGTCACCCAATGCGTCTATTAACATCATCCCCTTGCTCGTAGCAAACACTATGTTTTTCTTCACATCAATATATTTACGATCTTTCAAAATAGAAATAATGCCTGCCCGTGTTGCTTCTGTTCCTAATCCTTCTGTCTTTTCGAGTACTTTTTCAAGCTCCGCATCTTCCAAATGCTTTCCAGCCGTTTTCATTAACGTAATTAATTGACCTTCTGTATACCGTTTTGGTGCTTGCGTTTTACCTTCCTTTATTAACAAATCTTCAATCGTTCCACTATCCCCTTGCTCAAGTGATGGTAATAACGACAAGTCAGCATCTTCTTTGGAATCTTGCTCATAGAGCACTTTCCTCCAACCTTCTTGGACAATACATTTACCTTTGGTCAAAAAGGTTTCACCTTCGCCAACAACTGTAATTAATCGAGAGTAATCAATAATTGCTTTATCATAATGTACCGCTATTAATCTTTTTACGATCAGCTCATATAAACTACGTTCCGTTGGTTTCAATCGACTCATCTGTGGGACAACTTCCGTTGGTATAATCGCATAATGATCGCTTACTTTAGCAGCATTCACTACCCTTTTGTTATTTGCAACAGATGGTATCGGCAATGGAAAAAATTCTTTAAATGTATCTTGCTGACCAAGCTTTGCTAGAATATCTGGAAATTGCTTTGCTTCTTCTGACGTAACGTAAGCCGAATCCGATCTTGGATACGATATGTAGCCTTCCAAATAAAGCTGCTGTAATGCATCCAAACAACTTTGTGGAGAATATTTAAAAATTTGATTAGCTGTTGCTTGTAAAGATGATAAATTAAATAATTGAGGTGGTTGAAATTCTTTACGCTCACTCTCTACTTTATCAACTGTTGCTGTTTGCTGTTCACAATTATTTCTGACCAATTCTGCTTCTTCTTGGCTCGCAAACCGTGTTTGTTCTCCTCGAAACCATGTTCCTTCATATAAAGTGTCTTTCATCAAAAACTTCGCTTTTAACTCCCAAAATGGCTCCGGCTTAAAATTATTAATTTCTTTTTCTCGAGCGACGATCAACGCAAGTGTAGGGCTTTGAACTCGTCCTGTCGAAAATACTTCCCTAATTCCTCTCCGCTGAAAAAGTAGCGAATATACTCTAGACCCATTCATTCCCACTAACCAATCCGCACAAGAACGACTAACAGCTTCATAATATAAATAACGTGTTTCTTGTTCATCTTTTAAATTTTGAAAGCCTTGTTCAACCGCTTTAGGTGTTAAAGAGGATATCCACAAACGTTTCATCGGTTTTTGAACACCACTCATCTGTACAGCAATGCGAACAATATACTCGCCTTCCCTACCAGCATCTCCCGCGTGAATTACTTCTGTCACATCCGAACGGGTTAATAATGATTGAATAACTTTAAATTGTTTCGCCTTTGATGGAGTAACCCGATGTTTAAACTTATCTGGCAATATCGGTAACAATTCTAAACTCCACTTTTTTAAGCGAGGATCGTACTCTTCTGGTGGAACTAACTCACAGACATGTCCAACAGCCCATGTAACCAAAGCTCCTTTCGGAAACGTTGCATTAGGCATGATTTCAATATATCCTTGTTGCTTTTTATTTTTGAATGGCGAAGCCAACTTTGTTCCTTGATCTGGTTTCTCCGCGATAATTAATTTCAAAGTGTCACGAACCTCTCATTCGACTGCTGCCCGTAGTCAGTTTTCACTAACTGTCTAGACAACCCATTCTCGTAAAAGTATACTATTTATCCATATAAGCAATAATAGTGCTAAAAATAGTGTTAACTCCGCTCGCCCAATTAGGATCTTCTGCATATTCCCGATTAATCCACACGATAGGATCGACTTTGTCTGGTTTTTCTTTACTTAATCGAGTAATCGTTCTCGCTGCTATTTCAGTAGACTCTGTTATGTTTGTATTAAAATCTTGCCAACTATGAAACACATTAAACGGATTATTGGCAATTGTTGCTGCATTGTTATTCGATTTTGGCACAAACCCTTGTTCTTGACCTGTAATTGCAAACAATAAAACAGGATGAATATCAAATTGCTTCGCGACATCAACTACTGTAGAAAAATAAGGATCATCAGCAAGATAAGATTGTTTCGTTTCCAAATAACTGCGTAATACTTCCCAATCACGATCAATATATTGCAAATGAATGGGCAGCTCATTGTGACTCGCCACAGCACTAGTATCCATCTCCATATTTACATGAGCAGGTGGGTGTAGAGCAGCTCCATCTGTAGCAGTTACTTTTTTATTTTTCTCCCAAGAGCTATAACTATACAAAGCCGCAATCAGCAATACACTTAAACTGCTGTACATGATAACTTTACCATATCGATGTGACAACGAGCGTAACATTTGTTGCAATCGAGTAAATATCGTAGCAGTACCAGGTGCTCGATTGCTCCCTTCCTTTAATTCCAGATTTTCAGCCGAAGTATTGGCGTTATTTTTTCGCCAGTCGGACAACGGAACAGCAATCTCTTCACTTGATAAATCTAATGACTTCCTACATAAAGTATCTATGTCAGAGGAAGTTACGAATCGCTGTTGCTGTACAACAATTCGTTCAATTAAATGAAGAAGCAACTGCTGTTTAATCGGTTCTGGAAAGTCGGGAAGTTGCCGATATAGTATTTGTTGGACCGTATTAGCAACGATTTCAGCATGTTTACTATCCGATTGATGTTTGTACTTTTGCTGTACATAAAGACGTATCTGCTTCAATTGATGTGCTGTAAATAAATAAGCACTGCCATTCGACATAGATTTCCCCCCTTTAAAACATCACCGTTTTTAGTAAATACTATGACTGAACAATTTCTAGCTCCTTTTCTTCACCAAGGCAATGGTAAGCTCATCATTTTCTTTTGTATATCTGGTTGTTCTATAAATTGTCGTATTTGTTCTTTTTCTAATACAGTAAACAGATATTCGCAATCACAGCCTTCATTTTGCGGAATAATTTGCATAATACTAGCATCACTAGCAAAACAAACAACATAGATCGTAAAATCATTCAAATCGGTAGGTAATGGTGTTGTTTCAGAAACTTGTGGGGTTAATATGACATCTACCCACTGTTGATTTCTTCGTTCCATTTCTATCTCAAACGCCATAAACTGTATTTCCGTTATCTGCTGTGAATGATATAAAATCATAGATCGTTAACTCCTTTAAGTAGACAAAAGCGCCATACCGGCGCTCTTGTCTGACATTAGTTGCTTATCCGGTTATATGTCCGTACTGTAAATGAAAATTTATTTTTCTCATCTTGTTCGCAGTGCTGTTCTTCTGTAAGCTGCCACTGTTTCTCCATTAGTACCGGAAAATGAGCATCTCCATCTGCCACTTCTGTATGAACAGTAGTCAAATAAATACGATTAGCATGAGGTAAAAATAATTTGTAAATCTCTGCTCCGCCAATGACGACTAGCTCTTCCACTGTAGTTGCCAATTGCAATGCTTCATCGACAGAATGAATATATTCAAAGCCCGCCTCAGCTACTTTAGCTTGCTTAGTAAGTACAACATTACGTCGTTCGACCAATGCTTTTGGTAACGACTCCGCTGTTTTCCGACCCATAATGACTGTCTTACCAATCGTTGTCTGTTTAAAAAAAGCCATTTCTGCTGGTAAACGCCATGGTAATCGATTTTCAACACCAATGACTCTATTTTCATCCATGGCTGCAATCATTGTAATTGCCATTTTTGCTAACTCCTTTTTGAACACACCATATTTGTAGATGCAATCTAAACTAAGTTACTACCTATACTGCTATAGGAGCTTTAATAGATGGATGTGGATGATAATTATCGACCTTAATATCCGCAACCGTATAATCAAAAATGGAAGTGTGATCATCATGCAATATTAACTGTGGTAATTCTCTTACTTCTCTTGATAATTGCAATTTAATCTGATCAACATGATTATTATAAATATGTGCATCACCGATTGTATGAATAAACTCCCCTACTTGTAGACCACACTCTTTAGCAACTAGTTCGGTTAGCAAAGCATAACTCGCTATATTAAATGGAATACCTAAAAAGATATCTCCGCTCCGTTGATATAATTGACAAGACAATTTATTATCCGCTACATAAAATTGAAACATCGTATGACAAGGAGGTAGCGCCATATTACTCGGTACATCTTCTGGATTCCATGCCGTTACGATATGGCGACGAGAATCCGGATTTTCTTTAATTTGCGTAATGACTTGTTGTAATTGATCCAACGTTTCCCCTTGTGATGTTTTCCAAGCACGCCATTGTTTTCCGTATACGTTGCCTAGCTCGCCATACTGAGCAGCAAACGCATCATCAGTAAGTACTTTCGTTGTAAACAGCTTCATCTGTTGCTCATACAATGGTGCAAACGTTGCATCTGATTGAGCTCTTAATCCAAAATCGGTCATATCTGGACCAGTGTAATCACTACTTTCTACCCAACGCTTGAACGCCCATTCATTCCATATATTATTATTATGTTCTAACAAATAACGAATGTTTGTCTGTCCTTGTATAAACCAAAGTAGCTCACTGACAATTAATTTTAATGACAATCGTTTTGTCGTCAGCAGTGGAAAACCTTCACTTAGGTTAAAACGCATTTGATAACCAAAAACGGACAGTGTTCCTGTACCAGTACGATCATCTTTACGTGTACCATGTTGTAATACGTACTCTAGTAAATCTAAGTATTGTTGCTCGTTATAACTCATTACGTTCTCCTCCGACTCGATAAACTTATAAATTACATTATACCATGCGAAGACTGGACTAGCCCATCATAATTTCAATAATTAATGGCGATCAAAGAGCAAACGAAGCCCATTCAAAATAACAAGAATCGTACTCCCTTCATGACCTATCACACCCAGTGGCAATGTCATTCGATCAAAAAAGTTAGCAGTAATCAAAATAATTATTATTAAAAGTGCAAAAACTATATTTTGCTTAATAATAGTTGACGTCCGTTTACCTAGTGAAATAGAAGCTGCTATTTTGCCAATGTCATCATTCATCAATACAATATCTGCTGTTTCTAGTGCTGCACCACTACCCGTATTCCCCATAGCAATACCTACTGTTGCAGTTGCTAACGCCGGAGCATCATTAACGCCATCTCCAACCATAGCGACTGCTCCATATTGTTCTCGCAGTTGTTTGATCTGCTCTACTTTATCACCAGGTAACAATCCAGCATAAACATTGCGGTGGTCCAATTGTAATTGATCAGCAATCGCTAAAGCCGTTTGTGGTTGATCACCAGATAGCATAACTACATGTATTCCTAATTGTTTTAGCCTCGTTACTGCTCGTTTCGCTTCTTCTCTTACTGTATCTTTCAAAGCAATTAAACCAATAATCTTGTCTTCTGTCATTAATAATGTGACTGTTTTTCCTTCACTTTCCAACCGTTTCACATCATCAGTAATAGTAACATCGGTTAACAAATGTTGGGCTAGCTGTGGTTTTCCAATTTTCAATAATTTATCATCTATAGTAGCTTGTAATCCATAACCGGTAATAGCTTGAAAGTGACGAAGTGGCACTGCTGCATAATTCAAATTTTGTTGTTCCGCAAGTTCTACTATCGCTTTCGCCAGCGGATGATTCGATAAGCTTTCCATTGCAGCTGCATACAACAATATATCCTCTTCTGTCTTGCCATTGTAACTAATAATATTAGTGACAGCAGGTCTACCAGCGGTAAGTGTACCCGTTTTGTCAAAGGCTACTGCTCGAACACGACCCAAATTTTCTAAATGAGCTCCACCTTTCATCAATATTCCTCGTCTAGCGCTAGTAGAAATAGCAGATAATATTGCTGGCATAATCGATGCTACTAAAGCACAAGGAGATGCAACGACCATGAAAACCATTGCCTTATAAAATGTTTCTTTGAACGATAACCAACCGAAGAGAGGCGGTACAATGATAAGCAGTAAAGTTATAAGTACGATTAGTCTAGCATATATCCGTTCAAACTTTTCCATAAAAGTTTGCGAAGCCGGCTTTTCACTCTGCGCTTCTTGCACCAATTTCACAATCTTGGCAAACAAAGTAGACTCACTCGATTTCGTTACTTCTATATATAGAACTCCTTCTCCATTCAACGTCCCAGCGAACACTTCATCATTTACCACTTTTTCAACCGGAACAGATTCTCCCGTAATAGATGATTGGTCCACCGATGAAAATCCTCCGTCTACTTTCCCATCAGCGGCAATTATTTCCCCAGGTTTTACGACAATTAAGTCTCCCACCTGCAAATCATCAATTGATACTACACGTTCTACTCCATCCGATACTAACAAAGCTGTTTCTGGTTTTAAATCAATTAAGGCAGATATATCTTTACTACTACGATTCATCGTATAGGTTTCTAATGCTCCACTAAGAGAAAAAATAAATATTAATAGCGCTCCTTCGGTCCAATAGCCAATACTGGCTGCTCCAATAGCAGCAAAAATCATTAATAAATTAACATCAATATCTTTTTCTTTGACCAATGTACGAAGTCCTTCGATTGCTTGTGAAAAACCACCGATGATATAAGCTAATACATAAAGGAAAATAGAAACATCAGCATTTGTTGTTCCTATTATCCAAGCAACCACCATGAAAATACCACTAATCAATGATGCACTTAATTGACCATACCGTTTTATCCTATGTTTCATTGCGAATCACTCCTTCTTATTGATAATGAATTCCATTACTACACCCCTTAAAATGACACATGCTGCCCCATTTCTGGGACAGCATGAAAAAATCCATTTGTTTGGATGTAATATGTAATTGTCTATATATTTATAATCATTATACATTAATAATAAGACTAATTAAAGTGATATTTATCGCAACATCAAAAAAGAGCAGTACTATTAGGAATTCACCTATAGTAACTGCTCTTTGGTTAACAATATATATTATCTTGCAACTGTATGAATTGGATGTCCTAGTGCAACTTCCGCTGCGTCTAACACGATTTCGCCTAACGTTGGATGCGCATGAACTGTAAGTGCCAAATCTTCCAATGTAGCACCCATTTCAATTGCTAAACCAATTTCAGCGATCATGTTCGAAGCTTCCACACCAACGATTTGTGCTCCTAATACAAGACCTGTATCAGCATCAGAAACAAGTTTTACAAATCCTTCTGCTGCATTCAAAGACAATGCACGACCGTTACCTGCAAATGGGAATTTACCCATTTTTACATTGTGTCCTTTTTCTTTTGCTTCTGTTTCGCTGTATCCAACACTTGCACACTCTGGATCAGAGAAGCAGACTGCTGGTACACATTTGTAATCCACTACGCTTGACTGACCAGCAATAACTTCTGCTGCAATACGTCCTTCATACATTGCTTTGTGAGCAAGTGCAGGACCGGCAGTAATATCACCAATAGCATAGATATGTGGAATACTTGTACGGCATTGCTCATCTACTTCAACTAAGCCACGATCTGTAACTTTCATGTTGATTAGATCCAATCCTAGCTCGCCATCCGTGTTTGGACGACGACCAACAGTCACTAATAAGTAATCAGCGGTAACTGTTTCTACTTTGTCACCAACTTTGTACGTTACTGTAACAGCTGTGTCCGTTTGCTCTGCACTTTGTGCTTGAGCGCCTGTGATGATGTCTGCTTGAGATGACTTCAATTTTTTAGCTACTAGATTAGACATATCTTTGTCGAATCCAGGTAAGATAGTATCTGAACCTTCAATAACTGTTATTTTTGTACCGAACTTAGCAAACATTTGACCAAGCTCAATACCGATATAACCGCCACCGATAACTACCATGCTTTTTGGTACTTCTTGCAATGCAAGCGCACCTGTTGAAGAAACAATACGTCCACCATAAGGGAATGCTTTCAGTTCAATTGGACGAGAACCTGTAGCAATAATACAATTTTTGAAACGGTAACGAGGCGCTTCTTGGTCATTAAACACACGAGCTTCGTTTTCGTTAATAAACATAACTTCCCCTTGGAAGTATTCAACTTTGTTAGCTTTCAAAAGGGATGAAACGCCACCAGTAAGTTTTTTAACGACACCATTTTTAAATTCCTGTACTTTGCCAAAATCAACTTTCGCTTCGCCAACTTCGATACCGAAGTCAGCTGCTTTTCCGATTGATTCATATTGATGTGCTGCAGAAATCAACGCTTTAGATGGAATACATCCTACGTTCAAACATACACCACCAACATACTGCTTATCTACAATTAGTACACTTTGTCCAAGCTGTGCCGCACGAATTGCTGCAACATAACCACCAGGACCAGCACCAACAACTAGTGTGTCAATATCTAGGGAAGCATCTCCTACTACCATCTTTTATACCTCCATAATGAACAGTTCTGGTTGAGCCAGAAGCTGTTTAATAAAGTTCATGAAATGCTGTGCAGTTGCTCCGTCAATAAGTCGATGGTCAAAGCTTAGTGACAACGCCATTACTGGAGCTGCAACAATTTCACCATCACGAACAATTGCTTTTTCTGAAATACGTCCTGTACCCAAAATAGCAACTTCTGGGAAGTTAATTACAGGTGTAAAGAACATTCCGCCAGCTGAACCGATATTCGTAATTGAGATGGTGCTACCTCTTAGCTCGTTTGCAGCAAGTTTTCCATCACGTCCACGTGTAGCTAGATCACGAATGGAATCAGCAATCATAAACAAGCTCTTACGGTCTGCATCTTCAATAACTGGAACGATCAGTCCATTATCTGTATCTGTAGCAATACCTACGTTGTAGTACTTTTTATAAACGATTTCTTGACTTTCTTCATCAAGCATTGCGTTCATAATCGGGAATTCGCGACATGCAGCTACAAGAGCTTTTACGATAAATGGCAAGTACGTTAGTTTCGAACCTTTTTTCTCTGCATAAGGTTTGTACTTCGTACGTAGTGCCACTAGCTCTGTTACATCCACTTCATCCATAATCGTTACGTGAGGCGCTGTATAAACTGATTTTGACATCGCACCAGCGATCACTTTACGAATACCTCTAAACGCTACGCGCTCTTCTGGACGGTATGGTGTACCAGCAGTAACCGCAGCTGGAGCTGCCGTTTCTGTAGCAACTGCTGTAGTATCAGCAGCAGCCGGCGCTACACTTCCATCAAATCCATCAACATCTTCACGTGTAATTTTACCATTTTTTCCTGAACCAGTCACTTGTGTTAGATCTACATTTTTTTCACGAGCATATTTTCTAACACTTGGAGTTGCTAGCACTAAACTTGCAGTTGCTTTTGGAGCATCTGCTGATGCTTCTGGAGTTGCTGCTTGTTCTGTTGCTGGTACTTCCGCCGCTGGCGCTGGAGTAGCTGCTTCTGGTTCTGCTGCTGGAGTTGCTTGCTCAGGAATATCACCTTCTGCATCAATAATCGCAACAACTTCACCAACCTTGCAAACTTGTCCATCTTTGACCAATACTTCCAACACTTTACCGTTCACTGGACAAGGAACTTCCACTACTGCTTTATCGTTTTGAACTTCCATAATAATATCATCATCTGTTACAGTATCGCCTGGTTTAACATGCACTTTAATAATTTCGCCTTCATGCAATCCCTCACCAAGCTCTGGAAATAGATATTCAAATCTAGCCATTGCTGGAGCCTCCTTCAATTAAAATTCTAAAACTTTTTTTACAGCTGCTTGAATACGACCAACGTTTGGCATCCACACATCTTCAATTTGAGCAAAAGGAAATACTGTATCTGGGCCTGCTACACGCAATACCGGAGCTTCCAAATGTAAGATTGCTTTTTCATTAATCTGTGCGATAACTTCAGCTGCTATACCAGAAGTTTTTTGTGCTTCTTGCACTACAATTGCACGATTCGTCTTTTTGATCGATTCAACAATTGTATCAATATCAAGCGGAAGTAGTGTACGCAGATCAATTACTTCTACTTTAATACCGCTTTTCTCTAGCTCTTCTGCTGCTTTCATTGACGTATGAACCATCATTCCGTAAGTAATAATGGTAACATCGCTACCTTCTCGAGTCACTTTTGCTTTACCAATCTCAACCGTATATTCGCCTTCTGGTACTTCGTCTCTGAAAGCACGGTACAAGTTCAAGTGCTCCATGAAAAAGACAGGATCATTATCACGAATAGCGGCAATCATCAAGCCTTTAGCATCATAAGGATTAGAAGGTATAATTACTTTCATACCCGGCGTTTGCACTGCCAATCCTTCCAATGAATCGGTATGAAGTTCAGCAGCCTTAACTCCACCACCAAATGGTGTACGGAATACGATTGGAGAATTATAACGTCCTCCTGAACGATATCTCATACGTGCGGCTTGTATAAACATTTGATCTAATGCTTCATATATAAATCCAACGAACTGAATTTCTGCAACTGGACGAAATCCTTGAAGACCCATACCTACTGCAAGACCGCCAATCGCTGACTCAGCAAGCGGAGTATCAAATACACGGTCTTCACCAAATTCTGATTGCAATCCTTCTGTTACGCGGAATACACCACCGACCTTACCTACGTCTTCACCAAATAAGACAACGTTGGGATCACGTTTTAATTCTACGCGCATCGCATCGCGAATTGCTTCAAGCATATTCATTTGAGCCATGATCGTCTATTCCTCCCCTTCTTATTGAAAATCAGCTTTTTGTTCTTCCAAATGTGGCGGTGTTACTTCAAACATCGTATCAATCAAACCTGGCACTGTCATTTTTTCAACAGCTTCAGCTTTTTTAATATGTTCAAGCACAGTCGCTCTTGCTTCTTCTTTTACACGAGCTGTATCTTCTTCAGACCACAACCCTTTTTTCTCCAAAAACTTACCATAACGGATCAGTGGATCTCTTTCTGCCCACTCTGCTTCTTCGTCTTTCGTACGATATTTCGTAGCATCATCACTCATGGAATGCGGACGGAAACGATACGTCAACATTTCAATTAGTGTAGCACCTTCGCCACTGCGACCATGTTCTGCAGCGTCTTGAACAGCTTTAATAACTGCAAGAACGTCCATACCGTCTACTTGAACACCTTTAATACCAGCTGCTACTGCTTTATGTGCAACAGACAGTGCTGCCGTTTGTTTGGAGAATGGTGTCGTAATAGCATAGCCATTATTTTGTACAACATAAATAGCAGGCAATTTGAAAACTCCTGCAAAGTTCAATCCTTCGTAGAAATCTCCTTCGGATGAACCACCATCACCTGTATAAGCAATAGCTACACGTTTTTCATTACGTTTTTTGAACGCCATAGCTACACCAGTTGCATGTAGAATTTGCGCACCAATAATAATTTGTGGCATAAGAACATGTACATCTTCAGGAATTTGACCTCCATGTTGATGACCACGCGAATATAAATATGCTTGATATAACGGCAATCCGTGCCAAACCAGTTGTGGCATATCACGGTAACCAGGACATATAAAATCATCTTTGTTAAGCGCATATTGACTACCGATCATAGATGCTTCTTGTCCAGAAACTGGTGCATAAAAACCAAGTCTACCTTGACGACCTAAGTTTACAGCACGCTCATCCCATGTTCTTGTAGATACCATGCGATACATAACTTCTTTTAGCTGCTCATCTGTTAGAGCTGGCATTAAATCAGGATTAACTACGTCTCCATCGAGAGATAATACGGACATCGGCGTTACCGGCTCCGTTTGTACTTCGTATGGCAATTTGCTCATTTTGAACGCTCACCTCAATCGAAATATTTGAAAACCAACAGCATCTGTTATAGAATTAATATTACCCTGTTTTCTCATATTGGTCAAAGAAAAAAACGGTAAACCTTTGATTTTTCACAGATTTTCATCATTCTTTATCAAAGTTGTATATGATACAGATAGAAAATAACACTGTAACAGAGTAATACAATATGTTTTTTTAGTAAAGACAGACTTATAGATTACGAATTTTTATTTTTCCACAACTGTACTATTCCATGCATCAAAAGCTTGATATAAAAATATTTTTATGGGGGATTCGACAATGTCTAACAACGCTTATTTAAAAAGAACAATCGTAAAAGAAACGATAACAAGTAAATTTTTGCCCGAAGGTGAAAGACAATTACGCGTTTTTTTACCGCCAGGCTATAATGATTTACTAAGCTATCCCATCGTATACTGTCAAGATGGGGAAGAATTTTTTAATTTTGGCAGAATAGCAACAACCGCTACAAAATTAATTTTGGACGATGGATTAGAACCATTCATTATCGTTGGCGTTGAAGTAAATGTTAAAACCCGTACCGCCGAATATGATCCGAATGGTGATAGACATAAAAATTATGTTTCCTTTTTTGGCGAAGAAGTAATACCTTTTATTGAACAGAAATATGCTGTTCGCAACGATCCCACAGAACGTTTATTAGCAGGTGATTCTTTGGGCGGTACAGTTTCGTTACACATCGCTCTCAGCTATCCGACATTGTTTCATCGTGTTTTATCGTTGTCAGGCGCTTTCTATTCTAGTTCACAACAAATTTTGCAATCGATACAATCGTTAGACTGGTTAACCGTCTATATGATTGTCGGGCTGCAAGAAGATGCTTTCGAAACCGACACAGGAGTATACAACTTTGTAGAGCTTAATCGTACTACTCGAGATTTACTTCTAGCAAGAAACGCAACTGTCTACTATGAAGAAAAAGACGGCAAGCATCAATGGGGCTTTTGGCAAAAAGAATTACCGCAAGCACTCACTTATTTTATTGATGTAGAATAATAAATGAACGCTCCCTAACTGTGATGTGCTTTATTGCAGTTTGGGAGCATTTTTTTATAGTTTTTGCTCACTTTTAATTTTATGTAACAAAGCTTCGCCACCAGCAACTATTAATTCATATACAAAATCAAAGTTTCCCGTATAATACGGATCGGGCACTTCACGCACTTCATGATCTGGCAACAAATCCATAAATAGCAGTAAATCGGCCTTTTTCTCATCGTGTGCATTTTTCGCTACTCCTGCACTTTCTAACATAGCGTTTACGTTACTTAAATTACTATTATCCATGCATACGATATAGGTAAACTGCTCATAATCATTAGGATGCACTTGTCTTGCCTGCATTCCTTCATAGGATATCGTATATTGATCCAATATTTTGATTGTTCCTTCATGTGGCGGCTTGCCAATATGCCAATCTCCTGTACCAGCGGAATCTACTGTAATCTGCTCACTTAGCCCTGCCTCTGCCACTTGTTTGCGAAAAACAGCTTCTGCCATTGGCGAACGACAAATATTACCTAAACATACGAATAAAACTTGAATCAATTTTTTCATCCTCACTTTGTGTATATCATTGTTTTACTACAAAGCTACCTGCTTTTTCTAGCTTTAGCTCTGTTTCATAGTTAATATACACTACTCTCCCTTTTTAAACAAATAAGATTGTACTCATTTCTTGAAAAGATTATACTTATTATCGTCAATAAAAATAAAGATCGCTGTAAGTTAAGTTACTGTGATCAAGCCAGAAAGGATGATGACGTTGGCAACAACGGTTATCATATGTACAGGTGGGTCAATTTCTACAGATGTACTATCGTATATTATTCCTGATGCCATTTTAATCGCTGCAGATAGCGGAGCTATTTTTTTAATCGAACATGGATTTCAACCAGACATTGCTATTGGCGATTTTGATTCTGTTACTTCGGAACAATTCCAGCTCATTGAACAACATTCCAAACAAGTAATTAGTTGTGATCCGATCGACAAAGATTTTACTGATACAGAAATGGCATTTCGCCTTGCGATGGATATGCAGCCTGACCGAATAATATTATTAGGTGCACTAGGCTCTCGTTTCGATCATACGTTTGCAAATGTTTCTTTACTTGCTCTGGCTGCACATGCACAAATAGACGCTAAAATTATAGATGGCAATAATCGAATCGCGTTGTCAGACGGCACGTTAACTATTCAGCGTAGTGAGTTTCCCAATCTTTCATTATTACCATTTGGTACAGCCGTTACCGGAATTACATTGACTGGATTTCAGTACAAATTGGAAAATGCTACATTAAACGTGGGAGAATCTCGTGGCATTAGTAATATTTTGGTGGATACAGTAGGTACGATCAGCCATCAAACCGGTCGCTTGCTCGTTATTGAAAGTAGAGATTAACTATAATTTTGGTACTTTCCAACATCTGCTACATAATCATCCAAACAAAAAATACGTCTGTATGGAAAATAAGTTCATTTCCAGTACAGACGTATACTATTTCTATTTTATAGTGGCAGCAAAGCAATTGTTTCTGTTTCTGCCAATTGTTTAATCATATGATGCCATTGCTCTGGCTTGTTCGGTAACGCTGTATAATATGTCGTTAAAAACTGTACGATTAGCGCTGTCGATATTTCTTGCTGCTGCTCATCTTGTGGTAGAAAGCAAAGATCCAGCTCACTAATAGCTGCCCCTTCATGATCCCATGATGGGTGAACATATGCTAAATCTAGCTTTTTGTAACCAACATGCGACAACACTTCTCGTCTAACAATGGGATTCATTGGGGACACCCCACCAAACGTATGTACTTCTGCCCGATAGGGATCATATACTTCCGCAAACATGCCGAGCGACGTCGTACCCGACTGAGTCATTATTTCTTGCAGATGTTTTTCACGATTACGTAATAGAAAACGTCCGATTCCTAAACCAGCTTGACCAATAATAGTAAAGTCCGTCATCGCTACACGCATATCCCTATAATAACGGTACTCCGTTGCCCCAACTACTTCTTGGTCATGAATTGCTACATAAACATAAATATCCGGGTCTTGGATCGGTTCTCTCCATAATTCGTATTCCAATACTTCCTCTGGTGGAAAGATAGATTGTAACAATTGATGAAATGCTGGAAAATAATGATCTTCTATAGATGAAATACGATTATACTTTAGCATGTATACGACTCCTCTACATAAATGGATTGCGCCATTCCATAATAACGGCATGATGGCGAGATTCTTCATCATCTAAATAATTTTCTGCTATAGCTACTGGCATACGTCCACATCGCAGCATAAAGCTAATGACAGGATCTGTCCACTCACCAGATAAAACATTTTCCACATATTTTTGTGGAGGAATAGAAAATTGCTCATATTTAGCAGCATATCCTGGCATTCGTCCACCACCTAACAAACGAGAAAGTCGCATCTGTACTACAGTTTCATACATCGATTGCATCAGCCACTTTCCGACACCCCATTTACGATAGACAGGAACAACGCATATATCGACAACATACAGCGTATCACCAAATGGATTATGATTACGAATATACCCATTATCGGTAACTTGGCTCCATTGATGCTGCTCGCCATATTGCTTCGAATCAATAATAAGCCCAGTCATTGAACCAATAATTTCCCCGTTTACTTCTGCACAAATAGCTCCAGTAGAAAATCGTTTCACATGCTCGATAATCTGCTCTTTCGTCCACCACAAATCAGCTGCAAACGGCGGAGGAAACGCTAGTTTTTGTACTTCAATTAGCTGTTCAAAATCTGCTATTGTGTAATTGCGAATAAGCATCTTTTGCGGAATATGATCCACCATCAAGTACAACTCTTTGTACATACAGCACTCCTCCAATCAGTTCCAATCTGGATATAGATCTGTTCGCCGATCACGCCAAGTCATGACAGAACCAGCCTGACGAACTTGCTCTAATAAAGTTAAATCCAAATCACCAACGACAAGCATATCATTATTTTTAAGCCCTTCATTGATAATACCAGCTGGAGGAAACGGAATATCATTCGGAGCTAGTATTGCTGCTTGCCCTACATTCGCACGCATAAAATCAACTGTACGAAGTGCTCCGACTGTACCAGTAGTAACAATATAAATTTGATTTTCTATCGTCCGAGCATGACAACAATAACGAACACGATAAAATCCTTGCTGATCATCTGTACAAGATGGACAAAAAATAACATCTGCACCTTGTGCACGTGCCATTCTCACTATTTCCGGAAATTCAATATCATAACAAGTAAGCATTGCCATTTTGCCAAACGGTGTTGTAAATACTTGCACCCCATCACCTGCGGACATATTCCACTCTGTCACTTCCGTCGGTGTCAAATGTATTTTGTCCTGTGTAATGACAGTTCCATCCGGCTGAAATAAATGAGCGGTATTACGCAACGTCCCATTCGCTGTTCTAGTAACGTGGGTGCCACCGATAATGTACATGTTATACTCTTTTGCTAAAGTCACGAATAAATCAGTGTATGCCTCTGTATATGCAGGCAACTGATCAATAGTAAGCGACTTTCCTGCACCATCACCAATCGACATCAGTTGCGTCGTTAAAAACTCAGGAAATAATAGAAACTGTACGTCGTATTCTGCTGCATTGCGAACATAATGAGTAACTTGCGCGGCAAATTGTTCAAATGAACGAATATCTTGCAAATAATATTGTACAGCCGCTGTCCGTATTTTCAAACCACTATCCCCTCCCATTAATTTTTTGGCGGAAATGAAGTGTGATCGTTGTGCCTGAATTTGGCATACTATATACATCGATTTTTCCTTCATGCATATCTACAATTCGTTTTGCAATAGATAATCCTAGTCCAACTCCACCTGTTGTTCTACTACGAGCTCCATCGACACGATAAAACCGTTCAAACAAATGTGGTTGTTCGTCTTCCGGAATTCCGACTCCCCGATCTTTTACTTCTATTTTAACAACACCCCGAGATACAGCCATCGAGACGCTTATCGGTTCTTTGGAATACTTGATAGCGTTGTCTAGTAAAATGACAAGTAACTGTCTAACCTTTTCTTTATCTCCTTGCATCTGAACAGATTTCGATAGTGCTTTTACCCGGATTTGGCGTTGGAACGTCGTTTGCATCATTGTCGCAAGTTCATCGACCATCATCACTACATCGAATTGTTGTATATTTAACCAATCTTCTTGTTCGGCTTCCGCTAACATTAGCATCGACTTGATCAAATTTTGTAAGCGAACCGATTCATTATTAATAGCTTCTATCGCTTCACTACGTAAATTTTCATCATCTTTTCCCCAACGTTTAAGCATACCAGCATAGCTGCTAATAACCGTAAGAGGTGTTTTTAGTTCATGCGAAGCATCAGCAACAAACTGTTTTTGTCTATCGAACGTCCGATCCAATCGTTCAATCATTTGATTAAACGCGCGTACCAAATGGACTAATTCCGCAGACTCTTCTCGACTATTAATCGATATTTGTCTCAATTTTCCACTTCGATCAATTTCACGGATCGTATTCACCATTTTTTGAATCGGGGAAGTAAGTCTTGATGTAAACCAATACGTACCGAATATGGCAAACAAAATAGCACCTGCGCTAGTAACACTCAATGCTGCCACAAGCACTTGTAAGTAATCATCGAGTTCATCTAATATCCGATTTACTTCCAACATAGCGATTATATTGCCTTCTTCACGAATAGGGACCCTTGTATATAAAATACGTTCCCCACTTTTCATCACCATACCGGAAATCATTTTATTTTCAAATACTGCGGGCAACTCTAATAGAACAGGATCTGATCCGGTTATATTCACTACACGATTATTAGGTAATATAATTCGGATCATCTCGTTCACATTATAATATTCATTAAGTAAATCAGCCGAGTTCAATCCACGTCCACTTAATATTCGCGGATTTTCCATCATTAAACTTACCTTCGTCGCAATTACTTCTTGTTCTGTATTCGTTGTAATTTTAATCACGTAAAAGTAAACAAATATATTGAAAAAGATTAAAATTAATATAAGCCAAAAAATAGTGAATAGCGTAAATCGTCTACGCAGTGTCATTAATCGGGCTCCTTAATCATATATCCTACACCACGTACAGTGTGAATCAATTTATGACGATATCCTTTATCCAACTTTTGACGTAAATAACGAATATACACATCGACTAAATTGGTTTCACCAATAAAGTCATATCCCCACACTTCTGATAAAATATCTTCACGAGATTTTTCAGTATTACAGTTTTCAACGAGATAAACAAGTAACTCAAACTCGCGAGGTGTAAGTTCAACTAATGATTCTTTCCGATAAACTTTTCTTGTACGTAATTCTATCGTTAAATCTGCTAATTTAATTATATCTGAACCTTCTGGCTCTTTAGGATTCTGTTGAAATATTCTTAAAATATTACGAACTCTTGCCAACAATTCCTCCATCGCAAACGGTTTTGTAATGTAATCGTTAGCTCCTAATTCAAAACCACTTACTTTATCTGGAACTGTATCTCTAGCAGTTAATAAAATAACAGGCATCGGATTACCAGCTTGTCTCACAGAACGTAATACTTCCATACCGCTCATTTCTGGTAACATCACATCCAATAACATTAAATGCCATTCTGCATTTGTCGCCATATCAAGACCAGTACGTCCATCCGCAGCTACCCCTACTATATATCCTTCATGCTCTAATTCTAATTGTAATACGCGAGCAATACCCGCTTCGTCCTCAACGACAAGAACACGTTCATTCATAGTAAAGCTCACCTTCTTTTCTTTAAGATAAACTTATCATATATAGGCTAGTCTTTAATTGCAAGTTCACGTTAACGACCATTGCTCCACGTTCCATTCTTTGGTTACCCAATCGGTATAAAACTCCGGCTCATGCGAAACTAGGATAATAGTACCTTTATAATTTTTCAAAGCTTGTTTAAGCTCTGCTTTTGCTACAACATCCAAGTGATTGGTCGGCTCATCAAATAAAACCCAATTACTTTCTCGTAGCATCAGTTTACAAAGCCTTACTTTTGCCTGTTCCCCACCACTTAATTGATTCAAAGATCGTGTAATATGTTCATTTTTGAGCCCACATCGAGCTAAAGCTGCCCGTACTTCATGTTGGTTCATAAAAGAAAACTCATTCCACACATCGTCCAGCGGTGTTAACGTTGGAGCTTTTGCTTCTTGTTCAAAATATGCAGGATGCAAATAATCACCACGATAAATCGTTCCACTATATGGTTGAATAACACCCAATATCGTTTTTAATAACGTAGATTTTCCCACTCCATTACAGCCAGTAATCGCAATTTTATCTCCACGTTCTATCAATACATCCATCTGAGGCAATAACGGTCTGTCATAACCAATTAGTAAATTAGTCGCTTCAAACACAGTTTTCCCACTTGTACGTGCTTCATTAAATTGAAATACAGGTTTAGCTGCTTCTTCTGGACGGTCAATGCGTTCTAATCGATCCAATTGCTTTTCTCGGCTTTTCGCTCGTCCTGAAGTAGAGTATCGTGCTTTATTCCGTTGAATAAAATCTTCTTGTTTTTTAATAAATTCCTGTTGCTTTTCATAGGCATCAATATGTTGATTTTTATTCATATCAGCCATATCCAAAAACTTATTATAATTAGCGGTGTACCTTGTTAGCTTGGCAAACTCCAAATGATAAATAACGTTAACTACGTCATTCATAAATTCTGTTTCGTGAGATATTAAAATAAAAGCATACGGGTAGTTTTTCAAATAATTTGTTAACCACGTCACATGCTCTTCGTCCAAATAGTTCGTCGGCTCATCTAACAGTAACACCATCGGTTTCTCCAACAATAATTTAGCAAGTAGCACTTTTGTCCGCTGTCCACCACTTAGCTGCACAACGTCACGATCAATCCCGATCGCCCCTAATCCAAGACCGTTGGCCATTTCTTCCACTTTTACATCGATTAAATAAAAATCGCCAATTTCCAACTCTTCTTGAATTTCACCCATGCGCTCTAGCAATAATTCTAATTCATCCGGATCTGCATCCGCCATTTTCTCTGTCACCGCATGCAATTCTTCCTCAAGCTTCAGCATCGGTAAAAAAGCATCCTTCAGTACGTCGCGAATTGTTTTGCCGGCTTCTAGTTTAGTATGTTGATCCAAATAGCCATAGCGGATGCGAGGTGTCCACTCTACTTTTCCTTCATCTTTTAATATACTACCTGTTAATATGTTCATCAGGGTAGATTTCCCCGTACCGTTAGCTCCAACTAACCCAACATGCTCTCCAGCAAGGAGTCGAAACGAAACATTTTTAAATAAAATACGATCACCAAAAGTATGTGATAATTGTTCCACTGTTAATAAACTCATGAAAGCTTACTCCATTCTAGAAATTAATAATCATTGATGTTTACTGCAATAAATCTATCCTATTGTAACATAACTATTCTAGCTTGTATTGTGTTCCATTCGCAACCGTTTTATCAACGGTTTCATCGCTTTTCCTAACATATTTCGCATGTTTTTGTCACTTGTGATCCACTGACTAGCCCAAGTATACTGTAATCGTTTGTGCAAATCTATATATGGCAACTTAACTATTGGCGCTTCTGGAAAATAAGAAAGCCATTGGTGTTCATAGCCAAATCTACTCCATTTGTTCGCAACAAAACTTATAGTTCGCTTTGGCAGCTGAGATAACATACTTTCAACTATTTCTAGTCTATCATTTGACCATGTAGACAAAAACGGATCAGCAACGACAACAATATGATCTGCTTTGTCCATCCAATAGTTCCACAAATTACCTTGTTTTCTATAGGACAAATCTACTATAACTGTAGCATGACGATATTCCATTAATTTACTTATCACCATCTGTTGCTGCAATTCATCGACTATAGAACGATAATTTGCGATCCGATTACTTTCATCCTCCATATTTACGCTTTTCACAAAATAATCAATCGACAAATTGCTAGCTCGAAACAACTGATACGGTTGATAGCCATTACCATGACTTATTTGCAATTTATAATTTCCTACCGCTAACTGCGATTGTAACACTTCCTCTCCGCCGTCAATTATGGTGACCTTTCTATCAACTGCCAACAATTCACTCAATAAGTGTGCTACAAATGTTGCTCCTGCACTTTTATTTAACGAAGTTATAACGATGATATAAGGTTGTTGTATGATGTTTGTTCTATCGTTCTCTCCCTGAGCAAGAGCGGAAGGCAACCGTTGTTGCAGTTGTTTCAGTTTGCGATAAGTGTCATCGATCGAAGCAATCCGAAGCTGTCTATTATTAACCATCAGTTCGTCTACTATGTTGTAAAATTCATTGTGCACTTGTTTTTCCCTAAGTAAATTGTGAGCTGTATTAGAATCAGTACCTATTTCCTTGTAATAGAAAGATAACAACCAACGTAGTACTGCTCCTACACTATAAATGTCAACACCAGTATCTATAGCTGTGTAAGCTTCATCATTGTTGGTTTGATATTGTTCAGGTGCAGCAAAACCGAGCGTACCGAAAAACGTCGTATCAAGCATCTGATTTGTTTCCAATGGCATGGCAATTCCAAAATCAATTACACTGATTTTCCCACGTTCATTCATCATAATATTAGATGGTTTCAAGTCACGATGCACGATAGGAATCGGTTGTCGATGCAAATAACTAATGACATTCGTTAGTTGTTCAGCAATTTGTAAAAGCAACCTATAATCTATCACTAATTCAGTTTCCATCCATTGCTCTAATGTTTTGCCTTCGATAACATTTAATATGATCCATGCTAAAGGTGGTGATTGTTCATAACTATAATCATATACAATAGGTAGCGCATCATGCTGTAAAGAGGCTAACAGCCTAGCTTCATTAACTATTTGACCGATATACTCGTGATCAGTACTTATTTTCATTATCCGTTTTATGCGATGGAACTGTAAATCACTGACTTCTAGCACATAGCTGCTATGACCATCCGCTATTTTCCGAATACATTCATATCGGTTCATTATAATATCTCCCGACTTTATTTCCATAACTATCCCTCACTTTCATTGTTTAAATAAAAAGAGCATTCTGATGAATTAGTGGAACACTAATTCATCAGAATGCTTTTCTGCTTACCTTTATACTATTTTTTGCGTAAAAATAATGTAATCTCATCTCTATTATGGAACAACTGTTTTGCTCTTTCCAAATGAAACTCTGCTTGTAGGCGGTTTATTACTTCTTTTATCGTTTGAAGTGGTTTTTTGTGCATTAATTTAATCGTAACAATGACAATGGCTGACGGCTGAAGTGCTCCTTCTAATTGCAGTATTAATCGACTCATCAGAAGAGGGCTCCAGCTCATATCACATACTAACAAGTCATAATGATTCGATGGAAATTTCACGTCATTCGCATTTTTCTTCAAATAGGTTAACGCTGGGTGTTGACGGATCGATTCATGAAGCTCGGCAGGATCAACCGCAGTGACCGTTAAGCCCCGCTCCAATAATAATGAAGTCCATCCTCCTGGTGCTGCACCAATATCTAACGCCGTATGATAACTACTAAAATCTAAAGAAAATATACGCTCTGCTTCGAGTAGTTTAAACTTTGCACGAGAGATTTGATTTTCTTCTCGTTGAAAACGAATCGCTCCACCCGGCCAATCAGATAACATCTCTGTTGGAGTAGCTACCCCTATATAAACCTGTTGCTTAGACACATAGACACTAACAATCGTTTGTGGGCTGCTCATCGTCAGCGGAATATTCCGCTCTACTAATATCGCATCTATAATAGCTTTCGTGTCCACAATCGAATACGTATATATACTGTCTTTGTCAATCCGTACATGAACTGCAGTTGTACAATTAGGTTGCAATAATGCGCTGTATCGTACCGTTTCTGCTATCTGTTCAATATCCTCAACGTTGCCCATTAAAGTAAACTGATTCGTAACAGGCTGCAAATGACGTACAAAAATAGGTGGCTGCTGTACGATCAAATCATTTAGTTGTTCGATGGTTAGGTCAGTAGTAAGGTGGCAGACCGTTCCTATTTCTAATGGAGTAAAACTAGCGTCCGGAATAAGACGTCGTAATTCTTCCATTGCATAATGAATATAATGTTGATTAGCAGTTACGATCCATTGATTCACAATCCAATCCTCTTTCGTGGCAAAGTTTATAGTTAAACAATTTAACCATTAGCTGCAACATGAGATAAAATAGAAGAAGGCATCGCTCCTCCGTATAACTTCGTCGTTTCAGGAATGTGTTTAACAAGCAAATCATACATTTGAATTCGACCAGCAACACTGGATGTATGCAAATAAATACTACGTGGAAACCTTCTCATTGCAATCATATGTCTAACAACTTCGATACCATGGGGTTCTCCCCAACCGAGATCATAATCCAACGACAAAATATCTATTGCATTATCGTCAATTAACATGTTGCATTCTTCTACATTTTTCGCCAATACAAAACCTTTGGGACATGAACGAAAATCATCCAAGTAAACGTGAATCACCGCGACACCTCCCTTCTATTTACCATAACAATGTTAATGTTTTACTTAAATTACTAAAAATTAATTAGTCGGTTGACAAGTATGACAAAGATACGTTTTTTTACGAGCAATTACTTTCTTAACAATCGGCTGTTTACAATTAGGGCACGCTATACCTTCGCGCTCAAATACTTGCAAATGCTCTTTGTATTGATCCAAATTACTTGTTGGCTCATATACTGGACAATCCAATGCAATGTAGTGATCAACTGCTTGTTTCAACACATTTCTTGTTGCCTCGTACAATGATTCCCATTGTTCTGACGTAAGTTCGTTCATTTTATAAGCAGGAGACAATCGAGCAGCGAACGCTATTTCATCACTATATTTATCACCGATTCCAGCAATTAGTGTTTGATCTAAATAAGCTGTTTTTATTGAACTCCGTTTCTGCGCAAAAATTTGTTGCATTCTCTCTAATGTGAAAGAGCGATCAAGTGGATCTAATCCAAGTGGCTTAAACTGTTGCTCTGCTTCTCTAACCGATATTAACTGTATTTGCTCAACAGAAATATTTTGTAATTGCAATACTTGATCTGAAAAATGAACATTTAATGACTTAGGCTTTTTGTCACGTAGTTCTTTAGTCGAAATAATGGAAATAGCTGTGTCATTGTTTAATTCTATTACAAAACGTTGACCGTTATCTAAGTGAAATGACAGATACAGTCCTCTACGTTCAATATGCCATACAAGAACACCTTGTATTTGCTTGATTATCCCTGTTAATTGCTTGTGCATTACTTTATCTGGCGTGCTAATATGCTCTATAGTTTTGCCGGAAAGTTGACCGGCCAATATCATTTTCCAATATTCGATTTCTGGCAGTTCGTACATAGGTTCTCTAGTTCCCTCCAATAATTCTGTTAGTCGTTCTTCTATCTATATGCTATACTTCTAACCATTGTTTAAGCTCAAGTAAATTATTATAAATTTCATGCGGTCTATATCCCGCATCTTGAGCATAGTGTTCATAATTTTCTGGTGTGGTTAATCCCGTATAAACTAATATCGTTTTACAACCAGCGGCGTAACCTGCAGCTATATCCGTAGCTAAATTATCGCCAACAACATAAAGCTGTTCCCGATTATCTACATCCATCGTTGCAATAGCAAAATCCATCAATATAGACGATGGCTTACCAATAATTAGTGGTTTAACACCAGACGCTGTCTCGATCATCGCACCAAGTGAACCAGCTCCTGGAATAAACCCATGATCCGACGGTAACAATCGGTCTGGATTGGTCATAATAGATACAGCACCATTACGTATCAATTGAACAGCCTTCGCTAATTTCTCATAAGTAAATTGTCGATCAATTCCCTGCACTACAAAATCAACTTCATCCATCGATTCGTAGTTAGATATATGTAATCCTGCTAATGCGATCGATGTATGTAATCCTTGTTCACCAACTACAAACACTTTAGCTTCCGGCTGACGTTTCGCTATATATGCGGCAGTTGCGTCTGCTGAAGTACACACATGAGAAGGTTCCGCTATTATATTCATCTCATTAAGTTTTTCTGCCACTAACGCTGCTGATAAAGATGAATTATTAGTGACAAATCGATAAGGTATCTGTTGTTTATGCATGTATGCAATTAGCTCAGGTGCGCCCTCAATTGGGTGACCACCATGATACATAGTACCATCTAAATCAATTAAAAAGCCAATCTTTGTTGTCATTTTACTATACCTCTTTCACTTCACTACAATACCTTTAACTTATTCTGTAGTCTATTCATTCTATGCCTGCATTGCTGCAACCAATTTCTTTCTTTTTCTGTTAATAAATGACTATAACGATTACTGACCAGCATTTGTTCTGCATCATTCATATATTGAAGCGCTACGGTAAAGTTCTTTTCACGGTGCTCAAAAAATTTTGCTATTTCCACGTAACATTCCAATTTTGATTCTATAGAGCTACTATTCATTATAATGACTTTCTGCCACAATAACACAGCTTCCGACCAATATCCAGCTTTCTTATGACGCGTAGCTAATAATATAAGCGCTGTTGCTGTCGAATCTTCCGTTTTTTTGGCTAAATGATACAATGGTTCCGCTAAAGAAGGTACGTTCATTTTCTCTAACCACAAGCCTGTACGAACTAATTCTTCAAATGTTGTAGGTTTAGCTGCTTTTTGCTCCTCTTGTCCGCTAAGCAATTGACCAAAACGAGTAAGCAACGTAGCAAGCGACAAAATGTCCCATTCGTTGTGACGAAAAACACCTTCTAATACGGTAGGATTTTGCTCCGCTAAATATTGAAAATATAATTGAGGAGCTAATGACCCCGGTACATCATCTACTCGTTCAATGCCCAATCGTTTCTCTTCAACATAGCTTAGTTTACATGAAGTCAGTGTATTACGCCAAACCGCCCTAGAAGGATGTAACAAGTCGATATGTTTAGGTTGCCATTGTTTTTGTCGTAAGCGGTTCATTACCATTCTATTTTGCAACAAAGGCCAATCAAAGCTTTTTCCATTATAAGTAACCAAATAGGAATAGGAGTTCATCTTATCTAACATATAAGATAGCATAGCAAACTCCTCTACGGGATGACAAATCAATGCTTGTTCG
The DNA here is from genome assembly GCF_042684845.1 of Paenibacillus yanchengensis. Taxonomy (NCBI): domain Bacteria; kingdom Bacillati; phylum Bacillota; class Bacilli; order Caryophanales; family Paenibacillaceae; genus Paenibacillus; species Paenibacillus yanchengensis. The sequence continues at coordinate 15,467 of NZ_JBHUMH010000060.1, read as the reverse complement.
ATAATAAATTGTTCTTGTGCTACATAGCCGATCGATGTCATAAACGGAATGTTCCCCGATCCACTCCCAAGTCCTGTCGTCTCCAAATCAAAGAAAAGTAATTGTTCACTTGATACTTGCTGACCGGGATCAAAGACGGTAAGTGCAGGAATAATATCTAACAATTGCTGCAACTGATAGGCACCGTGTATGTGTTCTAAGGAGTAAGCTAGTTTCCGCAACAAAAAAGATCCATGAGGCGTATTTTCCGTAAACACACCTAATTGAGCCCATACCTTACTTTGTTCGTCATTAGGCATTTTGGCAGTATCATCTACTTTAGATACCGTTTCTTGGTTGCCAGATAGTCTATTAAGCCTGCTACGCAATAAATTACTCATTTCATAGTCTCCGTTTCCTCACCAAAGATCAACTGCAATGCCAATTGTTTTCCTTGTAATCCTACTTCTTCAACGGGACCTACACAGGCAGGGCAGCCAGCTTCGCATCTACATTGTGTAAGTAACGTGTACGCTTGCTCTAATAAATCCGTATGTACCTCATACAATCGCTTACTTAAACCAATGCCGCCTGGATATCTATCATAAAAGAATATAGTAGGTTTATTCGTATAAATCGCCTTTATTTGAGGAACAACTCTTATATCAAACGGATCACACATCAAATACACTGGAGCAATATGAACTAATACGTTTGATAAACCTAGTAAAGCTGACTGTAACTGTTGTTTATTCCATTGATTTGTAACACTATCAGCAAACGAAAACCAATAACTACTCGTATGAAGCTCATCTTCTGGCAAATGAATCGGTCCAGAACCTATATTTTCGTGAGTGCGAAGTTTGATTTTTTTGAAAATAGTCGGTTTAGCATGCAGCGTTATTTCACCTAACGAACATGCTATATTACCAATGATCCGCTCTCGATCAATATGTAATACTTTTAAATCAACCGCAAGATTAGCGTCCGTGTAATAATCGACATCTACTCGTCGGACGTATGCTTTTTTCTCCTCATAATCCAGCTTCTCTACTTGATATTGTAAACCATCATGCAAATAAATAGCTTCTTCATGTATGAGCGTTGGCGCACTAAACCGATCCACTTCACCAATTACTTGATTTCGGTTCGAAACATCGATTACAACGAAATTTTCCGCAGCAGCCGTTCTAAGCGAAATATGATTGGCGGGAAATGATTGATCCATCCAAAACCACCGATCGCCCGAAGCATGTAACACCTTTTCTTCCACTAAAAATTCCATCATATCTTCCAAACGCTCTGCACCAAACTGCTCTCCTTTTACAAAAGGAAGCTCATAAGCAGCACATTTTACATGGTCAATCAAAATCAATAAATTATCAGGCTCAATTAATGCTTGCTCAGCCGGACGATTAAAGAAAAAATCAGGATTTTGTACAATATATTGATCCAAAGGATTGCTACTAGCTACCATAAACGTAACAGAACTTTCTTGTCGTCTGCCCGCTCTACCAGATTGTTGCCACGTACTAGCTACCGTACCAGGATATCCTTGAAGTACACAGGCTTGTAATTGCCCTATATCTATTCCTAGTTCGAGTGCATTCGTACTCACTACTCCTTTAATCTCTCCCGAACGTAAACCTGCTTCTATTTCACGACGTAGTTTTGGCAAATAACCTCCACGATAACCTCGAATAGTTCCTTTGTGAAGCTTGTGTCTAATGGAATCTTGCAAATAGGTAAGTAACAGTTCCACCCTCACTCTACTTCGAGCAAATACGATCGTCTGTACACCTTGTTCCAACAATTTAGTAGCTAACTTTCTAGTCTCTAGTATACTACTCCGCCTAATTCCCAGTTGTTTATTAACGACGGGTGGATTGTAAAAAATAAAATGCTTTTCGCCCATCGGGGCTCCATTATTGTTCACTAATGTCATACTTCGACCTACTAAGCGCTCTGCATGCTGTTGCGGATTATCAATCGTTGCCGATGCACAAATAAACTGTGGATTCGAACCATAAAAATGACAAATACGTAGCAAGCGGCGAATAACATTGGCAACATGACTTCCAAAAACACCACGGTACGCATGAACTTCATCAATAACAATATACTTTAAATTTTCGAATAATTTGATCCACTTCGTATGGTGTGGCAATATAGCTGCATGTAACATATCTGGATTAGTCACGACTATATGTCCAGAGTTACGAATAACAGCTCGCACTTGAGGTGGAGTATCCCCGTCATAAGTATCCGTCTTTATATCAGCTTCCATAGCTTCAATAAATTGATGTAGTTCAGCAACCTGGTCTTGCGCTAGCGCTTTTGTCGGAAATAAATATAATGCTCTTGCTTCATCGTTTTGTAAAATAGATTGTAGTACCGGCAAATTGTAACATAATGTCTTTCCCGATGCCGTTGGTGTTACAGTCACTACATGCGAGCCTGCAGTAGCCGCTTGAAACGAAGCGAATTGATGACTATATAATTGCTCCATCCCCCGATTAATCAATGCCTGCTGCAATTTTGGATGTAATTGTTCTGGTAACGGACTGACAACTGCCTCTCTGGGCGGTATCACCCTCCAGTGAGCTATATTACTCATTATTTCATTATCTTGCCGAAGCTCCTCTAACCAATCCTGTAAACTTTCACTTCTGCCTGTCCATTCATTCATCTCGTTCACCTCTATCATTCCGTGCATTCATCTAGTACTTTCATTGTACAGAATATACGTTCGTGCCGCAATCCAATATCGACAATAATATCAAAATTAGCTATACTTAAACACATCAATTAATGTCTATAGGGAAAGAAGGGATAAGTATGGCTGAAATTAAAATACGCAACACTGGTGAACGAATTACAGGCGAACAAAATGTACGCTCTTTTTTAGATACACAAGAGGTTTTGTATGAACATTGGGATGCTAGTAAACTACCTACCGAGTTACAAAACAAATTTGTACTTTCTGATGAAGAAAAGCAACAAGTATTAGCTACCTTTGACAGTGATATTCGTGATTTGGCAGCACGTCGCGGTTATCAAACGTGGGATATTATTACACTTTCTGATGAAACACCTAACCTAGATGAATTGTTGAAAAAATTCGAAAATGTGCATACACATACAGAAGACGAAGTAAGAGCAATAACAGCTGGTAAAGGTATATTTATCATTAAAGGCACCAAAGATGTAGGTTACTTTGACGTTGAGCTTGAAGCAGGAGATGTTATTTCGGTTCCTGAACACAAACCTCATTTCTTTACATTAATGGACAATCGTCAAATCGTTGCTGTTAGATTATTTATTGAAACAGAAGGATGGATTGCTCATCCATTCGCTGATCCACAATTTGAATCGAAGAACTAATCATTGTCTTAGCTTTAGTATGAGATAATAATAAACAAAAAAACGGAACTGTCCATCGATTCATACGATGATTAGCAGTTCCGTCTGCATTATTATATATATCGATTATGATTGCTCGGCTAGTATCCGTAACAATTCATTCAAATTTTCAATTTCATAAGTAGGAATGATTTCATCATTTCTGGTAGCATGATGACGATTGAGCCAAACAGAATCCATACCAACCCCATTAGCACCCAGTATATCCGTTGTCAATTTATCTCCTACCATCACACCTTCATCAGCTGTTATCTGTAGCTGCTCCATAGCATATTGAAAGATTGACGCTTTCGGCTTACCTTCACCGAATTGTCCAGATATAACAATATGATCGAAATAGGACGCTAATGTTGGAACACCACTTAGTTTTTCTTGCTGTAAATCAGGCGAACCATTCGTTAACAACAATAGTTTATACTTTCCTTTTAATTGCTCTAATACTGCATACGTTTCTTCGTAAATAATCGGTCGTTGTCTACGCTCTGCCGGGAACAATTCCGCTAGTTTCGCACCTAATTCTGCATGATCAACACCAAGTTTTTTTAAGCCATTTGTCCAAGCATCTTTTCTATATGTAGGAACAATTTCTTGCATTTTACGAAAATCTACCAAATCTCCTGCTTTAAAATCTCCCCATAATCCTTCAAAAGGGTTAATTCCGATCATTTTCGTGAATGGATAGAAATCATATGTTTCATATAGTGCACGTGCTTCCATTCGAACAGCTTCCTCTAATTTTTCTGGATCTACATCGACAACACGCGCAGCTTCCATACAAGTAGCCTCAAACGCTTCTTTAATACTACGCTCATCCCACAATAGCGTATCATCCAAATCAAATAGTACTGCTTTTTTCGTCATTTTATTTAGTCTCTCCTCAACCGTTACTTCATTATCAATGTTCCACTACGTTTACATCATTTTTCTTACCGAATTCTATTAGCTTTTGTCCCATCTGTTCTGTCGCAAAACGATTCAACACTTTGGAGTATGTCCATGCTGCACCTGTTTTTGGAGCAATAACAACAGAATCCTTTTGCAAGCGTATTTCTTTAATACCAGTTGCGTATAACGTTTTGTCACCAGTTATTCTTCTTGATTGTACAAAATCTTTCCCAATAGTCAAATAGGGTCTACGGAAAAAGAACATTATTGCTAACACTACATATGCGATAACCGTCACCCAAAACATACCATTTGCCACAAAATCAGGCTGTGCCGTAACAATAAACAAATAACCAAGTATAAACAAAATTAATAAAAATGGAATAACATAATTTCTTCCTTTAAAGACAGACTGTTTACCTTTCTCACTATACAAGCTAATAGGAGAATTTCCAGACTTTTTACGTGTTTGATTGACTTTTTGCATGTTTTTACGAACTTGACGTTCCCAAGAACGAGACATTCCCATCCCTCCATATCTTCTCTATCCATCATGCTGCAAAAAAGGACAACTACAATTAATGTAACTGACCTTCTTCTTCTTCATCAACAAACTTAATACGGTCTAATTCTTGACGCATATTACTTTTGAAATTTTGTAAATATTGTTGTCGTAGATTATCACGCTCTACCACTTCTTCCGTTGTCAAACCTGTTGCTTTCTGTTTGCGCGACAACTCGTTTATTCTTGCTATCAACTGATCGATATTCATTACTAGTAGCCCATCCTCTCACGATTTAAATACTCCATTCTACTTTTACATTTCTACCTATCCCTTGTCAAGTTTACATCCATTTAACAATCAAATTGTAACATGAATATGACGTAATTATTAGATAGCGACCTATTATCGAAAAAAAACAAAAAACAAACTATTAATGTTTTGTAAATTAGATAAATCATCATTGCAACAATTGAAAAAGAAAAGTAAAATTAAAAACAATTAATAATAACAAAAAACAACTAAAAACAAATTGTCCAACAAATTAATCCATGCTGAGAGGATGTATTAAATATGAAGAAGGATCACTACCTACTACTTACGCCAGGACCATTAACAACAACCGCAACTGTTAAAGAAGTAATGTTAAAAGATTGGTGCACTTGGGATGATGAGTATAAACAAATTGTCCAACAAATTAGAAAACAACTATTAGAAGTAGCTGAAGCTTCGGAAGAAAAATATACCGCTATTTTGATGCAAGGTAGTGGAAGTTTTGGAGTCGAATCAGTACTAGGTTCAGTTATTCCGCAATCAGGCAAACTACTCATATTACAAAATGGTGCTTACGGTAAACGTATTGAAGAAATCTGCCACGTATTGCGCATACCTTATCAATCTGTCATATTTGCAGCTAATGAACAAATCAGTGCAGAAACAGTGGAACAGCATTTGCTAGCGGATCCTTCTATCACTCACGTAGCGATGGTACACTGTGAAACAACAACAGGTATTTTAAATCCTCTCGAAGCAGTTGTAAATACAATTAAAAAACATCATAGAATTGCAATTGTTGATGCGATGAGTAGTTTTGGTGGCATCCCAATCGCAACTGAACAACTAAATATCGATTTTCTGATCAGTAGTGCTAATAAGTGCATTCAAGGCGTACCTGGATTTAGCTTCATTATTGCAAAACAGACGGAAATAGAGAAATGCAAAGGGCAAGCACGATCACTTTCCTTAGACTTATATGATCAATGGCAAGCAATGCAAGAAGATCCAGGCAAATGGCGCTTTACATCTCCTACTCATATCGTACGTGCTTTTGCACAAGCTCTATTAGAGCTGGAACAAGAAGGTGGCGTCGCGGCTAGATACGAACGCTATAAAAATAATCAACAAATTCTAGTAGACAGTATGAGCGATGCTGGATTTACCGCTTATTTGCCAAGAGCTTTACAGTCACCGATCATTACAACTTTTATTTATCCAACACATATTTCATTTACGTTTCTAGGTTTTTATAATTTCCTAAAAAATAAAGGCTTTGTTATCTACCCAGGAAAATTATCCGATGTAGAAGTATTTAGAATTGGTAATATTGGCGACATCCATGCAAATGATATTATTGAGCTTTGTGTCGCGGTTGCCCAATATAAAGGACAAGAATAACGTCGATTACTAATCTTCAACAGCAAATATATATAGTAAAGTAATAGAGCGAACCTGTGCGATTGTTACAGTGCTTCGCTCTATTGTTTTATCTTCTGTTCCACAGAGTTGTCAGAATTTTGGAATAATAAGGCGTTGTCCAATTAAAATTTCGGATGATGTTAATAAATTACGATCTTTAATCTTATGGATTAGTTGCCTAACATCTTTATTATTTGGACCATATTGCTGCGCAATTGACCACAATGTATCGCCAGCAGTCGCAAATACGACATATTCACCAACCTGTGGTTGATCCGAATATTGATCAGAAGCATTAATTGTAACTAATACAGATATAGACAAAAACAATGTTAAAACGATAATATTTATAACCACTTTAGACTGTAGGCGAGTAAACTCCTTTATATAACGAACCTTATTCGAATACTTCCTAGATTCTTCTGTTCTATTATCACCATAAATCGACTTATATGAGCTTGTATGTATGTACATTTCGTCATCTCCCCAAACATTTGTTCTATTTCGATTGTAGCACGAACGCACGTTTGGTTCAAGATAAAAATAGAATGTTTGTTCGCAAGAACTTGTGTTTGTACGAACGGCGGTTCTATGTTATAATTTATGTTAATTATGAAGAATGGAGTTGATTGTCGTGACCAAAATTTCCAAACGACAGCTGGCGATTCTCGATTTCATCAAACAAGAAGTGAAAGATAAGGGCTACCCTCCTTCCGTCCGAGAAATTGCAGAAGCGGTTGGACTACTATCAAGCTCTACGGTTCACGGCCATCTGGATCGATTAGAGAAAAAAGGATTTATTCGCCGAGATCCAACTAAGCCACGTGCTATTGAAATACTTAATCAAGAATCAGATCAAGACACTTTTACACCACTACCTGTCGTAACAGTCCCAGTAGTTGGTAGGGTAACAGCCGGATTACCGATAACTGCAACAGAAAATATTGAAGATTATTTTCCATTACCTACTCATTTCGTAGGTGAACACACTGTATTTATTTTAAACGTTATTGGAGACAGTATGATTGAGAAAGGTATACATAATGGCGATTACGTTATTGTTCGCCAGCAACAAACCGCGAACAATGGAGAAGTTGTCGTTGCTATGACAGAGGAAGATGAAGCAACTGTTAAAACTTTCTATAAAGAAAAAGATCATATTCGTTTACAACCAGAGAACGAAACAATGCAGCCCATTCGGCTTCCGAATGTGACGATATTAGGAAAAGTCATCGGTTTATTTAGAGATTTGCAATAATACACAAACACCCAGTCAACTCCCCCCTATAGTGCATAACCTATACTATATCCGCAGGGCAGGGAGGTGAAGAACAATATGTCAGCATTCGGTGGTGCACACTCAAACACAGGTTCAATTCTTGTGCTTTTCATCCTCTTGGTAATTATTTCTTGCAGCTTTGTAGGCTTCGGCAAAAACAACTGCTGCTAATATCAGCTTAAGCTAAACTTGCCGCAACAAAATAGTCTGTAAGTGATATCAGGGACCACTCCTTAGTAGCATTCATTGCTGCATTGGAGATGGTCCCTTCACCCGTTTAAGAAAAGTTTTACAATATACTTTATTTATTATTTTTCGAAACAGCAATTGCAATATATAGTAGGAGTCCAAAAGCTGCTCCACCAAGTAAGATCAAACCAAACGTGCCTAAGAATAATGATAAGTATGCAATAGCCATCCCCAAGATCATAAACCCTAATATGTTTTTCAAGAGTCTCCTCCTAGATAATTAATTTCAATTGTACTATAGCTATATAGCATAAAAAACTGTAAGATACTTTTCAACTTACAGTTAAGTTATGGTCACTTTGTGTTAAAAAAGCTTCTTTTCACAGTCATAATTTTTTATTCCAATTTTCGAAACATATGAGATTTTGTAATTTTGACCCAATTGAAATGAAATCACGAAAAGTAAAGGAATACAGTGTAGAGTACCCTGTTTCACAATTAATTGACGTGTTACATTCCCAAACTTTCATCTATCGGTTCTGGTTCTTTACGAAACAGTAACATTGTAGAATGTTTGGCACACCACAAGGAAAATAACGTGAACAGTATTCCCCAAACGAAAGCTGGCACATGCGTATAATTGCTCAGATTTGTCGCATCACCTGCTATAGAAGGATATAAAAACGACATCGATAATATCGTAAAAGAGCTAAGTACCGACTCGACTAAACATATAAAAGCAATGAGCAAATAATAGCCGTTACGCAGCCAAGATGGAGCAAAAGCATAAACTAAAATCGTGACTGCAACAAATCCTCCACTCCACATCATGCCATAGTTATTTCGTACAAATAAAAGAAGTCCAATTAAAGCTAACGAAGCAATGACAATTAAACCGGCCTTTACTTTGCGATGAGCGAATAAAAAGAACAACAAAACTGCAAACATTGCTGAGCCTGTATAACCAGCCAATGAAATTGGAATCCCCTTCCACGCACTGGCGAAGGAAGTCAGTGTGACACCGCTCTGATCGCTGAATAGATAAATATACCTCACCTTTCCAGACAGTACTAAAGTAACCAATGCATGAGACAGCTCATGGATCAATGTATCCACATTACGGAAAAAGAAAGAAAACGGGGTTAATCGAGTCAGCATAGCCGTCACAATTAAGACCGCTGCCATTTTTAGCCATGCATACATGGGTATATATACCTCCTAAGTCAAACATTGTGGATTCATCTTATCACATCTTTCATCCTTTGACGATCCACTCTCACCGACATAAAGTAAATAAACTACTCTCTAAAAAAAGAAACAAGCAACTAATTAGAAATATAAATCTTCTGTATGAAGAAATAAAAAAACTATCTCCAGAACGGTTAAGGCAACTCAAGTTTTCTGTACATATTCATAGTGAAGAAAAAATACCATCTAAAGTTTTTAATGGAGTAATAATAACAACTTCACTACTTATAGCTTTAATGACTATAGTAGTTTCCGTAGCTTCTCTTTCCCCAGAAGAAGTAAAGATATCATTTTTACAAAACTCAATTCATACTTTAGAACGATTACCTCATCTTGCATTTGCAATATTAGCAATGTTTGTAGCTGTTATGATCCATGTAGTGATAGAAGATAGCAAAAACAAATTTATAAAGAAATTTTCAGTTGTCATTGATGAGATTGAAAGGGAACTTAATTCAAGTCATCCTTCTGCAACTCAATATCTAGCTCAATCAACTTACGTAAATTGTCGACGCTTTGTATTTCGATATGGCCCTTCTGAAAATTACGAACCCATCGAGCGATAGCAGCCTTAATTATCTTGCGGTACTGTTCCTTACTCTCGATGATCCCAAGCATGATCTCAGCTTCATGCTGCTGCAGTAATTCATCTACATGCATTCGCAAATCGTAGCCACGGCTGTACATGATCTCATGCAGGGGTGTCACCCTGGTTAGCGGAGAGACGTTACTGCGTCTCTCTTTTTATTTTGTTGTGGCATAAAAAAATCCGCCCAACATCAGGCGGTTGATTCTAAATTAATTTCCCCGGTTTGTTAAAGAGACGATCAGCCAATAAATTGCATTAATAGCTGGTTGAACTTGTCACGTTCTTCCCAGAAAGCACCATGACCGCTATATTGAAATGGAACAAGTTGTGAATTTTTAATTAGCTTATTTGTTTCCTGAGCATTGATAAAGGGAACGATTTTATCATGGATGCCATGAATAATTAATGTAGGTACAAATATTTTGCTAAGATCATTGTACACATTCTCATCTCTTAGTGTAGTCATGACTGCCGCAGTCGACCAACTAGCTGCTTGTAATCCCATTTGAAAGAACCAGTCCGAGAATGGCTCCGTAATATACTGGAAAAAAAAGAGATCCGTTACTCCTTGCAACATTTTAGGACGATCATTTAGTGTTCCTGTAATGAACATATTTGCAAGTTCTTCTGGCACACTAGTCGGAGATGCAGCGTCTATAAGAACAAGCTTGGATACTCCATAACCTTGATGGCGAGCCATATATCGAATCGAGATTGCTCCCCCTGTGGAGTGTCCTGCTAATGTGAAGTTTTTTAACTGCAATGCACCTACTACTGCACGGATATCATCTGCCAATCTGTCAAAATTGTAGCCACTAAATGGTTTATCAGAGTTACCGTAACCTCTCCAGTCAATGCCTATACATCGGTACCCCATTGCTGGAAGAATATTAAAATGATATTCAAACTGCTTATGGTTTAAAGGCCAACCATGTATAAATAGTATTGTTTTACTCCCCTCTGGGTTCACATCCTCTACATATATTTTCACACCTGGTTCTACAGTAACAAAGTATCCCATGCTGTTTCCTCCGTCTAATTAAAATAGCTTTAACAATAGGATACTCATCTAAGGCAACATAGGTGATTGTCTATTCTTTGTTGATACGCGATGTCGGCTGAACCGGACTTTATTTACTAACTTTACTGCCCCGGAGCTTAATAAGAGAATCCTTAACAAACTTAACATAGCCTATATTTAGGCTGCGGGATCTACACGACGAAGCAGCACAGGTTCAATGCCAGTGGCTTCTTGGTATCGCTTTTTAATAACGACACAGAAAATAGGATCCAGCTCCATTATTCTGCAGATACGACCAAGCTGATCACAAATTATGAGGGTTCAATCCACTACCTCCGAAGAAGTCAACGACTTGGTCACCCTACTGAGAGTGTTTTTAACTCGCAACATAAAAAATAGGAGGGCATTCTGGGGGCACATTAAAAATCTAAGCCCTTCCCCAGAAAATACCCCCCAACTAAAATCCCCCAAAACCCGCACCACTACGGTACTTTTCATCAAGTTTACAACGGAAAATACTGATCTCGTTCCCATTGATGGACTTGTGTCCGATATATGTACTTGATTTAGATATGGTTGTATACCATCTGTGATACTGCATAGATTGAGCATATTCGTAAAAATGAATTAGCTATACAATGCTTCGTTCTGTTATATCGGGGGACGTTTGGGGGACGTTTCGGGGATGCTCATGCATTGCCAAAACAATTTATAATAATCAATATATAAGTCGCCAGGGATGTGATATGTTTCCATGCGTGACTCTTTTTTATTCATACGTAAATCCAAAACTTGGAACCAATTTTATTTCAAAGATCTCATGACGTGGTAGATGATACACTTCAGCACCTTTTGTGATCTTTACATATCCGCCGTCAGCATCTTCCAGAGCACCTTCGTATATGTCACCTGATTCCAGTTCTATAACAACAATTTTATCTATGTATTTGTTCATATCGAAATTCATCCCCCTTCTAATGATGAATTTCGATATAAAAATGAAAATTCCTTCTGTTTTATACGATGAATAGGGGGGAATAAAATTCAATCCTTCTAGTCATTAGCTTTTCTTTTATTTTTAGCAGCTTTTGTTATTTTACTGATAAACTTCTCTAATTGCTGTTCTTTCCCGTCGCCGCTATTCAACAACTCTGATTGTGAATCAGATTTCACTTTCCCATCCTCAATTCTCCAAATCCCATCGTCAAAATTATATGACCAATATGTTCCATCATCAGTTCTATTCAGAATTAGCAGAACTTCTTCTGATTTTTTAACCATTTTTTTACTCTCAATTGCGTTGTCCGTAGAACCATGTTGTAAATATGTTATTTCTGTTTCGTCTGTTTCTCCATACAACACTTTATCCACTCGGATGGTAGCTGGCGTAATTTGCATATTAAATTTCCTTTTGATCGGTACACCTGCATCTCTCGAATAAGTATCTCCTTCACCCAAAACAGTTCCTCGTATAATTAAATCAACATTCCAAAATTCATCTTCTAATGAAGAATTTTGAGATGATACAGCGGTATTATGCGAATCCACTATTTGTCGACTTTCTTTTTTTGCAATTCCTAATAGTCCCCCAAATACAATAGACAATGCCAATGAAACAGCAACTATTCCTACATATTTTTTATTCATAATTTCCCTCCTTCCTTTTAATATCGACTATTAACTTCACTAACATCATAAGCTGATGGAACCAGTCCACCCGCTAGACCTGCTGTCATTAAAGAAGTCGATTTCGCTGTTATGAAACTTGTGTGAGCCAAACCCATTACATGTCCAAGTTCATGCGCTATCAATGCTTTTCTTTTAGAACTTGTGATAATATTTCCATCGTTTGTGAAAATTCCTGCATAGTTAACCTCAGATCCAGTTCCACAATGTATTGTATAATCACTAACCGGTGACGCCATACAAGCTAAACCATTATCTTTGTAAGGTTGCGTCCAAGCATATCCATTACCCCAACCATTTTTATTCCAGGTACTTTTATCCACACCAAATATATCAACATTAGAAGTTGGAATAGGAGCAGTCTGAATCGTCACATTTGCGCCGCTGTTTGACCAAAGATCCAACCCTCTAGTAAAAGTGCTACCTGAATAACTAGAATGAAGGTTATCTCCGTTAACCCTCAATACAACATCACCTTGATAACTAATTGTTTTCCATTTCCACTGAAAATAGGTTGCTTGTGAAACCGAAGAAAACAAACTAAAGGAAATGAGACCAACGCACATACATGAAACAAGTAACATAAATCCCCTAAATCTCTTTTTAAACAAAATAATTCCTCCTATTCTATTTTTAGTTAATATTAACAATACCAACGTTAACGTTGTTTGGTGTAATAATCAATACCAAAATTACTAATTAGTTCCTAATAACTAACAAAATTTCCATCACATTTTATTGTTTATAAATTCACAAAGTTTGGATCAATATAGAATAGAATTAAAATATTTCACTTATTAATATAAGAATATCTAAAATGAAATAAGTAACAAACTAGAAATATACCGTTATGTAAAAAACAACTTTGCTCATCTCCATACCATATTATGTGTTATCGAAAATATACACTACTCTCCTTCTAATACCATCCAACAATCATCCATTTAAAACTTCACGCCCACTCCCCATCACAGGACAGTGGGCATTACTCTATTTATAAACTTGACATTAAAGCCGCAGGAACGCTTTCCCATTGCGAATTTTTATAATTAAAATAATTATTAATTCAGGTCAATTCCACAGACAGCATAGGCATTGGACTTTGAATTTATTAGAATGGATTTCCATCATTAATAATTATTGTAGAGTTATTATACAGAAGAGTTTTTGGTGTAGACGAAGTGTCTGTAATTCTTTTTGCACCATGTACTTCCCCACTCGCCATAATAGGACCATTATTTGTATAGATGGTTATTTTACCAAATGTGGATCTGTCTTCACATGAGTAGTTTGTTGCAGCCCACTCACCAAATGTCGCAAAATATTACACAGTTGATATCGGCGATATTGTCACTTTCGATCCAGGAACGAAATAAGACGATATCCCATTTTCATTAGAACCCACTTCATTAAATTCTGTTCCATCTTTTTTGTACAATGTAACAATAACATCATTTTCTGAGTCGGATAAGTTATTTATGTTTAAGGTAATCCCTGTAGCATATTGAACGGCATTGTTTAGCCCATAAAGGTTGTTACTTTGTATAGAAAAATATACAACTCTACTCGCAACAGGCACCGTTCCCGTTGCTGATACTGACGAAGTAAACATCAACACAGCCGTCAGCATGACCAACAAACCAAACTTCGTAAATCTTCTCTTATTCATTTTTTAATTCCCCCAATTAGTTTTGTTCAAGCTTACCCTAATAAAACCGTTAAAAACAGACTGATAATACGGATTCTTTTCCAGCAAACTAAAGGGTTAATCAAAAAATGCCCGCTAACCTGTTTAGGTCGGCGGGCATCACTCTACTTATTAATATTAACAGTCCTCGTCTTACTATCCCACTTAACACTAGCCCCCAACGCATCAGCCACAGCACGTACAGGTACATACGTAACATTGTCTATAAGCACACCTTGTTGGTCTAGCAGCTTGCCATTAACAACTACATCCACGCTGTCGCTTTGGATCGGCTATACTAAGTTAGACATAAAAATTAAGGGGTAGTAGAATAAAAGAAATAGAAGAAGGAGCGGAACTACTACCATGTCTAAAGAAAGAAGAACATTCACAGCAGCATTTAAAAAACAGATGGTTGATCTCTATGAAAATGGTAAACCTAGAGCAGCAATTGTGAAAGAATATGAGCTTACATCATCAGCATTAGATAGATGGATTAAGCAAGCGCAAGCTACAGGTTCTTTCAAAGAAAAGGATAATCGATCCGCAGAAGAAAACGAACTTATCACACTACGAAAAGAAATTCAGCAACTTAAGATGGAGAACGACATTTTAAAGCAAGCAGCGCTGATCATGGATTGATCGTAGCTATCATCCAGATTAATTGTGATAAGTACTCGGTATCAGCAATGTGTAACGTCCTACAAATTGCAAGAAGTACGTTTATTATGAAGCAAATGAACGACCATCCGAAGACGACATTATTCAAGCCAGTATTACTATCTTTCATGAAAATAGAAGGGTCTATGGCACTGGAAAGATAAAATTAAAGTTAAAAGAACTCGATTTAATTGTATCTAGACGACGAATTAGTCGGAAAGAACAAGAAACTAGTATCTACGTATACGATAGCTCAGTTTAAGCCAAGCAAGGCGGCAAGTAATGAAGATAACACGAAGAATAGCTTGAACAGAGCGTTTCAACAAACCGAAATAAAACGCGTGGTAGTCAGCGATCTCACTTATGTTAGGGTGGGTAGTCGATGGAACTATGTATGTACCCTGATCGATTTTTTTAATCGAGAAATCATAGGTCATAGTGCAGGTATTCACAAAGATGCAGCGCTTGTTTCTCGTGCATTCGCATCCATAGAAGGTGGATCGGCTATACTAAGTTAGACAGAAAAATTAAGGGGTAGTAGAATAAAAGAAATAGATGAAGGAGCGGAACTACTACCATGTCCAAACAAAGAAGAACATTCACAGCAGCATTTAAGAAACAGA